>CAYFFJ010000044.1:0-22957 GCA_964342395.1 uncultured Hydrogenophaga sp.
GGCTCTGGACAGCGCCTACGCACAAGCCAACCCCACGAGCCAGGAGGCCCAACACAAACGCGTGGGCCACTTCATGCCCGTGGCGCTTGATGTGGACGGAGACGGCCACATCAGCACCAGCGCCCTGGGGGAGTCGCAAGTCAGCTTCAACTGGGACGGCCTTGGTTTCCAAAAGCCAACTGCCTGGGTCAAGGCCAACGACGCCTTCCTGGTGCTGGACCGCGACTTCAACCAAAGCGTGGACAGCGGCACGGAGCTGCTCAGCAACCCCCTGGTGGCAGACCCCGCCAAAGGCCTGCGCTCCCTCGTTACTTGGGATGCCAACGCAGATGGGCGCATAGACGCCAGCGACCCCATCTACCGCCAGCTCAAAGTTTGGCAAGACCTCAACCAGGACGGAGACAACACCCAGGCCACCGTGTTGAGCACCGCAGCCGGGCCACAAAGTGCCACGGTGCAAGACCAGGGGCTGGTCAACGGCAACAACACGCTGGAGCTCAACAGCCTGGCTGACTGGGGCATTACCGCCATCGACTACGCCAACAACCGGTATGAATTCGATACCGGTTTGCGCAGCAGCGGGGTGGCCAATGGGCAAATTTCCTATCAAAACATCAAGACCCTGACGCTGGACGCCAACAACGAGGGCACCCGCTACACGCCGGTGGGCTCGGGCATTCGCATCGATGACAGCACGGGGCGCAGCGAGGTGCTCATCACGCAGATACAGAGCGACGGTGCCAGCCTGCCCCCGGTCAACACCCCGCCGCAAAGCGCGGCAGCCATCGGCGACGTGCAGATGGATGAAGACACCCAACTTGTTTGGAGCGTGCCAGCGGGTGCGTTCACGGACATCAACACCAGCGACAGCCTGAACCACACCGTTGCGCTGGCCAATGGGCAGCAGCTTCCTGATTGGCTGGTGTTTGACCCCGTGGCACGCCAGCTCACGGCGCGGCCAGGCAATGCGCAGGTGGGCACGTGGGCGCTGCGCGTGATGGCGGCGGACCGCAGTGGGGCCACGGCCAGTGATGTGTTTGAGATCACCGTGCGCAATGTGAACGATGCACCGGTGGTGACGGGGAGTGTGGGGCAACCAACGGCGACGGCCACGCAAGCGTTTGGCTATGTGTTGCCTGCGGATTTGTTTGCGGATGTGGATGTGGGGGATGCACTCGCGCTGAGCGTGCGCCGCGCCGATGGTGGCGCGTTGCCCGCTTGGCTGCAGTTTGATGCGGCCACGCGCACGCTCTGGGGCACGCCGCCGGATGACGCGCTGGGCCTGCAGGGCTTGAGTGTCGTGGCCACCGATGGGGCGGGGGCCACGGCCACGGTGGCGTTGAATGTGGAGGTGGCGCCATTGCCGTTGCCGCCCAACAGCGCGCCGGTGCTGGTGTTGCCGCCAGCAGGTGCCGTGGCGCAGGAAGATGCCGGGTTTCGCTACACCTTGCCTGAAGGCATGTTTGCCGATGCAGATGCAGTGCGTGGCGATGTGCTGCGCTATGCGGCACGGCTGGCCAATGGCAGCCCGCTGCCCGATTGGCTGCAGTTTGATGCGGCCACGCGCACGTTCAGCGGTGTGCCGGGCAATGCGCAGGTGGGGCCGCTGGCGGTGGTGATCACGGCCACGGACAACGAGGGCGCCAGTGCTCAGGCGGGCCTGGCGCTGGCCGTGGCCAATGTGAACGACACACCGGTGGTCAGCGCGGTGCTGGGCATACCCGAGGCCACGGCGGGGCAGCCGTTTGGCTATGTGTTGCCGGCCCAATTGTTCACGGACGTGGATGCGGGCGATGCGTTGGCTTGGTCGGCCAGGCTGGCCAATGGCAATGCGCTGCCGTCTTGGCTGGCGTTTGACGCCGCAGCGCGCACCTTCTATGGCACGCCGCCGCTGGGCCAGTCTGGCCTGCTCAATCTCAGCCTGAAGGCCACGGACCTTGCTGGCGCAACAGCCGAGACGCCGTGGGTGATTGATGTCAAGCCCGCGCCGTTTCTGGTGGCCGGGGAGACGATTGGCACGCCTGCCGCTGCGCTGTATGAGGATGGTGTGGCGACCGAATGGAACCCGAACACCCAAGGGTTCGTGAAGCAAACGATTTTGGCCTATGGCAACGCCGCCAACGGCGTGGGTGGCTTGCTGGACAACGACCGCTGGGGCGCTGCCTTGGGCCAGGCTGCAGGCCTGGCGATCAGCGCGGTGGACTTTGCAGGCAGCACGGGCCTGCGCAGCCTGAGCCTCACGCCCGAGGGCAACGTCAGCTACGAGTTGGCCGCCAACTTCAATGGCACGGGTGGCTTCAATTACACGGTGCGCAATGCGCTGGGCGAAGAGCAGGTGGCGCGGGTGACGCTGAATGTGTCGGCGGTGAACGATCTGGCGACGGTGTCGGTGCAGCTGGACCAGAAGTCGATTTATGGCTGGGGCGTGTTGACCACGATCACCGAGTATGGGCGTGGGACAGATGGTGAACGGGAAGAGATTACGGCCACGAAAGACATTGGTTTGCCATTTGTCAGCCCTTATTACACCGTTGTAGGGCGGCGGTGGCTTCGCGATGAGCCTTTGGCTGACGATTACGTTGCCATTTGGAGTGAGCCTGAGGACACCAAAATTCCAAAAACCTATTTCGATCAGGAATACGCTCGAAGGGGTGGGTTCGAAAATGGCGTTTTCTATGGCCCCGACGCTGTGAGCCTTACGCTGGATGGGCAACGGTTTCGCATTGAGGCCCAACCCGGTTTGGTGTTGCAAGACAGGGTGCTTCAGACGGTTGCCTGGAACGATGGGTATGTGTCTGCCACTGATGCAGATGGGACCCACCAATTCACCTATGCCATTGCATCGCAGGGGGTATACGGGACGGCAAGCATCCATGCGCAAACCGGCAGATTTGAATACACCGGCAACCGGTTTGTGGACGTCGATGTCCGGGGGCAATTGATATACCGAAACGTTGAAACCGATGATGCTGCGCGGGGCGAGGGGCAGTTGACGGATGTGTTCAGGGTCAAGGTGACGGACGCACAAGGGTCGGTGACCTACCAAGATGTGGCGGTGCCGCATTTTGGGCCGCGGCCCGACCCCAATATATCGAGTTCAGGCGGCAAGAAGCCTATTGCCATCGATATGGATGGTGATGGGTTCCACTTCACCGATGTGGACGACAGCCAGGTGTTTTTTGACGTGAACGGTGATGGCTGGAAGCGCAAGATTGCCTGGACGGCGCCTGGCGCGGGGGGCACGGTGGATGGCCTGCTGGCCTATGACCGCAACGGAGACGGCAAGATTGACCGGTTTGACGAGATCAGCTTTGTGCCCTACGCCGCCGACCAGCAAACCGACTTGGCCGCGCTCAAGGCGGCTTTTGACACGAATGGCGATGGCAAATTCTCGGCGCTGGATGAGAAGTGGGGCCAATTCGGGGTGTGGCAAGACTTCAACGGCAATGGCATCACGGATGCCGGTGAGTTTCAAGGCCTGGATGCGCTGGGGATCGTGGAGATTGGCTTGGCCACGGACGGGCAATTTCGCGTGGTCAACGGGCAAACGGTGCATGGCACCGGCAGCGCCCTCAAGGCCGATGGCAGCACACTGGCCGTGGCCGATGTGACGCTGCGCTACAGCAACCAAACGCAGATCACGCAGACCCTTGCTGATGGCAGCACGACCACCAGCACGGTGAACGTGCCTGCCGCAACGGTGGCGCGTGGTTCTGAGTTTGCTGGCACGGTGGACAAGGACCTGGTGTTGGGCACCAACGGCAATGACCGCTTCACCACGGGCGCTGGCGACGATGTGATCGTGGACGACAGGGGCGACGATCTGGTGGAGAGCGGTGCGGGCAATGACTGGGTTTACAGCGGTGCGGGCAATGATGTGGTCACGGCTGGCGCGGGCAACGACACGGTTTTCGCAGGCGCGGGCAATGACGTGGTGTTTGGCGACGGCGATGGCACGGATGGTGCTGCTGGCGACGATCTGGTCATGCTCGAAGACGGCAATGACGTGGCCTTTGGTGGCGGGGGCAATGATTTCATCAGCGGCGGCGATGGCAACGATGTGATATCTGGCGATGCGGGCAATGACCAGTTGTTTGGCGAAGCCGGTTGGGACGCGCTTTTTGGCGGCGAAGGCGATGACGAGTTGCTGGGCATGGCGGGCAATGACTTGCTGGATGCCGGCGCTGGTGCGGACTACCTGTCGGGCGGTGAGGGCGCTGACATCATGCAGGGAGGGGCGGGCAATGACTCCTATGAGGTGGATGACGTGCTTGACCAGGTGGATGAAACCGTGGGCGGGCAAGTGGATGCCCAGGGGCAGCTGGTCTGGGGCACGGGTGATGCGGGGGGCATTGACACGGTGCGCAGCAGCATTCACTTTGACCTGGGTGCGGGCCACAACACCTTGATTGAAAACCTCACCCTCACGGGCGATGCGGCTATCAGTGGCACGGGCAACGCCGCTGACAACGTGTTGCTTGGCAACGGTGCGGCCAATATTTTGCTGGGTTTGGCGGGCGACGACACGCTGGATGGTGGCCTGGGGGCCGACACGCTGATGGGCGGGGAGGGCAACGACCGCTATGTGTTCAACCGTGGCGATGGCGTGGACACACTGGTTGACAACCAGGGCAACAACACCTTGGTGCTGGGAGCGGGCATTGGGGCGGGTGACATCAGCTTGAGCCTGGTGGGGCGCGACCTGATACTGGACTTTGCGCTGAATGGACAGTCCACGGCAGACCGGGTGGTGTTGCAGGATTGGTATTTGCCTGACCCCGGCTTGCGCCCAGGAGCCCAGCGCGTGAATGCGATTGCGTTTGCGGATGGGCGCACCATTGTGTTGAACGAAATGTCGCTCAACACCGCGCCCACTGTGCTGGATGACGCGGTTGCCGTGACGGAAGACGGCGCCACCGCTGCGGCTTTGAGTGGCAATGTGTTGGCCAATGACCGTGACCCTGATGCCGAAAACGTGTTGTCGGTGACGAACGCGGGCAGCTATGCGGGCCAATATGGTTTGCTGAACCTGGCCGCCAACGGTGAGTACACCTACACACCGCATGCCGATCTGGATTTGCAGGCGTTGGCACAGGGTCAAACGGTGGGCGATGCGTTTGCCGTTGAGGTGTCTGACAACGTGCCGGGGTTTGCGGCGGGGGGCACCAGCTTGCTTCGCATCAGCATCACGGGCACCAACGATGCGCCGCTGCTCGTGGGCGAGGTGGCGGGGCAGGGGGCTACCGAGGTGGTTGCTTTTGAGTTCGGGCTTCCCCAGGGCACGTTTGCCGATGCCGATGCTGGCGACACTCTCAGCTACAGCGCAAGGCTTTTGGACGGCAGCGCGTTGCCTGAATGGCTGCATTTCAACGCAGCGACGCAGACTTTCAGCGGTGAGCCGGCGTTTGAAGACCTCGGCGTGTTGGCGATCACGGTGCAGGCAACAGACAGCCAGGGTGCCAGTGCTGTGGTGGACTTCAGCCTGGTGGTGAGCCCATCGCCTGCCTTGACCGTGATGGGCACCGCAGGCAACGACAGCCTGAGGGGGGCGTCTCGCGCCGACTGGATCGACGGCGGCGCGGGTGCCGATGTGATGCGCGGTGGCCGTGGCGACGATCGTTATGCGGTGGACAACACGGCGGATGTGGTGGAGGAGTTCTTCGGCCAGGGCAATGACAGCATTTACAGCTCGGTTTCTTTCGTCACGCCTGCCCATGTTGAAAATCTCTTCCTCACGGGCAGCGCTGGGTTGGCGGCGTTTGGCAATGAGCTTGACAACGTGCTGATTGGCAATGCGGGCCATAACAGCTTGAGCGGCGCTGCGGGCGGTGACTGGCTGGCTGGCGGGGCAGGCAACGACAGTTTGGACGGCGGGCAGGGTGGCGACGTCTACCTGTGGAACCAATGCGATGGGCGTGACGTGATTGCCGAGAGCAGTGCCAACGGTGGCACCGATGTGCTGCGTTTTGGCCAGGGCATCACGCTGGACAGTCTTGCGGCGCGTGAGTTCACCGACAGCACGGGCCAGCGCCGTGTGTTCATCAGTGTGCTGGATGAGGAGGGCAATGAGCGAAGTGACCAGGGCATGGAGTTGGCCCTTGCCAGCACGGGGGGCTCGGTGATCGAGCGCTTTGAGCTGACGGGTGCCAATGGCGCCATCAGCACGTTCACTTTGAGTCAAATCAGCGTCAATGCCGTGCAAACCAACGGAAGCTATGCCAATGACATCTTGACGGGCAGCCTGGCCGATGACTCTATCAACGGGGGAGACAATAACGATGTGCTGTATGGGCGCACTGGCAATGACAACCTCTGGGGCAGCAATGGCAAGGACCGTTTGTTTGGCGAGGGGGGCAACGACTATTTGTCGGGTGGCGATGACGACGATTGGATGGATGGCGGTGCGGGCCATGACCAGCTGTATGGCAGCAACGGCAACGACACTTTGATCGGTGGCACAGGCAACGATTTGCTGGATGGCGGTAACGGCGAGGACCGGTTGTTTGGCGGCAATGGCGCAGACAAGCTGTATGGCAGCAATGGCAATGACTTGCTGGCAGCCGGGGCCGGGAACGACACCATTGATGGGGGGGACGGCGCCAACCTCATCATTGCCGGGGCTGGCAGCGACTTCATCACCACCACCCACTATGCCGATTTTGTGGATGCGGGCTCGGGTGATGATGTGATTGACACGGGCAACAGTGCCGACTTCATTGCGGCTGGCAAAGGCAATGACACCATCAGCGCTGGCTACGGCAACGATGTGATTGCTTTCAATCGCGGCGATGGCCAAGACGTGTATTTGACCCAGGACTGGCAGTTCGACACGCTCAGCCTGGGTGGGGGCATTCGCTACGAAAATCTCAGCTTGGCCAAGAGTGGAAATGATTTGGTCTTGCGCATGGGGGAGGATGACCAAATGACTTTCAAGGACTGGTATTTGGTGAACTATGGCTTGCGCAAGAACATTTCGCGTTTGCAAATGGTCACGGGGGCTGCGGGTGGCGACTTCAACGTGGGCAGTGCGGACAAACTTGTCAACAAGCCTGTGGTGATCCTGGACTTTGCCCGGGTGGTGAGTGCATTTGACGCCGCATTTGCCAACAATGCCGCCTATGCCAATGGCTGGGCGGTGAGCCGTGCCAGCTTGGATGCTGCCTATGTCAGTGGCAGCAGCACCGATGCGTTTGGCGGTGATTTGGCATGGCGTTTTGCCACGCTGAATGGTGCTTCAAGCCAAGAGTCTGATTACGGAAACCTGGATGTTGACGGTGTTCGCGCCGCCATGAATGCGATGGGCAGCCAGCGCAGCTGGACTCAAAATGTGCCGGTACCCGTCAACCCATGGCTTGCCTTGCAAGCTGGCATCAGCTTGGTGGTGGACCAGCCCACCGGGGCGAATCCGACGCTCACGCCCATTGCACCGCTGACGCAGGAGCAGTTGGTCATACAGGCGCTGGGTGCCCAGGCACAAACGACGGGCCTGGCAAGGCCCAGCTGGGTGTGAGCAGGCAGATGAAATTGCCAGCACCGCACATGCCGCTTGACCCGCTGGCGCACGACTTTCGGGCGGATTTGCTGACCATTCAGCAAAGCCCGCCTGCCCTCTGGCCGCGCGGGCTTTTGCTGGCCATTTGCGGTTTGCTGGTGTTGCTTGTGCTGTGGGCGTGTTTTGCCAAGCTTGATGTGATTGCGACGGCACAAGGGCGGTTGGTACCCCAGTCTTTCACCAAAGTTGTGCAGCCTGCCGAGCCGGGCGTGGTGCTCGACGTGTTGGTGAAAGATGGGCAAGCCGTCCGTGCGGGGCAGGTGCTTTTGCGATTGGATGCACGCCTCGCGCAGTCGGAGTTCAGCGGTCTGAGCCGGGATGTGTTGATCAAGCAGCTCAGCCTCAGGCGCATTGAGGCTGAGTTGGCTGACCGTCCTTTCGTTGCTTCGGCCGATACGCCTGCCTTGATGGCTGCCCAGGTTGAGGCGCAGTTCCGCGCCCGCCGCCAGTCGTACCAAGATGCCCTTGCGCAAGAGACGGAGGCGCTCAACAAGGCGAGCGCTGACCTGGCAAGCGCTTTGCAAGTGCTCTCCAAGTTGCGCCAGACGGTGCCGATTTACAAACAAACGGCGGAGGCCTTTGGCCAGCTTTTGAAGGAGGGTTTTGCTGGCGAAGTTGCAGCGAATGAGAAAAGGCGCGAGTTTGTGGAGCGCGAACAGGATTTGAACGCCCAGGAGGAAACGGTTCAAAGCCTGCGTGCAGTGATTGCGGGCAGTGACAAAAAATTGGCGTCCATCCGCTCCAACTACCGCACTCAGCTTGAAAACGAGCGCATTGAAACATTGACCCAGCTCAACAAGAGTGGCCAGGAGCTTCAAAAATCTTCCATTCGCATGGGTTTGCTGGAGATAACTGCGCCCACGGATGGGGTGGTCAAAGACTTGTCGGTGAGCAGCAAAGGCGTTGTGGTGCAGGCTGGCAGTTTGCTTCTGAATTTGGTGCCTCAAAACGAGCAGTTGCAGGCGGAGGTGCTGCTTTCAAATGAGGATGTGGGTTTTGTGGTGCAGGGGCAGAAGGCGCAGATCAAGATTGCGGCGTATCCGTTCCAGAAGTATGGGCTGATTGACGGTAACGTGACGATGCTCAGCGCCGATTCTGCGGACCCCAAGCAACAGCAGCAGACCCAGCAGCCGCAATTGAGTTACCGGGCTTTGGTGGGGCTGAATGAGCAGCATCTGAACAACCCCAATGGTGACAGGCTTGGCTTGACCCCGGGCATGCTGGTGACGGCTGAGATTCACCAAGGCCGACGCACGGTGTTGGAGTATTTGCTCAGCCCGGTGATGAAGGTGGGGGCGGAGGCTGCGCGCGAGCGTTGACGATTCGGGCTATTTTTCCGCCTTCAAAGCAGGTTGCGAATCACCGCGCCGGTGAACAGCACGGGGCCGGTGGGGCCGCCTTCGCTGGGCACGCCGCCTTTGGGCTCCAGGCTCACGGCCAGGGTGGGTGCGGTGCTGACCGCATCGGGTGAGGTCACCAGGCGCTCCAGCTGGTCGCGGCCCAGCACGCCCAGTGAGCGGGGGGCACCGCCTGGGGGCAGCGCCCACAGTTGCAGCGAGCGGTCGGCGGCTTCCTGGTAGCCCCCCACGCGTTGCAGTTTCAGCTGTTGTTTGTGCACGTCCAGCGTCACCAGCAGGGCAGGGCTGGTTTTGCCGTCTTGCAGCACGGCCACGTATTCGATGCGAGGGGCCTGTTGCAGGCTGGCGGTGAGGTGGCTGACTTGCGCGTTCATCATTTCGTACATGCCCAGCCCGGTGGACACGCTCAGCGTGAGCGCCACCGCACCGCCCGCGGACAGCGAGCGCCACAGCGCCAGGCTGCGCCACCAGCCGCCGTTGAACACGGGCTCGGCGGTGGGCCGGTATGGGCGGTTGTGACGGCTCTGGCGGCGCTCAGCCAGGTCGGCCTGCACCAGGTTGTGCAGGCGTGTCCACACATGGGGCGAGGGCGTGGCGGGGGCTTGCAGCTCGGTCAGCCCGGCCACGCGTTCCTGCCACAGCAGGGCGGCGGCGCGCACGGTGGGGCGCTGGCGGGCCAGGGTTTCAAACCGGCGGCGGGCGCCGCCGCGCAGGGTGCCCAGGGCGTGGGCGCTGGCCAGGCGGTCGAGCAGGTCGGGGTGTCGGGCAATGTCCATGGCGGGGGCTCCAGGGCGGGCGGGGTCAGGCGAAACGGGCCATGCAGCCGCGCAGTTGGTCCAGGCCCCGGCGTATCCAGGTTTTGACGGTGCCCAGCGGCAGTTGCAGTTGCTGGGCCAGTTCGCTGTGGCTGAGGTCGCGCAGGTAGGCCAGGCTGACCACCTCGCGCTGGCGCTTGTCCAGCCCTGCCAGGCAGCGGTGCAGGGCTTGGGCGGCCTGGCTGGCCTGGGCGGCGTCTTGTGGGGTGGGGCCGTCGCCCGCCAGGGTGTCGGCCAGGGTGTCGTCCCATTCCACGCGGGCGTTGCCGCGCTCGGCGGCGTGCCGGCGCAGGTGGTCCAGCGCGCGGCTGCGCACGATCAGGCACAGCCAGGCCATGGGGGGGCTGAGGGTGGCACGGTAGTCGGCGGCGGTGCGCCACACCTGCATGAAGGTGTGTTGCAGCACATCTTCGGCGGCCTCGGCATTGCCCACCACCCGCAAGGCCAGGCCGTAGAGTTTGCCGCTGACGTGGTCGTACAGGTGTTTCAAGGCGGCGGTGTCTTGCTGGGCCACGCGCTCGAGCAGGGCCATCAGATGGGTGTCGCTCTGGGGGGGCGCGGTGATGGGCACGGTGGCGGTGGCGGGCACGGCGCGGCTCTTTCGGTGTGGGGTTGAACAAATGCTTCCTGCGTCCGGTACGCGGGGGGCGCCGCGTTGGATTCAGATTCCCCTTTCGCCCGCAGGGTCATGAACCGGCCAGGCCCTGGGGGCCTGCGGTCAGCGCCCGCCGTTGCGCCGCTGCTCGCGCAGCATGAAGAGGTAAAGGCTTTCCACCTTGTCGCGTGCCCAGGGGGTTTGGCGCAGCAGCTTCAGGCTGGATTTGACGCTGGGGTCTTTTTCGAAGCAGCGCAGCGGTATGCGCTGGGCCAGGCCGGGCCAGCCGTAATGGGCTTGCAACGCGGTGACGATGGCTTCGAGCGTGAGGCCGTGCAGCGGGTTGTGGGCCTGCTTTTTTGGCGCAGCGGGTTGGGGCGCGGGGCTGGGTGCGTGATCGGGCGGGGTGTCTGACATGCTGAATGGGTTAAAAAAGAAGAGCTGTCTGGGCAATACCATCAAGCGCTGGAGGCACTTTTGACTTGTTTTTTTGGGTTTGCGCAAGGTTGGGCAGCGGTTGGCCGTCGGCCCCGAGTTTGCACAGGTTGCCCACGCGCACGCCGAGCAGGCGGATGGGGCGTTGCAGCGGGGCGCGTTTCAGGGCCTGGCCGGCGGCCTGGCGCAGCTCGGCGGCGCTGGCCACGGGGGTGGGCAGGCTGTGGTCGCGGGTGGTGATTTTGAAGTCGGCATAACGCAGCTTGATGCCCACGGTGCGCCCGGCGTAGCGCTTGCGCGCCAGGTCGGCGGCCAGTTGTTCGCACAGCCGGGTGAAGATGCCGCCCAGTTCGGCGCGGTCGCGCACGGCGTGCAGGTCGCGTTCGAAGGTGGTTTCGCGGCTGATGCTGACGGGCTCGCTTTCGGTCACCACCGGGCGGTCGTCTCGGCCCCAGGCGGCCTCGTGCAGCCAGGTGCCGTGGGTGGGGCCGAAGTGTTCGCGCAGCCAGGCGGGGTCGTGCGCGGCCAGTTCGCCAATGGTGTGGATGCCGTGGGCCGCCAGCTTGGCGTCGGCCTTGGGGCCAATGCCGTTGATTTTGCGCACGGGCAGGGGCCAGATGAGGGGCTGCAGGTCGGTGTGGTGCACCACGGCAATGCCGTTGGGTTTGTGGAACTCGCTGGCCATTTTGGCCAGCAGTTTGTTGGGGGCAACGCCCACCGAGCAGGTGAGGCCAGTGGTGTCAAAAATGCTTTTTTGAATGAGCCGCGCCAACACGCGACCGCCTTCGCGCTGGCCGCCGGGCACGGCGGTGAAGTCGATGTAGACCTCGTCCACGCCCCTGTCTTCCATGACGGGTGCGATGTCGGTGACAACGGCTTTGAACGCGCGCGAAAAGCGCTTGTATTCGTCAAAGTCCACGGGCAGCAGGATGGCATCGGGGCACAGTTTGGCGGCCTTCATCAACCCCATGGCCGAGCCCACGCCAAATTGCCGCGCGGCGTAGGTGGCGGTGGTGATGACGCCCCGGCCTGTGTAGCGGCTCAAACGCGGGAAAGCGTCGAGCGCAATGGCTGACAGGGGTTGACCGGGCTCAAGCCCTTGCAGCAGCGCGTCGTCTGCCCGTCGCCGACTGCCGCCAATGACCACGGGCAGCCCTTTGAGCTGTGGGTAGCGCAGCAGCTCGACGGACGCGTAAAACGCGTCCATGTCCAGGTGGGCAATGCGCCGGGTTGGGGTGGGCAGGGTGTCGCTGGGGTGGGGCACAGGCTTGGGCGAGCAAGGTCAGTTTTTGGATTTGAGCGGTGTCAGCAGCCAGGCCTGGGCGTCGTCGGGCAAATACAGGCAGCAGTGGGCCAGCGGGGCGGGCAGCTTGCCGGCCTGGTCGAGCACGCGCAAACGGGCGGCTTCCTGGGCCACGCCCAGCAGTTCGCCTGCGGCGGGCCAGCGGCTTTGGGCCATGGGGTCGGCCTGGGCGGTGATGGCGCCCACCACGTTGTCGGGCAGTTCCCAGCGGGCGGCCACGCGGTGCGACAGGATGGACATGGCTTGCGCCATGTCTTGTGCGGCGTGGTTGTCGCTGGCGTGGGTGTTGGCCTCTCCCACGGGCACGCTGCGGGGGCCAAGGCCGTGGGGGTCGGGGTGGGCCAGGTGGGCCACGCGGTCGGCCATGCGCAGGGCCACCAGGTGGCCCACTTGCAGTGACAAGCCTGCCAGAAAAGCCTCGAAGGGGTCTACCCCCCGTGCCGGGGCCAGGGCTTTGCTGCATTCGGCGCAGGCTTCACCCAGCGACCACACCTTGGGTGCCCCGGCGCGGATCAGTGGCCCTGCATCGTCACCCAGCACGGGGCGGAACGCCACGCGAGCGATCAGCAGGCGCAGGCCTTGGTGGCCCAACAGGTGCAGGGCTTCGGCAGTTTGGGTGACGGTGGTGGCGTGTGGGTGCTGGGTGTTGTTGGCTTCTTTCAGGACTTCGGCCATCAGTGCCGCGTCTTGTGCAATGTGTTGGGCCAGGTCCCGGTCGGCGTTGTGTTCGTCGCGCAGGCTTTTCAGCAGGCCGGGTAACACGCTGGGCACACGGGGCACCCAGTCGGCGGCGCGGGTGGTGTCCAGGCTCATGCGTTCAATGGCGTCGGCCAACCCGCCCAGTGACAGTGGGGGGCCGCCCACGGTGCCCAGGCTGAACACCCAGCGCATGGTGGCGGTTTGCACGTTGAAGGTGGCCGCGCCGGTGCCGCCGGGGGCCCAATCGGCGATGGGCCGCTCGGTGGTGGCGTCGGTTGTGACCGGTGAGGGGGTGGGCGGTGTGGTGCCCCTCCATTTTTTCAACCAGTTGAACATGGGGTGTGGGGGATCAAGGTTGGAGGGAGGCGCTCCAGCGGTCGTCCCACGGCACGGGGCCTTGGCCCAGGTGCTGCAGTTGGCGGCGGTTGCGTTTGGTGGGGCGGCCCTGGGGTTGGGTGTGGGCGGGTTCGGGGGCCAGGCGGCGCTGTTCGGCGGCGTGTTCGCGCTCGGCCAGGCTGTCGGGGGTTTCGGCGTACAGGGTTTGCGCCTCGGGGGCAGGGCCGCGCACGGCGCTGATGGCCAACACTTCAACGGTGCGCACCACCGGGCCAGAGCGCAGGCGCACGGTGTCGCCGGCCTTTATCTCGCGCGAGGGCTTGGCGTCTTGGCCGTTGACCTGCACGCGGCCTTTGTGGATTTCGTCGGTGGCCAGTGAGCGGGTTTTGTAAAACCGGGCGGCCCACAGCCATTTGTCGATGCGCAGTTTTTCCATGCGGGGGCTTTCATCAGTCGGCCCTGGGCGTGTGTGGCCGGACCATGGCTGCACAGTATGCCTTGCCCTCTAAACTTCGGGGGATGAACGCCAGCCTCACCCCCTTCGTGCCCGGCCAGTCCCACGCGGCCGCGCAAACCGTGTCCATTGACCTGGGCGACCGCAGCTACGACATTGCCATCGGCCCCGGCCTGTTGGGCAACTCCGCCACTTACGCGGCTTGTCCCCGGGCCGCTCAGGCGCTGATCGTCACCAACACCACGGTGGCCCCCATGTATGCCCAGCGCTTGGTGCAAGCCGTTTCTCCGCTCTACAAACAGGTGCAGGTGCTGGCGCTGCCCGATGGCGAGCAATACAAGGACGGTGCCACCCTCAACCTGATTTACGACCAATTGCTGGGCAGCACCGCTGACCGCAAAACCGTGCTCTACGCCTTGGGCGGTGGCGTGGTGGGCGACATGACCGGTTTTGCCGCCGCCTGCTACATGCGTGGTGTGCCCTTTGTGCAGGTGCCCACCACGCTGCTGGCGCAGGTGGACAGCAGCGTGGGCGGCAAAACCGCCATCAACCACCCGTTGGGCAAAAACATGGTTGGCGCTTTTTACCAGCCCCAGCTGGTGGTGGCTGACTTGGACACGCTCAAGACCCTGCCCGAACGCGAGCTGAGTGCGGGCCTGGCCGAAATCATCAAATACGGTCCGATCGCCGACATGGCGTTTTTTGACTGGATCGAGGCCAACATCCAGGGACTGCGGGCCCGTGACCCGGCCCTGCTGGCCACTGCAGTGCGACGCAGCTGTGAAATCAAGGCCTGGGTGGTGGCGCAGGACGAAAAAGAGGGCGGCCTGCGCGCCATCCTGAACTTCGGCCACACCTTTGGCCACGCCATCGAGGCGGGGCTGGGCTATGGCGAGTGGCTGCACGGCGAGGGCGTGGGCTGCGGCATGGTCATGGCCGCCCACCTGAGCCAGCGCCTGGGCCATGTGGACGAGGCGTTTGTGCAGCGCCTCACGCGCCTGGTGCACGCCGCCGGCCTGCCCACCATGGGGCCTGACCTGGGGGCTGACCGCTATTTGCAGCTGATGAGCGGTGACAAAAAAAGCGAGGGGGGCGACATCAAGTTCGTGCTGATCGGCGACGCACCGCTGGCCGCCGGTGGCAGCGGCCCTGGCATGGCAGCCGTAGCCAAAGCGCCGGAAGCGGTGGTGCGCGAGGTGTTGGCCGTTTGTGTGCGCGGGTGAACCCCGGCAACCGGGTGTCCGCGGCGTCGGGCGGGTGCGCTGGCTTTTGCGCCTGATTTTGGGGGGGCTGGGCGCTTGCTATTGCTTTGACTGGGGTGATGTCACTAACATGCCATTCCCTTCCTTCACGAAACAGGATACACCGTCATGCGCACATCCACCCGCTTGGGCCTTGGGCTGATTTCTGTGGCGGTTCTCGCGGGGTGCGGAGGCGGGGGGGGCACCGCCGCTGTGTCTGAGTCGACGGTGCCAGCGTCCACCGCCGTTTCAACCGCCGTGGCCCTGGCCTACCCGACCGGGCTTGCCACAGACTCGCCGACCGCCACGCTGGATCTCAACGACGAAACCGTGGTGGCGGTTCACCGGGCGGTGCCGCCGCGCCATTGGGTTGAACGGTTTTTGCCTGCGGCCTGGGCGGCGGTGCCCGGTTCTACGGCTGCCTTCGAGGCATCGACCGAGCGCATCAACGCCTTGTTGGGCGGCGCGGCCATGCCCGCCAGCTTGCCCCATTTCAAACCCCAGCGTTTCATGCGGGTGGACCGTGATGCCGATTGTTACGGGCCGCAGATGAAAGTGTCGAACAGCGCGGTGCATCCCGATACCCCGACGAGCACGGGAGCCGGAACGGCTGATTTGCCCACCGGCGATCTGGGTTTGTGGGATGAAAAAGAAACGGCCAGCGGCCATGCGTGTGCGGTGGCGCAGTTGAATCACCGCATGCACGGTGTTTCAGCCCGCAGTGGGCAAGCGTTGATGGCATTGGCCATTTTGGCCAAGCGTGTGTACGCCACCAGCGGCAGCCTGCCTGCGGTGGGGGCCAGTGCGGACGTCACGTCAACCATGCCTGCGGTGTCGGGTGTGACGTGGAGCAAAGCCGTGTTGAGCCAACCCAGCAGCGGCACATACCTCTACCTGCTGCAGTTCGATTTCACCGATGCCTCGGGCGCGGTCCGCAAAGTCGATCTGGACATGACGCACACGGGCTCGGCAGCCTTTGTTTACACCGGACTGCTCAAATACGCGGTGACCGGCACGTTCAATGGGGGGAATTGCCCCGGCACCGGCGACAAGGCCGTGACCCGCGTGGGCACGCTGAAGTACGGGCGCACCGCAGAGTCGGACATGTCGATGGTGCACCGCAGTGGCCAATACTGCGGAAGCTCCGCGGTTGCAGGCAGTCTGGCGACTGACCGGGGTGCCACTTACGGCAGTGACGGACAGTTGAACCCGGCCAGCAAGTTCGACAGTGCCACCGGCAAGGGCTGGGGGGACAATTTTTCCCGTTTTGGTGCCACCCTCAACCCCAGCACCCGTGCTGGCAGCTACCAATTTGCGTGGCAGGCGGGGTATGGCGATGGCAACAGCCGAATGCTGCAAATCGCGCTCAGCCAGCTGGCTGCGACCAAAGCCGGGGCGGGCTATTTTGGTTTTGGGCTGGACATTGCGGGCTTGGATGGCACCGGTGGCAGCGGGCGTTCCAACGCCGAGATCCAAGGCATGATTTGCAACTGGGCAGGGCCTGGAAACAGCCATGTGTTGCAGCCCTTGGCCCAGAAGCAGACGTTTACCCAGGCCGGCGGTGCGTCGGTCTGGACACCTGCGGTGTCGAATATTCGGTACGCGCCGGCCAACACTTGCACGTACGCAGGGACGGGCCTTTGGTATGACCGCGACCGCACAGGCCTTTTGACGGATGAAACCAGCGCCACGCAGCAAGTGAGCAGTTCAGATGCCACCTATTTGCTGGGAAAAGGCAGCTCGGCCAGCATAGGTGAAGCCATTGCATTCACCGCGCCATCGCTTTGACCGATGCCCTGCACCCCTTGGCCTGCCACCCCGCCCACACGCGGGGCCGCCGTTTTGCCGAAGCACCTGCGCCCACACGCAACGCCTTCCAGCGCGACCGTGACCGCATCGTGCACAGCACGGCGTTTCGCCGGCTGGTCTACAAAACCCAGGTGTTTCTGAACCACGAGGGCGATCTGTTTCGCACGCGTCTCACCCACAGCCTGGAGGTGGCGCAACTGGGGCGCAGCATCGCCCGGGCCTTGGGCTTGCAAGAAGACCTGGTGGAAGCCATTGCCCTGGCGCACGACTTGGGCCACACGCCGTTTGGCCACGCGGGCCAGGACGCGTTGCACGCGTGCATGGCCGGGCAGGGCGGTTTCGAGCACAACCTGCAAAGCTTGCGTGTGGTCGATGCGCTGGAGGAGCGCTACCCCGCCTTTGACGGTTTGAACCTCTGTTTTGAAACGCGCGCGGGCATTCTGAAGCATTGCAGCCGCACCCATGCGGAGGCGCTGGAAGCGGCCGAACCCGGGGGGGTGGCCCGCCGGTTTCTGGACGGGCACGCCCCTTCGCTGGAAGCCCAGCTGTGCAACCTGGCCGATGAAATCGCCTACAACGCCCATGACGTTGACGATGGGGTGCGCTCTGGCCTCATCACGCTGGAGCAAGTGGCCACCGTGCCGCTGTTTGACCGTTTTCTGCGCCAGGCACTGGACGCCCACCCCACGCTGAAAGGGCGGCGGCTGTTGTTCGAGTCCATTCGCCTGATGCTCAGTGCGCAGGTGTATGACGTGATCGCCGCCACCCAGGCTGCGGTGGCGCACGCGGGCGTTCAAACCCCGGGCGAGGCGGCGCGGGCGGGGGCGCTGGTGCGGTTTTCAGCGGACATGCGGGCCGAGTCCACCGCGCTCAAGCGGTTTCTGTTCCAGAACCTTTACCGGCATCCGCAGGTGGAGGCCACCATGCAACGCGCCCGCACGGTGGTGACGGACTTGTTTGCCCTCTATGTGGCCGACACGCCCGCGCAACTGGTGCAGCGCCCCGGCGACAGCCGCCAACGCGCGGTGGCCGACTATATTGCGGGCATGACAGACCGGTTTGCCGTGTCGGCCCACCGCCAATTGACCGGCCAGACGTCGTTTGATTGATCTTCCCTTGCCCTTCTTCTTCTTCTTCTTCTTCTTCTCGTTTTTTCCATGAGTTTTTTGCAGCAACTCAAACAACAGGCCCAAGTGGTGCAGCACCAGCGAGGTGCCGAAGTGCAGACCCTGGAGCTGAACGCCCAGGCCACCGAGGCTGCGTGCAGCACCGTGTGGCATTACCTCTCAGATCTGGTGGCGCAGCTCAACGTCATCCAGCCCGATGCGCCGCCCCTGAGCCTGGATGGCAAAACCCCCTGGCCGGCGATGAGGTTGGTGGACTTCCGTTTTGACGCACGGAAAAAGGACCTGCGGGGCCGCGAAGTAACGCACCACATTGGCGTGGTGTGGCGCGTGGTGCCCAAGGTGGCGGTGGCCGAGCGGGGGCGGGTGGTGGTGAATTTCCCCCCCGACCTGGAGCGTGTGGAGGCCCGTTTGCGCGCAGGCCACATCACACACGAACGCCTGGAGCAGCGCCACCCCGATTCCAACAAGCTGCAGGCCTACGTGTTTGAACACGACTTTGCTGCCCGCGCCGGGGTCACCTTCACCCCTGAACACGACGAAGGCCTGCTGCACTGGCGGCTGGCGGGCGTGGGCGGGCTGGCGGTGCAAACCTTGGCGGTGCGTGCGCCCGACGTCACCACCGCCCGGCTGGACGACCTGGCCAAAGCCCTCGTGGGACAGCCCAGCAGTTGGGGTTGACCTCGTCAGAGATCGGGTGTCAGGCTAGGCTGCCATTTTTTCGGGGGGCATGATGCCGCGCACGGCTTGGTTCAGCTGTGACCAAAGGTGTGTCCAAACCTTCCAGGCCACCACGCCGAACACCACGGCCAAGGGAATGGACAGCACCAGGGTGTCATGGATACCCCAGCGTTGGAGCAGCAGGGTGTGAAAGCCCCGGTGGGTGAGATAGATGTACAGCGATGCGGCCGCGATGTGGCTGATGCCCACCACCAGCCAGCGCCAGAGCGACAGCCGCTCCACCAGGAGAACGGACAACAAAGCCATCGCCGGGTAGACGCCGAGCCAGCCCAATGCGGCCAGGGCGGCCAGAGATGCCAGCAAGACGGCTTTGTGGCGCAGTCGGCCTGACAGGCCCAGGCACAAGCCAAACACGATCATCAGCAGGCTTTCCAGCAAAAATCGGTAGTCGGCCGTTTGAGCGGGCCAGAGGGTGTCGGCCAGCCAGAGCGCCAGTCCTGTGGACACAAACAACGTGTAGCCCACCCCGAAGGGCGCGCGGGCCATGGCTTTGCCCACTTCGTTGATGGAAAAAAACCAGCTCAGAAGCAAGGTGATCTGAACCAGCACGGCGATGTACCAGTAACCATACAGGTACGCGTAGTCCATGCCGAACAGATTGCCCATCAAGAACACCGTGGGCCATTGCACATCGCCTTTGTAGGCTTGGTTGGCCCAGGTGTAGAGCGCGGTGGGCACGGCGATTGCCACCATGGCCGTGACGGTGTGCTGGATTTTTCCGGATGCCAGAATGCGCGGCAGGCTGTATTTGGCAAAACTCAAACCCGACATGGCAAACAAGGCCAAGGTGCCCGACAAATTGCCGAACAACTGAAAGTGGGAGTAGTGCGACAGCACGATGACCACAATGGACAGCGCCCGAACCAGCGTGGACGTGCTGATGGCGTAGGTGGCACTTTCGGTTTGGACGTCGTTGTGGATCAGTTCCCCAAGCGGCTGCGTTTCCCAGTCGTCCGGCAAATAACCCAAATACTGTTCGATGACCAATGCGCCCTCTACGTGAGAGAGCG
Source organism: uncultured Hydrogenophaga sp. (assembly GCA_964342395.1). Lineage (GTDB taxonomy): Bacteria > Pseudomonadota > Gammaproteobacteria > Burkholderiales > Burkholderiaceae_C > UBA2334. The sequence goes on from CAYFFJ010000044.1 coordinate 19,473, forward strand.
AATCGCCCCCTTGGTCATCGAACGACTGCGCCAGATCGGGTGTTTTGCCCCCCAAGATGCGGTGGAGGTCTTGCAGCAGCTGAATTTGAACCTCGCTGAGGTTGGCGTTCGGCGTCCCTGGCGTTGAGGGGGCCGTGTGCAGTTCAGCCATGGCCTTGAGGCGGGCCCTGTCGGTTTTTCCGTTGGGCAGCACCGGGATGGCGTCCGTCAAAATCCACAGGGCTGGCACGGTGTGGTCAGGCATTTTTTGTGACAACGCCGCACGCAGTGGTTTTTCCGTGTGGTGTGGGGTGTGTGGCACCACGAACGCTGCCAGCAGGTTTTCGCCGCCGCTCTTTTTCAGGGGCAGCACCACACACGCGCGCACACCGTCAAGGCTTTCAATCGCAACGGCCACTTCTGCGGGCTCTACGCGGTAGCCCCGGATCTTCACCTGGTCATCCATCCGTCCGCGAATGACCACAGCACCGTCTTCCCGGCAACAACCCAGGTCCCCCGTCAGGTAATACCGTTCCTGGCCGGTGGCCCCTGCGTGAGGGGCGGCGACGTATTTTTGGGCGGTCAGCTGCGAATCGCCCAGGTAGCCATTGGACAGGTAGGCCGTGCTCACCGCCACTTGTCCCATTTGGCCAGGCGGCACAGGGTGGAGCGTTTCATCCACCACCAGGACCTTCACCGCATCAATGCCTTGGCCGATGGGAATGGGGTCATCGTCTGCGGGGTGCACCCGGTGCCAGGCCACGGCCTGCGGGGTTTCTGTGGTGCCGTAAAAATTCACCACATGCGTTTGAGGCATGAATTGGTGGATTTTCCTGACGATTGAAGCGGTCAGCACATCACCGCCGGAAAAGATCCAGCGCAAGTGGCAAGCGCCGCTTTGGGCTTGTGCGCCAGCGGTCAGCAGTTTGAACAGCGGGGGGGTGCCGTGCAAAAACGTGATGCGCTGTTGGGCCACCCAGTCAAACAGTGGGTTGGGGTGGGTCAGCACTTCTTGGGGCGGTATGTGCAAAGACGCACCCGTTGACAGCGGGACAAAAATGTCCCGCAAAACAGGGTCGTGCCCAAGTCCTGACAGCAGGGAAAAGCGGTCGTCTGCCGAGGGCTTGAATTCGCTCTGGTACCAGGCCACAAAATGCACCAGTGGCAGGTTGGGTGTGCCAATGCATTTGGGCGTGCCCGTGCTGCCCGAGGTGAACAGGTGGTACGCGCTGCTGCCGGGATCTGGATCGGGGTGGGGCGTTGGTGTTTGGGTGTGTGGGGCGGGGGCATCAGCGTGCGCCCCCACCGGCAGAACATGGGCCCGGGTTGGCAGCAAGGTGGGTGTGGGGCCTGTGGTTTTTTGTATGTGGAGAATCAGGGCCGGTTGCAAGGCGTCGATTTGGCCGTTGACCCGCGCCAAAGGGTAATTGCCGTCGATGAGTGCAAAGGGCACTTTGGCCTGGCTGCATGCCAGGATGGCCGTGACGAACCAGCCATTGCGGTGGCCAACGATGGCCACCGGTTGTGCGCTTGTACCGGTGTGGTGGCGAATCCGATGGCTCAGGTGCTGCGCTCTGCGGCAGACCGTTTCATATGACCAAGTGCCCGTTTCGTCCACCAGCGCCACGCGGTGTGGCTGCTGACCCGCTGTGTGAAAGAAAGCATCGCTGATGCTGGCGGTGGGGGCTGGCGCCAAGGTTGTGGGCGTGACAGGGCCGGGATTGGGGTTCATCTGTGTGTTTTGTGAGGCGTGCGGGGGGCGGTGCAGAATGGGCATTCTGGCGGCGTCCCGGCGCTGTTGGCCCTGTGTATCGTTCAAAATTGTGCCTCACCTCCGTTGCAACGCTGTCAATGGCCCGTTTGCCCCGCCTCTCATTGGTTGACCAACTGCACCACGTGCTGCTGCGTGGCAACAACCGCCAGCCTGTGTTTGCCGACGAGGCCGACCGCGCACTGTTTGTCTCCTTGTTGACCCAGCATGCTGCGGTGCAGGGCGTGGCGGTGCACGCCTGGGCACTGATGCCCGACCACATTCACCTGCTGCTGACCCCGCAGCGCGACGGTGCCCTAAGCGCCTGCCTGCAAGCCGTGGGCCGCGCCTATGTGCAGGCGTTCAACCGGCGGCATGGCCGCAGCGGCACCTTGTGGGAGGGGCGCTACCGCTCCACCGTGCTGGAGCCCGAGCCCTGGCTGCTGCGGGCCCTGGTGTGGATGGACACGCACCCCCTGCGCGCAGGCTTGGCCGAGCAGGCCGGTGCCCACCCCTGGACCACCGCTGCCCACTACCTGGGGTTGCGCCACGAGCGGGGCGTGGCTGTGCCGCCCCAGTATTGGGCATTGGCCAACACGCCGTTTGCCCGCGAGGCGGCCTACCGCACCTTGCTGGAGCAAGGCAGCGCCCCGGCGCACACCCAGGCCCTGGCGCACGCGGCTTTGAAAGGCTGGGCGCTGGGCTCACCCGGGTTTGTGGCAGGGTTGCAAGGGCAAACGCCCCGGCGCTTGCAGGCCGCAAAACCGGGACGGCCCAGGGCCGTGGCACGGCTGTCAGACTGAATTTTCAGTGAAAATTGGCCCTATCGCTTTTGTCAATTGGGTTCATTGCTATATTAATTGATGTGTCCCTTATTTATTGCAATGCCATTTTGTTTTTTGTAAATCAGGTTCTGACCCTAATTAAATTGCTTGGCACAGTTGCTGCAATGCCCTATCCTTCGCCCCGTTTGACATTTTTCTTCCCGCGACCTATTTAGAGGAGCTTGGCGTGACCAACCCCAGCGACATCCAGCACATGCACAACCAAGGCCTGTACGACCCCGCCAACGAACACGATGCGTGCGGTGTGGGCTTTGTGGCCCACATCAAGGGTCAGAAGAGCCACGCCATTGTGGGCCAGGCCCTCAAAATCCTGGAAAACCTCGACCACCGGGGTGCGGTGGGCGCCGATGCCCTGATGGGTGACGGCGCGGGCATCCTGATCCAACTGCCCGACCTGTTGTTCCGTGAAGACATGGCCAAGCAAGGCGTGGCGCTGCCCCCGGCCGGCGAATACGGTGTGGGCATGATCTTCCTGCCAAAAGAGCACGCGTCCCGCCTCGCTTGCGAGCAGGAAATGGAGCGCGCCATCAAGGCCGAAGGCCAGGTGCTGCTGGGCTGGCGCGATGTGCCGGTGAACAAGGACATGCCCATGTCCCCCACCGTGCGCGAGAAAGAGCCGATCATGCGGCAGGTCTTCATCGGGCGCGGCACCGACGTGATCGTGCAGGACGCGCTGGAGCGCAAGCTGTATGTGATCCGCAAGACCGCCAGCGCCCACATCCAGGCGCTCAAGCTCAAGCACAGCAAGGAATACTACGTTCCCAGCATGAGCAGCCGCACCATCATCTACAAAGGCCTGCTGCTGGCCGACCAGGTGGGCACTTACTTCCACGACCTGACCGACGAGCGCTGCACGTCTGCCCTGGGTCTGGTTCACCAGCGCTTCTCCACCAACACCTTCCCTGAGTGGC
>CAYFFJ010000045.1:0-6422 GCA_964342395.1 uncultured Hydrogenophaga sp.
GTGCTGACGCGCGACCAGATCATGGAGGCCGTGCGCGGGCGCGAGCTGGAGGCGTTTGACCGCTCCATTGACGTGCACATGGGCCGCATCCGCAACGCCATCGAAGCCGACGCCAAAAACCCCCGCCGCATCCTGACCGTGCGCGGTGTGGGCTACGTGTTTGCCAAACAGCAAGACTGACCCGGGTTCATCCCTGTGAAACACTTTTTCTCGCGCCACCTCTACATCCGCATCTGGCTGGCCGTGGTCAGCGCGGTGGTGGTGCTGGCGCTGATGGCGGCGTGGCTCTGGCAGCAGGACAAGGAGCGTGACCGCGCTGAGCGCCCGGGCCGTGAAATCGTGTTGCTGAACGCGGCGGGCGAGGTGTTGGGCCAGGCCCCGGCGCGGCCCATGCGCGGCCCGGGCCATGGCCCGGTGGAGTTTCAGGTGACCACGCGCACGGGCGAAACCGTTTATGTGCAATTGCCCCGCCCGCCCAGGCCCCCTGGCGGAGGCCGCGACGGCGTGTGGTGGATGTCGCAAACCGGAGGGTTTGTGGGCATGCTGGTGCTGGTGGCCTTGGCCGTGGCGCTGGGCACCTACCCCGTGGTGCGCTGGTTGACACAGCGGCTGGAGGCCTTGCAGGCCGGGGTGGAGCGTTGGGGCGAGGGCGACCTGAGCGCCCGCGTGCCGGTCAGCGGCCGAGATGAAGTGGCGTTTCTGGCCGAGCGGTTCAATGTGGCGGCCGGCCGTGTGCAGGCGCTGCTGCAATCGCACAAAACCCTGCTGGCGAACGCGTCACACGAGTTGCGCTCGCCGCTGGCCCGCATCCGCATGGGGCTGGAGCTGCTGGATGCCCCCGACCCCGCCAAAGCGACGGCCCAGCGCGCGGAAATGGCCCGCAACATCGCCGAGCTGGACCAGTTGATCGACGAAATTTTGCTGGCCAGCCGCCTGGACTCGGTCGACAACCTGCCCTTGCAGCGCGAAGAGATCGACCTGACGGGCCTGGCCGCCGAAGAGTGTGCCCGCACCGGCGCACAGTTGCAGGTGCTGGCGCAACCCTCGGTGTTGGCCGACGCCCGCCTGCTGCGCCGCCTGATCCGCAACTTGCTGGAAAACGCCCGCCGCCATGGCCAGGGCAGCGGCGCCACCGACACGGCTGTGGACCTGTGGCTGGATCAGGTGCGGTTGGTGGGCGTGGCCCATGCCCGCATCGCCATCGAAGACCGGGGGCCGGGTGTGCCCATCCATCTGCGGGAGCGCATCTTCGAGCCCTTTTACCGGCTGGCCGGTGCCAGCGAAAAAGAAGGCGGCGTGGGCCTGGGCCTGGCCCTGGTGCGCACCATCGCGCTCAAGCACGGGGGCTCGGTGCGCTGCGAAGACCGCGCTGGGGGCGGGGCCCGCTTTGTGGTGGAGCTGCCCCTGCGCCCGCGCTGATTCCCCCCAACGGTTTCAAAAAAGTGTGGTGCCCTCCCCCATTTGGGGGATGGCGTGGCCTTGTGATGCACTGCACAATCTCATCTGTTGCTGTCACAACGATCCAGTCTTGAAAAGCACAAGCGGGCTTGCTGGTTTTCAAAGTTGAGCCCGCCACACAGTTCCCAACGATGTCCCTCAAAGGACTTTCAAAGCCATCAGAACCCCGGTTCTGGTGGCTTTTTTTTGGTGCGCGCCGTGCCACAGGCTCCTGGTGGGTTTTACCCTTTGAGTCCCAGGGTGTCTCGAAACCGTTGTGCCAGCCCTTTGTGGCGACCTTCCACCTCGGCGGTCACGCTGTGGTCATCGCCCAGGTGGGTGCACCCCCCAGGGTGGAGAAAGGCGGTGTACAGGCCGTTGTGGCGCAGGGTGCGTGAGATGTACCGTTCTTTGCGGTGTGCGCTGAACGGTGACAGCGCTTTGATCAACCGTGTGGTGGTGACGTGTGGGTTGAAGGTGTAGCCATACCATTGGTCGTGCAGGGCTGTGAGGCTGAACAGGGGCAAGGCGGCACAGTCAGCCACCGGCTGTGCGTTTGACAGGATTCCCTGAGGGGCGAAATCATCCAGGTTGCGCAGGCAGACCTGGCTGATGCGGGGATGGGTGGCCAGCGCTTCGAAAATGGCCGCAAACGGGATGGGGGTGGCGAAGTGCCAATCGTCCTCGATGTGAAAAATGTGGGGCGTGTGCACTTGGGCGTACAGCAGGTCAATGGCTTTGTGGTGTCCGTTGCCCGGTGGGGCTTGCACCAGCAGGCCGTGGGGGCAGTGCCGCCGAAACACGGCGTTGGAGGCTGCGTCGCCGAAATCGTTGATGGCCACCACGTGTTTGAACGTGTGCAGGGCCAACAAGGAGCCCAGTGTTTGGTCCAGCAGCTCGGGGCGGTTGCCAATGGTCATGCACAACGTGACCTCGTCGGTGGCGTGGCTGGGGGGCGCCGAGGGCCGGGTCGAGGGGCGTGTCGGCGTGGTGTCCAGCCCGGGCAAGCGGGCGCAGGCAGACAAGAACAGCAAGTTCATGAACAGGTACACCACGGTGCCGCTGTTGTGCGCAAACATGACTTGTGTTTGCCCAAACCCCGCATAGCCCAGCACCAGCACCAGGCCGCACAGCGCTGCCGCGTGCCGGGGGCTGCGGTCGATCGGATCGGACACGGGGCGGCGCTCTCGCAGCGCGCGCCAATAGGCGGTGGCCGGCACGCCCATCAGCAGGGCCAGCGCCAGTACCCCCAACAGGCCTTTTTTGGCCCACAGCTCCAGCCAATCGTTGTGGGCGTGGCCAAAGGGCGCCAGCGCCAAGGGCGCTTCACCTTGCGCGATGAGGCGTTGTTTTTCTTGTTTGTAGCCATCGTCGCCCCAGCCCATGAGGGGGCGTTCCCAGCCCAGGTGAAAGGCCAGTTGCCAGTGCGCCAGCCGTTGGCCCACCGATGTGCTGGCCTCTTCCTCCACGTTGGGGCTTGATTGGAACAGGGCCATTTCTTGCAGGGCTTGGGCCGTGCGGTGTTGCAGGGTGGGCCATTGCCAGCCGACGGTGATGGCCAACGCCAACAGCGTGGCCCACCACACGCGTTTGGAGGCATGCGCCGCGCTGGGTGGCCGCATGCCGTGCCGTTGCCACACCACCAGGGCCACCAGCACGGGGGCCATGAGCCAGCCTCCGCGCGACTCGGACACCAGGCAGGCATAAAAGCCCGCCAGGCCCGCCAGCCAGCCCAGCCACCGGGTGCGCCCACCGTCCTGGTAGGCCCATGTCCAGCTCCACACGCCGAGCAGCAGGGCGATGTCACCAAACTGGATGGCGTTGGTGTATCCCTCTGCCCTGGGCAACCCCAGCCACAGTTTTTGGTACAGGGCGGTGGCCCCGGTTCCCAGTGCCCCCACCCAAATGCCCCATTTCAAGACGCAAGGCCGCACGGGTGCGGTCACCACCGCCGCAATGGCCAGCAGCGTCAGCGCAAATTTGGTGGAGCGGTCGAGCCCATTCCAATGCCAACCCTGGGCGGTCAGTGCGTCGGTGGCATACAGCAACCCCATCAGCCCCACGGCGACGGCGTAGCGAACCAAGGCCCCGCGCGGGCGGCCTTCGCGGGGGGTGGTGAACAAAATGCCCACGGCCCCCAGGCACAGCAGCAACGCCCCCCACGAATAGCCGGATGGCACGGTCAGTGACAACGCGGGCAGCAAAAACGCGGCCAGGGTCACCCCTTTGCTGTGCCAGTCCCGGGCGGTGGCTGCTGACAGGTTCATCGCGAGGCTGCCTTTTTCAGGTGGTCGCCGTCCACCCCCAACGCGGCGTAGCGGAAGAATGACTCCAGGGCCACCAGGAAGCAGTGCAAAAACCCGGCCGAACCGCACAGAAACCCGCGGTGGAACACGTACAGCCTGACAAAACTGGCAAAACCGCTGGCCATGCCGCGCAACACCCCACCGCGTTTGCCCGCGGCCGCGCGTTTCACGGCGCCCAGTTGGGCGTATTGCGCCAGTTTCAGCAAACTCTGGTGCACGGTGCGGCGCGAGTAATGTGCCAGCTTGGTGTTGAACGTGGTGTGGGGCGTATCGGGGTGGTGCAGTTGGGGGCCTTCGTGCACCACACCGTCGAAGCGGATGAGCTCACGCATCGGAAACAGGCGCGGCAGCCCCACGCCGCTGCGCATGTGGGTGAGCGGGCGGCCAAACGCCATTTGCAGCCAGGCCACGTCGTACACCCGTGTGTCGTCGCGGGCCACGGCCTGGCGGATGTCGTCGGCCAGGGCGGGGGGGATGACTTCGTCTGCGTCCAGAAACAGCACCCAGTCACTGCGGGTGTGGGCAATCTGGCGGTTGCGCTGCACGGCAAAGCCTTGCCAGTCGGCGTGCACATGCACCTCGGCCCCCAGCCCTTGGGCCAGGGCCACGGTGGCGTCGGAGCTGCCCGAGTCGATGACCAGCAGCTGGTCGGCAAACGCGGCGCTGCGCAGGCAGGCTTCGATTTGCTCGGCCTCGTTCAGGGTCAAAACGGCAATGGTCAACGTGGGCATGGGGCGCTCCAGGTGCCGGCCCAGCGCCCGGCGCTGCGGGCAATCAGGCGGGGTTGCAGGGTCAGCAGGCGAACGGCCAGCTCCAGCCCGCCCAGCCACAGGCCGCGCAGGCGTGTGCGGCGTGCCTGTTCGGTGCTGCGGTGTTTGCCCATGAACAGAATTTTGGAGCGGCTGTGGTGGTAGCCCCGCCGCCATTCCGAGTGAAGCACTGACTTGCCTTTCACCGACCCCCGGTTGGCGTGGGTGGCCTGGGCGGCGGGTGCAATGAGCACCGAGCGGCGCGCTTGCCGCACGCGGGCGCACAGGTCTTCGTCTTCGTAGTACAGGAAAAAATCGCTGTCAAACCGCCAGTGGTCTGGGCCACAGCGCAGCAGCCACGCGGCCGCACAGGCGTGGCCCACGCACAGCGGGCCCGTGGCGCCAGGGCCGCGGGCGGCCCAGTGCCAGCGCAACCAGCCGTAGTTCAGCTGCGGCTGCCCGTTGTCGCCCCGCAACTGGGGGGCAACGATGGCGGCATCGGGGTGGGCGTCGGCGGTGGCCAGCAATTCGGCGACGGCTTCGGGGGTGATGTGGCAGTCCGGGTTCAGCAGCAGCGCGAACGGGGTGGCCACGCGGTCGAGCGCGTGGTTGTTGGCCACGCCGAAGCCCACGTTGGTGGGCAGGGGCAACACGGTGGCGTGGGGCAGTTGCTGGCGCAGCAGGGCGGGGGTGTGGTCGTCGCTGGCGTTGTCCACCACCACCACATGGGGGAAGGGGGCCAAGGTGCGGGCCATGTCGGCCACACAATGGGCGCTGTGGTGGGTGACCACCACCACCGTCAGCCGTTGCAGCACCCCGGGGTCTGGCAGGTTCAATGCCCGTGCCCCACCACTTCGCCGGCCTTGAGTTGGTACACGGTGCCGCAGTAGGGGCACTTGGCTTCGCCGTGGCGCGCCACGTCCAGGTAGACCTTGGGGTGGGTGTTCCACACCTTCATGTCGGCCTTGGGGCTGGGGCAGTGCACGCCGCCTTGGGGGTTCAGGTCGGTGGCGAGGAGTTCAATGGCGGCTTGGCTCATGGGGGTCCTGGTGGTGTTCGGTCGGGTGCGTTGGCAGCCGCGAATTTTAAGCGCCGGGGGTGGGGGTGGGCGCCTCGGCGGGGTCTGCAGCCGGGGGGCGTTGCAGGGCCCATTGCGTGAGCCGCCCGCTGACAAACGTGCAGGTCACGTCGCTGCCGCCGCTGTCGGTCCAGCGAAACACCTCGGGGCTGGCCCCTTCGATTGACAACAATTCACCCAGCGAGCGGGTGAGTGCCATCACATGCAGCAGGTTCACACCGGGGCGCAGCTTGGCGTTGAGCATGACGGCGCTGTCCACATAGCCCTTGGGCCGGTCGCTGGCGCGTTTGAGCACGGTCATGAGTCGGGTGACGTGCAGCAGCCCCCACATCACCAGGCCGCCGCCCACCAGGGCCACACCGGCCCAGCCCTGTGCTTGCCAGGCCACGACCACCAAAGCCGACAGCCCCAGGGGCACCAGCACGCGTTGGAATGGGAAATTCATATCAAAAATGCCTCTATCGCTTGATGGGTCTAAAAAGTTTGCTGTGGTTTTGGATTGTCACTGAAGTTGCCTGACCACGGCCATGGCTTCTTCAATGCGCTCCACGGGGTGGATGGTGAGGCCGTCAAAGTCTTTCATCTGTGCCTTTTTGGGTGCGTTGGCCTTGGGCACCACCGCCACGCTGAACCCCAGTTTGGCCGCTTCTTTCAACCGGTCTTGCCCGCGTGGGGCGGGGCGCACCTCGCCCGCCAGGCCCACCTCGCCAAAGGCCAGAAAGCCTTTGGGCAGGGCCTTGCCGCGCAGGCTGCTGGTGATGGACAGCATCACCGCCAGGTCGGCAGCGGGCTCTGAAATGCGCACGCCGCCCACGGCGTTCACGAACACGTCCTGGTCCATACACGCCACAA
>CAYFFJ010000045.1:6432-22787 GCA_964342395.1 uncultured Hydrogenophaga sp.
GCGGTGCAGCACCGCCAGCAGCATGGCCAGGCGGTCGCGGTCCAGGCCCACGGAGAGGCGTCGGGGTGACGGCCCACCGCTGTCCACCAGCGCCTGGATTTCCACCAGCATGGGGCGCGTGCCCTCCAGCGTCACCATCACGCAACTGCCGGGCACGGGTTCGGCGTGTTGGCTCAAAAAGATGGCGCTGGGGTTGCTCACACCTTTCAGGCCGCGCTCGGTCATGGCGAACACGCCAATTTCGTTCACCGCACCAAAGCGGTTTTTGATGGCGCGAATGAGGCGGAAGTTGCTGTGCGTGTCGCCCTCGAAGTACAGCACGGTGTCCACCATGTGCTCCAGCACGCGCGGGCCAGCCAGCGCGCCCTCTTTCGTCACATGGCCCACCAGCACCACCGTCACGCCCGTGGCCTTGGCCGTGCGCGTGAGTTGTGCCGCGCACTCGCGCACCTGCGCCACCGAGCCGGGGGCCGAGGTGAGCTGCTCGCTGTACACGGTTTGAATGGAGTCGATCACGCACACCGTGGGGCGCTCGGCGTCCAGCGTGGCCAGGATTTTTTCCACCGAAATTTCGGCCAGCACCCGCACCTGGCTGCCGTCCAACCCCAGGCGGCGCGAGCGCAGCGCCACCTGAGCGCCCGATTCTTCGCCCGTCACGTAGAGGGTTGGAACGGTCAGGCTCAATTGGTGCAGCGCCTGCAGCAGCAGCGTGCTTTTGCCAATGCCGGGGTCGCCGCCGATCAGCACCACGCCGCCTTCCACCATGCCGCCGCCCAGCACGCGGTCCAGCTCGTCCAGGCCGGTGGGCAAACGCTCAAAGTCGGCCGCGTCGATGTCGGCCAGCGTGGTCACGGGTTGGGCGGCGGCCAGCGCGGCAAAGCGGTTTTTGCTGGGGGCTGCGGCCGTGTCGGCCACCGATTCGATGAGGGTGTTCCACGCCCCGCAACTGGGGCATTTGCCCAGCCATTTGGGGCTGGTGCCGCCGCACTCGGTGCAGGTGTAGAGGGTTTTGTCTTTGGCCATGGCGGGCACTATATAGTCCGCCCGCCATGCCACAGCCCCCTCACCCTACCGCTCCACCAACCGCTTCCCCGACCCCCACCGACGCCCTGCGCGTGGTGCCACCCGGTGCGGTGCCCCTGTCGGCTGCTGCGCGGGCCTACAACCTGCAGCTGGCGCGCATCGACAAGCTCAAAAGCCAAATGGCGCAGATGGACGCGCTGGCCAGCGCCCACCGCCGCGCGCTCACCACCCAGGTGTTTCCGCTGGCGCAGCGGCGCCAGGCGCTGGTGAAAGACCTGGCCGTGTGGCTGGACCGGCACTTGGCCCATGACCACACGCTGTCGGCCGGCCAGCGCCAGTTCGGTGTGCAGCTGCTGTGTGGCCTGGCCAAAGACCTGGTGGCCCAGGGCCACGCCGACATGGCCACCGTGCACGACCGCCACAGCCCCCGCACCCTGGCCCAGCTGGCGAGCGACCACGCCCAAGCCATGAAGGCGCAGCTGGAAGCCCTGTTGGGCGAACCCCTGTTGCCCGATCAACCCGATGCCGACCTGCACGACGTGATGCACGCCGCCCGTGCCCGCATGAAGCAGGCGGCTGAGGAAGAGGACGCCAAAGCGGCCAAACGACAGGCCAAACGCGACGCCAAAAGCAAGGCCAAACAAGCCGACAAACCGCCCAACGAAGCCCAGCTGCTGCAAGCCAGCCTGCAGGGCGACGCCGACACCAGCCTGCGCACCCTGTACCGCCAACTGGCCAGCGCTTTGCACCCTGACCGCGAAAGCGACCCCGACGCGCGCCTGCACAAAACCGCCCTCATGAGCGAGGCCAACGCCGCCTACGCCCGCAAGGACTACGTGACCTTGGTGGACATCCAGCAGCGCGCCGCCCTGGCCGACCCCGCCGCCGTGGCGAAGATGCCAGACGACAAACTGCAAGCCCTCACCTTGCTGCTCAAGGCCCAGGTGGCCGAGCTGGAACGCCAGCGCGCCCAGATCCAGCAAGGGTTGCTGCACGAATTCGATGTGCCCACCGGCATGGGCTTGAACCCAAACGTCCTCAAAATCCTGCTGAACGAGCAGGAAGATGGCTTGCAAGAAGCCGTGGACGCGTTGTTGTCAGCGCTGGCGCTGGTCACGCAAGAGGCGGGGCTGAAACGCTGGTTGAACCAGCAGCGCAAATTCAGCCAGCGTCCGGGGCGGCCGAGCGGTATTGCCGCTTGATTTCTGCCACCTCCACCTGGTAGCCGCTGTACCAGCGCTCGCGGCCCAGTTGCTGGGCCATCAGGTGGTCGGCGTGTTGCTTCCAGGCGCGGATGCTGGCCTCGTCGGGCCAGTACGACAGGGCCACTTCCTGGCTGCCCTCGGTCACGGCCACAAATTCCAGGCAGCCAAACTGCGTCAGCGCCAGCTCGCGCATGCGGGCGGCGGTGGTGCTGTACTCGGCATCCAGGTGGCGGGCCGTGGCCCTGAAAATCACGACGAACATGGTGGGGCCTTTGGCGGGTTCAGTTGGGGTGGGGCAGGTGGTACTCAAAAAACCGGGTGTCGGGCGCGGGGTGCTCGTAATACGGCGGGGTTTCGGTGAAGCCCATGCGCCGGTACAGCGCTTGTGCGTGGGTGGTGGGGGCCACGGCATCGAGTATCAAATGGTTCACGTCCAGCGTGGGGGCCAGCGCCATCAGCCGTAGCACCAGCGCCTCGCCCAGGTTCAAGCCCCGGTGGGCGGGGCGCACGTACACCCGCTTGACCTCGGCCGTGTGGCCGTGGTGCACCAGCAGGCCCGCGCACCCGGCCAGCTGGTCGCCCACATGCGCCAGCACAAACAGGCCTGTGGGCGGACTGAACAGCGTTTCAAACCGCGGCAGCTCTTTGTCCAGCCCGCGCCCGCACAGGTCCACGGCCAGCCAGTCCATGTATTCGCGGATCAGGGCCAGCAGCGGGGCGGTGTCGGCAGGGAACACGGCCAGGCGCAGGGTGGGGTTGTTCATGGGGGCAGGTTTTCCCATTCGTCGTGCCGCTGGCGGCGCTCCAGCCGGTAATTGGTGATTTCCAGGCGAATGCCGTCTGGGTCGGTGAAAAAGGTGGCCCAGTAGTCGGGCGCGTAATCGGGGTACAGGCGCGCGTCGGTGGCGGCAATGCCAGCGGCTTGCAGCGCCTGGGCGGCGGCCATCACATCGGCCACGCTGGCTACCCGAAAACAGAAGTGGTGCAGCCCGGGGGCATAAGGCTGGTGGGGCTGTGCCACGCGCGCCGGGCGCAGCACGTAGCCAAAGTGGCGGTTGTAAAACTGCACATGCGGGTCGCCCCCCAGCGTGAAGCGGTTGTGCCGAAAGCCCAGCACCTGGCCCAGCACCGTGCCGTAAAACGCCTGTGAGCGTGCCAGGTCGCTCACGGTGATGTAGATGTGGTCAATGCCGGTGACGTTGGGCATGGTGTGTTTCCAGGTATAAATTATGAGTAAAAAATGCCTTTATCGCTTTATATAATTAAATAGTTTGCTATCTATTTTGAGTTTATGGATTTCCGAATCAGCTGGGTTTGAGAAGCGCCTGACACCGTTCATCTGCACCAGACCCTGGCAGGGGGGCAGCCGGGTGAATGGGGCGGGCGACATTTCGAAGTCTATGGCTGCCCCGTTGGCTCAGGGAAATCCCTATGTTCATGGCAAATTAACTGGTCTACATTCCGTACCACCAGACCACAGGCGCCACACACATGGAACTCATTGATCGCATCCCTGGAGAGAAAGGGCAGATTGGCAAGCGGACCGTCAAAGATCAGATCAGCGACAAGATCGCCTACATGATCCATTCCGGCTTGCTTCAGCCCGGTGATGAATTGCCTTCGGAGCGGGAGCTTGCGAGCACCCTGGGCGTTTCCAGGGAGACCGTGCGTTCTGCGATCGGGGTGCTTCAGGCGAGGCGCATGGTGGAGGTCAGCCAAGGTTCGCGCACGCGCATTTTGGGAACCGGTCCGTTTCAGTTGCACGAATCGGTCAGCACGCTGGGCGATCTGAAAAACCGGTCGATTGAAGAGGTTTCCGAAGCCAGGGCTGCGGTTGAGGTGCAGGTCATCTGTCTGGCGGCACAGCGCATCACCCCCCAGCAATTGCAGCGTTTGGATGATTTGGTTGTGGAGCAAGAAGCCATGCTCAAGGACCCCGTCCGGTTTCAAATCTCAGACCAGGAGTTTCACAGCACGCTCTACCGCGCCTGCGGCAACAACCTTCTGGCGGATGTGGTGTCTGATTTTTATGGTTACGCCCTGGAGTTTCGACGCCGCGTGCTGCAACGTGAGGGGGCCATTTCGCACAGCGTGAAAGAGCACCGCGCCATTGTGGAGGCGTTGAAAACGCGTCAGCCGGAACTGGCCGTCAAGGCCATGCAGCGCCACCTCGACCAAGTGCACAAGACCACCTTGAAAGAAATGAGCAACTGACATGGACGGCGTGGAAACATACGACCCCCGAGCGGTGGGCCTCGTGCCAGCTTCCTCGCGGTTGGAGGTCTTGGCCAGCGGATGCGCCTGGTGCGAGGGGCCGGTCTGGATGGGGGAGGACGACTCCGTTTTGTGGAGTGACATCCCGAACAACCGCATGATGTGCTGGCATCCCGTGCGGGGTGTCAGCGTCTGGCGAGACCAGGTGGACTTCACCAATGGGCATGCACGTGAGGCGAATGGCTCGTTGCTTCACTGCTCGCATGGCAAACGTGCCATTGTGCGAACCCAGTTCAATGCGGACCTGATCCCGGTGGCAGACGAAGTCGTGGTGGACCGATTTGAGGGCAAACGGCTCAACTCACCGAACGATGTGGTCGTGAAATCGGACGGAACGATCTGGTTCACGGACCCTCCCTACGGCATTCTTTCTGATCATGAAGGCCACAAGGCCGAATCTGAGTTGAAGGCGAACTGCGTGTTCTGCTTCAGTCCCGCCACAGGCGAACTCGCTGCTGTCAGCACCTTTGTGGAGGAGCCCAACGGCTTGGCCTTCTCCCCTGACGAATCGGTTCTCTACGTGTCAGACACCTCTGCCGCGTTGCGACAGGATGGGTCTGGAAACCACCACATCGTGGCTTTCGACGTGCGCGATGGCCGACGTCTGGAAAACCCCCGGGTTTTCGCCGAGATCACCCCGGGGCTGTCCGATGGCTTTTGCGTCGACGTTCGGGGTTGGGTTTACACCAGCAGCGCTGACAGCGTCCAGGTGTACGCGCCAGATGGCCAGCGTCTGATGAAGATTCCCGTTCCCGAGAAAGTGGGGAACCTGACCTTTGGCGGGCCCGAGGGCAACCAACTCTTCATTTGCGCCAGCTCCTCGCTCTACCGCATCACTTTGAACACAAGAGGTACGCCTTGAACACGAAATCCGCACAAGCGCGTGAAGTCCTGCTGCTGGTGGAGAAATGCAGCCACTGCTTCAGCACCTACGACCTCGCCTCCGGCGAACGCATTGCCTCGGTGCCTTTGCCGGACTATCCGCACGAGTTCGTGACCGACAGCGAAAACCGCTACGCCTATGTTGGCCACTATGGCGTTGAACACTCCGGTATCAGCGGCCCGGGGGGACATTCCATCTTCCAGATCGATATCCGTTCGTCTCAACTGGTACGGTCTATAGACCTGTCTCCTTTCAACCGCATCCATGGCCTGCAGATTGACGAACAGGACCGGCTTTACGCCCTGAGCGAAGACCGCTCCACCCTGCTCGTGCTCGATGCCCCGCAGTCGGACTCGGCGCCCAAGCGTGCTGTCAGCAGCGGCGGCGTCAAGAGCCATCTGTTTGCGCTGACGCGCGACGGGCAGACCGCCTATTGCATGAACCTGCTGTCGCACACCGTGGCCAAGGTGCGGCCGTGGGATCCGCTGGCACAACCGGTGCTCTGCCATCCGGGAGAAAAACCCGAGGGCTATTGCCTCAGCGAAGACGAGAAAACCCTCTACGTCTCCAACCGATGGAGCAACACCCTGGCTGCCATCGACACCCAGACGATGGCTGTGACCCGGGTGGTGCCCTCCCGCAACGACGCCACCCGCCTGTACCGCTTCCGCGACGGCCGCATCCTGGTCACGAACTACGGCGAGCGCAGCATCTCCATCGTTGACCCCACGACATTGGCCGAGCTGATGCACGTGCCCACGGGCGCACGGGCGATTGCCTTGTCGTTCCATCCTTCCATGCCACGGGCCTACGTTTCGCTCGATGACGACAGGGTGGGTGTGTTCAATGTGAACACCGGCCAGTTTGAACGCTTCATCGCCACGCAACGTGAGCCCGACGTGTCCAAGGTGGTGATGCTGTGAGCGCGGGTTTTCACAGTTCCAAGGCTCCTTTGCTGCGTTTCGAAGGGGTGAGCAAACGGTTTGGCGGCACCCAGGCCGTGGACCGGGTCAGCTTCGACGTGCGCGCTGGAGAGATTGTTGCCTTGCTGGGCGAAAACGGGGCTGGCAAGTCCACCCTGATCAAGTTGCTCGCGGGCATCTACAAGATCGATGCGGGCCAGATCCTGCTTGATGGCCAGCCTGAAGGTGCGTGGCGCAACACAGACCGCTCGCGCCAGCCCATCGCGTTCATTCACCAAGACTTGGGGCTGGTGGAGTGGATGACCGTCGCAGAAAACGTGGCCCTGGGCATGGGCTACCGCCGCCGCTTTGGCCTGATCGACTGGGCAGCGGCCCGCGAGGCAGCGCAGCGGGTGATGGCCCGCGTGGGCTGCGACATCGATCCTGAGCGGCGTGTGTTTTCCCTGACGCGGGCGGAGAAGTCGCTTTTGGCCATTGGCCGCGCCCTGGAGGTGCAGGCGCGCCTGCTGGTGCTGGACGAACCATCGGCCAGCCTGCCCATGGCCGATGTCGAGCGCCTGTTTGGCGTGCTGCGCGATCTGCGCAAACAAGGCATGGCGATGATGTACGTGTCCCATCGCCTCGATGAAGTGATGGCGATTTCCGATCGAGCGGTGGTGATGCGCGACGGCAAACTGGTGAAGGCCTTGGACACCGCAGAAACGAACCAGGACGAGCTGGTGCACCTGATCGTGGGCAAGGCGCTGTCCCACGCAACGTCCAAAGCCGTGGCCCCGGCGGATGGCAACGTGGTGCTGCGTCTGGAAGGCGCCGCCAGCGGCAACGCAGGCCCGCTCAGCTTCGACGTTCGCCAGGGGGAGGTTCTGGGTCTTGTAGGGCTTCGCGGCGCTGGCCATGAAGCCATCAGCCGAGCCCTTTTCGGACGGGAGCCATTGTCTGCAGGGCGCATGCTGGTGCAGGGGCAACCCGCGCAGTTCCGCTCCTGTGCCGATGCGATCCGTGCCGGCGTGGCCTATGTGGCGGGCGAGCGACTCGAAGAGAACCTGGCGGGTTCGATGAGTGTGCTGGAGAACCTGTTCCCACACCCGTCGCTGCACGGCGACAGCGGATTTTCGTTCGACCGCCGGCGCCGGGAGAGCGAAGACGCCATGTCCCTGATCCGCCAGTTTGACGTCAACCCGCCCGCGCCCACTGCCGAAATCCAGCAACTCTCGGGGGGCAACCAGCAAAAGGTCGTCCTGGCGCGCTGGTTCCACCTCAACAAGCCGTTGGTGGTGTTGGAAGAGCCCACCGCCGGCGTGGACGTCGGTGCCAAGCGGCAGATTTATGGCGTGCTGCGCCAGCGCGCGGAAGCTGGCACCGCCTTGGTGGTGGTGTCCACGGACTTTGAAGAAGTGGCGACCGTGTGCAACCGCGTGCTGGTGTTCCGCGACGGCCTGATCGCTGCCGAACTGACGGGGGCCGGCATCACCGTGGAAGCCCTCCTGGCCCTGGCCGCAGGCGGCGCCGCGCACACCACGACCCAAACACAACACCTGGAGACACAGACATGACCGCTTCCATCAAATCGACGGCCTTGGAGCCGGACCGCTCGCTGGACGGAGAGGCCGCCTCTTTCATTCAGCGCCTATCCCGCGCCATGCCGGTTTATGGCTTGGTGCTGCTGACCGTGGCACTCGCGTTGCTGTTTTCGATCCTGTTGCCAGAGACCTTCCCGACCCTGTTCAACCTGCGGGCCATCTTGTCCGACAAGTCCGTCATTGCCCTGCTCGCGCTGGCCGCCACCATTCCCATGATCACGGGGAAGATAGACCTGACGGTGGGCTACGGCATTGTGCTGTGGCACATCCTGGCCATCAGCCTTCAAACCCAGATGGGGTTGCCTTGGCCGGTGGCGGTGGTGATCGTGGTGCTGTGCGCGGCCATTTTCGGCATGCTCAATGGCCTGCTGGTGGAGCTGGCGCAAATCGATTCGTTCATTGCCACCCTGGGTACCGGCACGGTGATCTACGCCATGGCCATGTGGCACAGCGGCGGCCGCCAGGTGGTGGGTGAACTCCCCGAGGGCTTTGTGGGCATTGCCGGCGCTGACCTGCTGGGACTTCCCGTGGGGGCCTTCTACGTCCTGCTCGTCAGTGTCACGTTGTGGCTGGTCACCGAATTCACGCCGCTCGGTCGTGCGCTGTATGTGATCGGTGCCAACCCCAAAGCGGCACAGCTCAATGGCATTTCGGTCCGTTCGCATGTCATGGGCGCCTTTGTGGCGTCGGGTGCGTTGTCCGGATTTGCGGGCGTGTTGCTGGCCTCCAGGCTTCAGATCGGCCAGGCCAGTGTGGGGCTGGAATTCCTCCTGCCCGCACTCGTGGGGGCTTTTCTGGGATCTACCACCATCCGCCCGGGACGCGTCAACGTGTGGGGCACGCTGGTCGGCGTGGCCATTCTCGCGATTGGCATCTCTGGTATTCAACAGTTTGGTGGTGCGTTCTATGTAGAGCCGCTGTTCAACGGCCTGACCTTGCTCGTGTCCATTGGCATCGCCGGTTGGGCTCAGCAGCGTCGCAACGTGTCCATCAAACGCCGCATCGCCGAACGCCAGCTGGCCGAGGCGCCCTCTGGCGGCGCTGTCGCAACCGTTTCCCTCAAGCCGTGAATCCACGGCATTTCTTGTCACATCAAAACTTCCATTGGAGACACACCATGACACGCTTTCCCATTCGCCGCCAGCTCCTGGCTGTGGCGTTGATCGCCGCCAGTTTCGGCGCGGCTCACGCCGATGATTTTTTGGATCAGGCCAAGGCCAAGGTGGCCGTCGCCACCATGTCCAAAGAGAAGTGGGACGGTCCCACCTCTGGCCCCAAAGCCGCGGCCGGCAAAACCATCGTCTTTGTGGCTGCCGACCTGAAGAACGGCGGCATTCTGGGCGTGTCCAAGGGCGTCGAGGAAGCGGGCAAGGCGATTGGCTGGAACGTGCGCGTGATCGACGGCCAAGGCAGCGTCAGCGCTCGCACGGCAGCCCTGAACCAGGCCCTGGCGCTCAAGCCGGCCGGCATCGTGGTGGGTGGCTTCGACACCACCGAACAGAAAGCTGCATTTGGCAATGCAGCGAAGTCTGGTGTTCCTCTGGTGGGTTGGCACTCGGGCGAGAAACCCGGTCCGAATGAAAAAGCAGGCCTGTTTGCCAACGTGACCACCACCGCTGACGACGTGTCGGAGGCGGCTGCCCTGTGGGCCGTGGCCGACTCGGGCGGCAAAGCGGGCGTGGTGATTTTCACCGACTCGCAATACGCCATTGCGGTGTACAAGGCCCGCGCCATGGAAGCCGTCATCAAGAAGTGCGGCGGCTGCACGGTGCTGAGCTTCGAGGACAGCCCGATTGCCGAAAGCTCGACCCGCATGCCCCAGCTCACCACGTCGCTGCTGCAACGTTTTGGCGACAAGTGGACCCATTCGCTGGCCATCAACGACCTGTACTTCGACTTCATGGGGTCCTCGCTCCAGGCGGCAGGCAAAAAAGGCGATGGCGCGCCCAAGGCAGTTTCGGCTGGCGACGGCTCGGAAGCCGCCTACCAACGCATTCGCAGCAAACGCTACCAGGCCGGTACCGTGCCTGAGCCTCTGAACATGCAGGGTTGGCAGATCGTGGATGAGCTGAACCGTGCGTTCGCCAAGGTGGCGTGGTCCGGCTACGTCCCCAAGGTTCACCTCGTCACGCCCGAGAACGTTGGCAAGGACGGTGGGCCGAAAAACGTGTTCGACCCGGACAACGGCTACCGCAGCCAATACAAAACCATTTGGGGCAAGTGAGCCATTGCCCGCGCCAGGCGCTGCCTGGCTTTTTGTTGAAACCCCGTTGGAGACATGTCATGAAACGCAAAACCTTTCTCGCCGCATGCGCGGCCTTCACCCTGCTCGGCAGTGCCGGTCTGGCTCAGGCCCAGACCAAGCTGCGCTTTGCCCATGCCGGCCCTGAGACCTCGTCACAGCATTTGGCCGCGCTCGAATTTGCCAAGACGGTGAAGGAGCGCAGCAAGGGCACACTGCTGGTACAGGTCTACCCGAGCAGTCAGCTCGGCAACGACGCGACCGTGATCGGTGGCGTGCGCGGCGGAACCATCGACATCATGATGGCCGGCAGCGTCAACTTTGCGGGGCTCACGCCGCAGATGGGGGCACTCGACCTGCCTTTCCTGTTCCGCGGCCCCGATCACGCCTACAAGGCGCTCGACGGCAAGGTGGGCAACCAATTGATGGCAGGACTGGAAGCGCACAACCTCAAGGGCTTGGGCTGGTTCGAGGTGGGCTTTCGCTGCATCACCACCAAGAATCGCGCCGTGCGCACGCCCGACGACGTGAAGGGCCTGAAGATCCGCACCACGCCCAATCCTTCGCACATCCAGGCTTTCAAGCTGCTGGGCGCCAATCCGGTGCCAATGCCTTTGGGCGAGTTGTACCAGGCGCTGGAGACCGGTGCGGTCGATTCGCAAGAACACCCGATTGCCATCACCCACTCGGCCAAGTTCTATGAGGTGCAGAAGCACCTCACCATGACCCGTCACGCCTACACCGCGATGCCGGTGGTCATGACCAAGGCCCGGTTTGATGCGTTGACACCCGAACAGCAAAAGGTGATTGCGGAGGCTGCTCAGGCGGCCGGCCGTTACCAGCGCGATCTCAACGCCCGCGATGAGGCCAAGATCATTGCCGACCTGCGCGCCAACGGCATGACCGTTCTCGAAACTTACGACGCGGCACCCTTCCGCAAGCTCGTGGGCGAGGAGACGCGCAAAGCCTTCGTTGAAAAGAACGGCAGCGAGTTGTTGGCCGCTATCGACGCTGTCAACTGAAGGAGCGGACTGTGTCGGATCTTTTGTTGCTGGTGCAGAAATGTGCCCACACCTTCAGCGTTTATGACCTCGACAGTGGCGAAGCGCTGAAGCACATCGTGCTGCCCAACTTTCCGCACGAGTTCACGGTGGATCCGGCGCGCCGTTTCGCCTATGTCGGCCTGTTTGGCATCGAAACCGCCTGGACGCGCGGGCACGAGGGTGATTGCCGCGTCGCGGTGATCGACATCGAACGCCGCGAGCACACCCGAACGCTGGACCTGTGGCCCTACCGGCGTCCGCACGGCATGGCCTGCGATGCTGCGGGTCGCCTCTATGCGATGAGCGAGGCGCAGGACACGCTGTTGGTGTTCGATGAGCCTCAGTCACAGGAGGTGCCCAACATGGCCGTGGCGTCTGGCGGCATCAAGACCCACCTGGTCACACTCACCGCCGATGCGCAGTGGGCCTACGGCGTGCATTTGCTGTCCAACACGGTCACGAAGTTTCATCCACGCAACCCAACCGTCACGCCGCAGGCGGTGCTGCCCGGCCCAAGGCCAGAAGGCAACGCCTTGTCGAGGGACGAGCGCACGCTGTTCGTGGCCAACCGGGGGGATGACACGCTGGTGGAGATCGACACCGGGACGATGGTGCCAGGACGTCGCGTGAAGACGCGACGCGACCCCAACCGCATCTACCGCTATGACGCGCCCGATGGCCGCGAGTTGCTGCTGCTCACCAACTCTGGCGAACAGTCGCTGTCGGTGTTTGACGCCGCGACGCTGGAGGAGGAGCGCTGCATCGCGTTGCCAGCCAACCCGACGGCCTTGTCGTTTCATCCGAAGCGGGCGGTGGCATATGTGTCGTTCCAAGATGACCGGGTGCGTGAGTTGGACCTGTTGTCGTGGCGCTTCAACCGCGAAATCGCGACGCTGCGCGAACCGGACGCCTCGTTTGTGCTGAGCGCCGATTGAACACGCCCACCGAGCCAGACGTCCATGTGCACCGCCCCACGCGCCATCGTTGACAGCCACCACCACCTGTGGTCGCTGAGCCGTGGCCACTACCCCTGGCTGCAGGACAGCTACGACCCTGCCGCGTTCATTCTCGGCGACTACGCGGCGCTGAGGCAGGATTTCGGCGCCACGGCGTACCGCCAAGCCAGCGAAGGCCAGCCGGTGGTGGCCACCGTGCATGTCGAGGCCGAGCGTGAGCGGGCCCAGGCCCTGGCCGAGACCGCCTGGTTGCACGAGGTGCATGCGGCGCACGGCCTGCCCGGGGCCGTGGTGGCGTGGACCGATTTGCTCGCGGGCGACGCCGATGAACGCTTGGCCGAGCAAGCTGCCTGGCCGCTGGTGCGGGGCATCCGCTTCAAGCCGGTGACGTCTCAGGGGCCTGAGGCTTCGGTGCGCGGCGAACCCGGCAGCTTGCAAGACCCGCGCTGGCTGAGCGCGCTCGACCGCTTGCGCGGGCATGGCCTGTCCTGGGATCTGCGCGTACCGTTCTGGCACCTTGAAGAAACCGCCGACCTGGTCCGTGACTTGCCGGATCTTCCTGTGGTGCTGGAGCACGCGGGGCTGCCCTGGGATCGCAGTGCTGCCGGCCTGGCCCTCTGGCGTCGCGGCATGCAAGCGCTGGCCGCGTGCCCGAACGTGTGGGTCAAGCTCTCGGAGTTTGGCCGACGCGATGCGCCTTGGCGCTTCGAGGACAACGCCCCCATCGTGCAAGAGACGGTGGCGATCTTCGGCTGGCAGCGCTGCATGTTTGGCAGCAACTTTCCCGTCGCTTCGCTGCGAGTGGGTTATGCCGAACTGGTGCAGGCGATGAGCGGTGCGCTGGTGCACCTGGCGCCGCAGGCCCGCCACGCCATCTGGCACGACAACGCAGTGGCCTTCTACCGCATTCAAACCCAACAACCGACATCGGAGACATCCGCATGAACTTCAACGCCTGTATCTGTTCACCGTTCACCTCGAACTCGACCGCCTTCTCCACAGGGCCTTGCTGGAGCGCGCCATGATCCCCCGCCTCGCCATCCGGGCGATCGAATGGATGCTGATCGCCCTGCTGGCCGTGATGGTCGTGCTGGTGTTTGGCAATGTCGTCCTGCGCTACGCCTTCAACTCCGGGCTGGTGTTCTCCGAGGAGGTTTCGCGCTTCGTCTTCATGTGGCTCACGCTGCTGGGGGCCCTGGTGGCGATGCACGACAGGGCCCACCTGGGAATGAGCAGCGTGATCGCCAGCCTGCCGGTATGGGGGCGGCGGATCTTTCGCTTCCTGTCGGATGTGTTGATGTTGGGGTGCTGCCTCCTGCTTTCGCAGGGAACCTGGAAACAGGTGGTCTTGGCGATGGACGACCGCGCCCCCGTTTCGGGGGTTCCGATGGGGGTGGTGTTTTCGGCGCTGCTGGTGTGCGCGGGGGGGATGGCGCTGATGTTGTGCGGCTCGTTGTGGCGCCAGGTCACGGGGGCCATGCCGGCCGAAGAACTGGTTTGTGTGCACGCGGAAGGTGTGGAGTGACGTTATGACCATCCTTATTTTTGTCTCTTCCCTGCTTGGCGCCATGTGCCTGGGCATGCCCATCGCTTTCGCGTTGCTGGTGTGTGGCGTTGCCTTGATGGTTCATCTGGGCAGCTTCGACAGTCAAATCCTGGCGCAGAACCTGATTGAGGGCACCAACAACTACCCGCTCATGGCGGTGCCGTTCTTTATGCTGGCCGGCGAACTCATGAACGCCGGTGGATTGTCCCGCCGCATCATTGCCATGGCCGAAGCCCTGGTGGGCCACGTGCGTGGGGGGCTTGGCTATGTGGCCATCATCGCCGCGCTGGTGATGGCCAGCATTTCGGGCTCTGCAGTGGCCGATACCGCCGCGCTGGCCGCAGTGCTCATTCCCTTGATGCGGAGTGGGGGGTACGACGTGCCGCGCGCGGCCGGGCTCATCGCGGCTGGCGGCATCATCGCCCCGATCATTCCGCCGTCGATCGGTTTTGTGATTTTTGGCGTGGCCGCGCAGGTGTCCATCACCAAACTGTTCCTTGCCGGTATTGCGCCGGGCCTCATGATGGGACTGGTGTTGTGGATCACCTGGTGGGTGTGTGCCAGGCGGGAGGCGCCTCCTTTGGCCGAAGGCCAGTCCTTCGATGGAGTCCGATTGCTGCGGTCGCTGCGTGAAGGCTTGTGGGCGCTGATCCTGCCTGTGCTGATCATCGGGGGCATGAAATTCGGTGTGTTCACGCCCACCGAGGCGGCGGTGATCGCGGCGGTCTACTCGCTGACCGTGGGACTGTTTGTCTACCGTGAACTGCACATCAGCAAATTGCCTGCCCTTCTGCTGGCTGCCGCGAAGACCTCCAGCGTGGTGATGTTCCTCGTGGCAACGGCGCTGGTATCGGCCTGGCTGATCACGATCGCGGACATTCCCCAGCAAGTGACGGAGTTGTTGAGTCCGTTCATGGACAACAAGATCCTGCTGATGTTCATGATGATGGCGCTGGTGGTCGTGGTGGGCACCGCGCTGGACTTCATGCCCACCGTGCTGATTCTCACGCCGGTGTTGATGCCTCTCGTCAAGCAGGCCGGCATCGACCCCATCTACTTTGGCGTGCTCTTCATCATGAACAACGCCATCGGGCTCCTCACCCCACCGGTCGGCACCGTGCTCAACGTGGTGGCGGGTGTTGCTCGGATTGACCTGAGTCGGGTGGCGCGCGGCGTCATGCCTTTCCTTTTTGGGCAACTGGTGTTGCTGCTCCTGTTCATTCTGTTCCCGCAACTCGTGATGGTGCCTGCGCGCTGGTTCTCGTGACTTTGACATTGACTCTGAAAGTGAGGTTCGTTTGTGAACTCGATTGATCTTCCTGTGGTGGCGCTGACGCTGGGTGACCCTGCCGGTATTGGCCCCGAATTGATTGCCCGGCTGTTGGCCCGTGCCGACCTGGTGGCCCTGGCCAACGTGGTACTGGTGGGCGATCCCTGGCTTTGGGCCGATGGCCAGTGCGTGGCGGGACTGACCGTTCCCACGGTCCCCGTCGGTTCTCTGGCCGAAGTGCGTGCCCGGCCCCGCCGGGAGACGCCGGCCTTCCTGGCCATGGACACGGTGCGCCAAGAAGATGTGCACCGTTCACGTGCCGAGGCGGCAGGGGGTGCGTCGGTGTTGCGTGTGCTGGACCGCTGCATGGACGCCGCGTTGGCGCGGGACGTCGATGCCATTTGCTTCGCCCCTCTGAACAAACATGCGATGAAGCAGGGCGGCCTGCAACACGAAGACGAGTTGCACCACTTCGCCCGGCACCTGGGCGTTCAGAACTACTTTTGCGAGTTCAACACATTGGGCGGCCTGTGGACGTCCCGCGTCTCCTCCCACGTTCCGCTCAAGGATGCGCCCAAGTATCTGGAGAAGGCCCGGATTGTCGATGCCGCTACCCTGATCTACCGGTCACTGCAAGCCAACGGTGTGAGCCACCCCAGGGTGGCGGTGGCGGGATTCAATCCGCACAACGGAGACGGCGGTACCTGCGGGCGCGAAGAAATCGACATCATCGAACCCGCCGTTCGCGAACTCAATGCCGCTGGCCTTCCTGTGCTGGGACCGTTCCCGGCCGACACCATTTTTCTGAAGGCGAGGGACGGCGAGCTCGACGCCATCGTGACCCTCTACCACGACCAGGGCCAGATCGCCATCAAGCTCATGGGCTTCTCCCAAGGCGTGACGGTGCAGGGCGGTTTGCCCGTTCCGATCACCACGCCCGCTCACGGCACGGCCTATGACATCGCAGGCCTCGGCCAGGCCAACGTCGATGCCACCGCCAACGCATTCCAGATCGCCTGCCGCATGGGCCGCACTTACAGAGCCGGTCAATCGCTGTTTGGCACCCATTCCACCCACTCTTGAGGTTCGTATCATGAAAATCAAATCCGTCCGCGCCCGTGTTTTCGAATGGAAGGGCAAGACCGTTCCGCCGCAGGGCAACTTCTGCTCCAACGCCATGGACCTCGTCTACTCCAAAACCGAGTCCATGAGCACCTTTCGCTTCCACTCCTGGACCGTGGTGGAAATAGAGACCGATGACGGCATCATCGGCCTGGGCAACGTGGCCCTCGCGCCGAAAATCGCCAAGGCCATCATCGATGAATACCTGGCGCCGCTGGTCGTCGGCCAGGACCCCTGGGACTACGAATACCTGTGGCAGCGCATGTACCGCGCCACCCATGCCTGGGG
>CAYFFJ010000046.1:0-22174 GCA_964342395.1 uncultured Hydrogenophaga sp.
AGGCGGTAAGAATAAACCGGGCGGCCTGCCTGCTTGGGGATGAAGTAATACATCATGCCCAGAAAGCCTGCGGTCAGGAAAAAGCCCACCGCGTTGTGGCCGTACCACCACTGCACCATGGCGTCTTGCACGCCAGCGTAGGCCGAATAGCTCTTGGTCAGCGACACAGGCAAGGCCGCAGAATTGACGATGTGCAGCAAGGCCACAGCCAAAATGAACGCGCCGTAAAACCAGTTGCCCACGTATATGTGGCGAACCTTGCGAATGCCCACGGTGCCAAAAAACACGATGGCATACACCACCCACACCACGGTGATCAACAAGTCAATGGGCCACTCCAGCTCGGCATATTCCTTGCCACCGGTAATGCCCAACGGCAGTGTGATCACGGCGGCCACGATGACCAGGTTCCACCCCCAGAAGGTGAAAGCAGCCAGGCTGTCTGAGATCAGGCGGGTTTGGCAGGTGCGTTGCACCACGTAGTAGCTGGTGCCCAACAGTGCACAACCGCCAAACGCAAAAATCACCGCGTTGGTGTGCAACGGCCGCAGGCGGCCATAAGACAACCAAGGCACAGCGGGTGTCATCTCGGGAAATGCGAGCTGGGCCGCAATGATCACGCCCACCAGCATCCCCACCACGCCATACACCACGGTCATGATGGCGAACTGGCGAACGACCTTGTCGTTATAGGCAGTCGCCCGACTTGCCTTCATCGTCACAGACATACAGAACTCCTCAAAGTGTCGTCACGGAGTGTCGTGGCCGAACCTCGGGTTTGCCTTGACTTAAGTCAATCGGCACGAAGAATGCGCTCGCCTTCCCGCTCTATGTTGTCCAGTTGCCCCGATTGCAAGGCCCACCAGAAAATCACGATGATGCCCAGCACCACCACCACGGACAGCGGGATCAGCAAATACAGCACTTCCAATCGAATGTCTCCTGAAAAATCAGACGGTGGCCGCAGCGCGGTTCAACCGAAGCGCGTTGCCAATCACCCAACATGAACTGGTGGCCATGCCCAAACCAGCCGCCCAGGGTGGCATGTGGCCCAGCAAGGCCAAGGGCACACTGATGGCGTTGTAGGCGGCGGCCCAGATCAAGTTCTGGTGCACCACCCGCAGGGTGGCGCGGGACTGCGTCAGGGCGTGCACCACGTCCATCAAACGGCCGGCCTGGATCACGAAATCGGCATTGGCCTGCGCCAGCGGCGCGGCGGTGCCCAGGGCAAACGAGGTGTCTGAGCGGGCCAGCACCGGGCCGTCGTTCAAGCCATCGCCCACCATCGCCACCTTGAAACCCTGCTGTTGCAACCGGGCAATTTCCTGCAATTTCTGTTCGGGCGTGGCACCCGACACCACGTGGTCAACCCCCACCATGGCCGCCGCACGCTGGGCGGCCTCCGGCAAGTCGCCTGACAGCAGCCAGGTTTTGATACCCAGCGCCTTCAGGGCCGAGATGGCCTCCACCGCGTCGGCCCGCAAACACTCGGCCAGCTCAAACGTGGCCAGCCAGCCTTGTGCGTCGGCCAGGTGCACGCGAGGCGACGCCTCAGCCCCCTGCGGGGGCGCCACCACACCGCAAAAGGCCTCAGACCCCAGGCGCACCCGCCCCATCGGGGGCACCACCGCCTCCAGGCCCTGTCCCGCCACTTCGGTGGTGGCCTCCACAGCCACGGGGGGCAACGCCAAGGCACCCCACCGCTCGCCCACCGCGCGTGCCAGGGCTTTGGCGGCAGGGTGCAAGGACCCCGTGGCCAACGCACCCGCCAGCGCGAGCGCATCGGCCTGCGACACGCCGCTGCGGGTGTGCACCGCCGTCAGCTGCAATTGGTCGTGAGTCAGCGTGCCGGTTTTGTCAAACACCACGGTGTGCACCTGCGCCAGGGTTTCAAACGCTTGCAAACGCCGCAGCAAAACACCGCGCCGCGCCAGCGCCCCGGCCGATGCCAGCATGGCCGCTGGCGTGGCCAAAGACAGCGCACAGGGGCAAGTGACGATCAGCACCGCCACCGCCACCGCCACCGCACGGTCGTGGTCGATGGGCCACCAGTAAAGGCCCGCCAGCAGCGCGCCCAGCAACACCAGCGACAAAAACGGCCCTGCCATGCGGTCGGCCAACACCGCCAAACGGGGCTTTTCGGTGGAGGCGCGCTCCATCAGCGACACGATCTGGGCAAACCGGGTGTCACGGCCCAGCTTGTCCAGCCGCACCTCCACTGGGCCAGCCAGGTTGTAGCTGCCCGCCACCACCGATTCGCCTTTTTCGCGCAGCACGGGGTGCGACTCGCCGGTCAGCAGCGCCTCGTCCACCGTGGCACCGGTGGCAACCAGCTCGCCGTCACCCGGGAACGCCTGGCCGGCCTGCACCCGCACCACGTCGCCCACCACCAGACGGCGCACCGACACGGGCTCGAACCGGCCATCGGGCTTGCGGCGGTCGCACACCTCGGGCAAGCGGTTCATCAGGTTGTCCAGGGCACCCGCCGTGCGGTCACGCGCTTTGAACTCCAGGTAACGCCCGCCCATGAGGAAAAACACAAACATGGTCAGCGAGTCGTACCAAACCTCGTGACCCCAGGGGCCTGTGGGGTCGAACGTGGCCAGCGAGCTGGCCACAAAAGTCACGACGATGCCGATGGACACGGGCGTGTCCATGCCCACCCTGCCCTGCTTCAAATCGCGCCACGCGCCACCCAAAAACGGGCCACTGGCAAACACCAGCACCGGCAGGCTCAGCACCCAACTGGCCCAGCGCAGCAGGTGCTCGATGTCAGGGGGAATGTCACCCGGCTCGGTGATGTAGGCGGGCCACGCGTACATCATCACCTGCATCATGCAAATGCCCGCCACAAACAGCCGCCACAGCACCTTGCGTGATTCGGCAATGCGCTGCGTGATGCTGAGCGCCTCGTGCATGGGCAGCAACCGGTAGCCGGTGTCACCCACCGCCTGCGCCAGGGTGGAGACACGGGTCAGCGCCGGGTCCCACTGCACGGTCAGGCGCCGCGTGGCGGCGTGCACCTCGGCCTTGGCCACGCCAGGCAAGTGGTTCAGTGCACCTTCCACGGTGTCCGCACAGGCAGCGCAATACATGCCTTGCACCATGAGCACGGACTGGGCCATGCGTTTGCCATCGATGTCGGCAAACTGGGTGAACTCGGTTTGTTCCACCGGGTCGTCCAGCACGGCAAAGTTGTCGGTGACGGCGAGGGGTCCGCGGGGCCTTTGCAGGAGCTCAGTGGTGGCCTGGTTCATGGAGGCGGAGGATATTTCACACAAGGCTTCGGATGCTTGATTTAAATCAAGCACGCCAAGGCAACTGGGTATAGCCTAGTGTATGGAGATGCCAACGGCACCCAGTCCATCAACCCACCACCAACCGGAGAACACCACCATGTACAAACGCATTCTTGTGGCCACCGATGGCTCCAAACTTTCGGAAAAAGCCGTGGAACACGGGCTCAAGCTGGCAGACCTGACCGGTGCCGAACTGGTGGCCGTGAAGGTGGTGCCCCGCTACCCCCAAACCTATTTCGAAGGCGGCGTGGCGCTTGCGGCCGACGAAGTGGCCAAAATTGAAAAACAGTGGAACGACGAAGCCCTGGAGACCGTGAATGCCGTCAAGGCCGTCGGGCAGCTGCACAACGTCAAGGTCAAGGCCACCACGGTGAAGTCAGACCTGATCGCCGAGGCGCTGATTGCCGCCGCCAAGCGTCACAAATGCGACCTGATCGTGATGGCCTCGCACGGTCGCCGTGGCCTCAAGCGCCTGCTGCTGGGCAGCGAAACCCAGCAGGTGCTGACCCACTCACACATTCCCGTTCTGGTTTTGAGGTAAAAAATGCCTCTGGCGCTTGACTGACAAGCAAAGTTCACTATAAAAAACCATCCGAGAGTTTTGCCACGGCAAGATCCAGGGTGGTTTTTTTACGCCTGGAACAAGGCGTTGTGTGCCTCACGCAGCAGGTTTTTCTGCACCTTGCCCATGGTGTTGCGGGGCAATTCGGTGACCACCAAGCAGCGCTTGGGGATTTTGAAGTTGGCCAACCGGGCTTTCAAATCGGCCAGCACCGCATCGGGCAACACGCTGGCACCCGGCCGGGCAATCACCAGGGCCACGCCCACCTCGCCAAAGTCGGGGTGGGGCACACCTACCACCGCGCTTTCGGCCACGCCGGGCATGGCGTTGAGGGCGTCTTCGATTTCAGCCGGGTAGACGTTGTAGCCGCCGCTGATGATCAGGTCTTTGCTGCGGCCCACGATGGTGACGTAGCCCCGCTCGTCCACCCTGCCCACGTCGCCGGTTTTGAACCAGCCGTCGGCGGTGAATTCTTCGGCGGTTTTTTCAGGCATGCGCCAGTAGCCCTTGAACACGCTGGGCCCCTGCACCTGTATGTCCCCGATGTCGCCCACCTCGGCAGGCACCCCGGGCTCGGCCACCACCCGCAACCCCACGCCCGGCAGCGGAAAACCCACCGTGCCGCCACGCCGCTCGGCTTGGGGCGCGCCCTGCGCGTCGGGAAAACGGGCATCGGGCAAACAGGGGTTGGAGGTGAGCATGACGGTTTCCGACATGCCGTAGCGCTCCAGAATGGTGTGACCCGTGCGCTGCTGCCAGGCCTGGAAGGTGTCCAGCAGCAACGGGGCCGAACCGCTGATGAACAGCCGCATGTGTTGGCACGCCTCCACGGTCAACGCGGGCTCGGCCAGCATGCGGGTGTAGAGCGTGGGCACCCCCATGAACACGGTGGCCTGCGGCAGCCAGCGAATGACGGTTTTGGGGTCAAACTTGTTCAGCCACAACAGTTTGCTGCCGTTGATCAGCGCGCCGTGCAGGGCCACGAACAGGCCGTGCACGTGAAAAATGGGCAGCGCGTGGATCAGCACATCGCCCCCCTGCGCTGGGCTTCGCCAGCCCCAGTAGCCGTGCAACACGCGGGCGTTGCTGAGCAGGTTGCCGTGTGTCAGCATGGCCCCTTTGCTGCGACCGGTGGTGCCGCTGGTGTACAGAATGGCGGCCAGGTCGTCTGCGGAGCGGGGCACCGGCGTGTGCGCCGTGGGCTGGGTGCTGGCGCGCTGCAACAGCGAGCCGCTGCGGTCATCGCCCAGTGTGAACACGTGTTGCGTGCCCGCGCTGAACGCAATTTTGCTGACCCAGCCAAAGTTGGCCGGGGTGCACACCACCACCGCAGGCTCTGCGTTGCCCACGAAATAGCCGATTTCATCGCTTTGGTACGCGGTGTTGAGCGGCAAAAACACATGGCCTGCGCGCAGCGTGGCCAGGTAAAGCGCCATGGCCTCCACCGACTTTTCCACCTGCACCGCCACGCGGCTGGCGGGCGGCAGGTCGAGCGAGGCCAGCAGATTGGCCAATTGGGCGCTGGTGTGGTCCAGGTCGCGCCAGGAGCAGGTTTGGCCTTGGTCGGTTTCCACTGCGGTGCTGTCGAGATCGGCGGGAAAAGCGGCGCGCAGCGCGGTGAACAGGTTGTGATCGGTCATGGTCAGACTCAAGGGGTGGACTCAAGGGGGGGGAATTGGGCCGGTCTTTTGGCCAGAAAGGCCTCAATGCCCTCGCGGTGCTCGGCACTGTCGGCATAGCCATACGCGCCGGGCAGCAGGTTTGAAACGGCATCGGTCGCAGGGGCCGCGCTGCCCAGGGCACGCAGCACCTGTTTGTGGGCGCGGGCGGTGCGCGGGGCCAGCGCCGCCACGCGCCCTGCCGTGGCGGCCGCCTCGGCTTGCACACCCGCATCGGGCACCACACGGGTCAGAAAGCCGCGTTGCAGCAGGGTGCTGGCGGGCAACACGGCGGCCTCTAACAGCATTTCGCGGGCCGTGACCTCGCCCACGGCGGCCAGCACCAACTGGGCTTCTCGCGGAGCCATGGGAAAGCCCAGCTTGGCTATTGGGGCGCCAAAGCGCGCCCCGCTGCCCGCCACCCGGATGTCGCAGCAGCTGGCTATTTCAATGCCCGCCCCCATGCAATTGCCTTCGATGGCGGCCACCAGCGGCACGTCGCAGGCGCGCAGGGCGGCCAACGCGCCCCACACGTCGTTTTCGTGGAAGTCGCGCAGGCTGGCCTCTTCGAAGCGAAAACCGGGGTATTCGGCAATGTCGCCCCCGGCGCAGAAATGCCCGCCCTCGCCCTGCAGCACCACACAGCGCAAGTTAGGCACCTGCCGCCAACCGCTGGCCACGGCCTTCAGGTCGCGCCACATGGCGCGGGACATGGCGTTGAATTTGCCGGGGTGCGACAGCGTGACCCACGCCACGCCGTCTCGCACCTCGCACCACACAGAGCCAGTCATGGCGCTCAGTCCAGCTTGGCGCCACTGGCCTTGACCACGCTGGCCCATTTGGCCAGTTCGGCTTTGATGAACGCATCGAACTGCGCGCCGGTCAGGTTGGGAAACTCGGCCCCCTGGTTGGCCCACACGGCCTTGGCATCGTCGGCCTGGCACGCCCGGCGGATTTCTTCAATGGCCCGGGCCTGCGCCTCGGCCGGCGTGCCTTTGGGAGCCCACACGCCGTACCAGGTGCTGACGGTGTAATCGGGCAAACCCAACTCGGCCGAACACGGCACATCGGGAAAGGCCGGGCTGCGCTGGGCGCCCGACACCATCAGCGCCTTGATGCGCCCGCCCTTGATGTGCGCGGCCGACGAGCCCAGGCCGTCGAACATCATGTCCACGTTGCCCGCAATCAAGTCCTGCAACGCAGGACCCGCACCCCGGTAGGGAATGTGGGTGATGAAGGTTTTGGTTTGCAGCTTGAACAGCTCACCCGCCAGGTGGTGCGACGTGCCCCCGCCGGCCGAGCCGTAGTTCAGTTTGCCGGGACTGCTGCGCACCTGGGCCAGAAACGCCTTGAAATCGGCCGCCGCCACTTTTTTGGGGTTGACCACCAGCACCTGCGGCACGCTGGCCACTTGGATGAGGGGCACCAGGTCGCGCACCAGGTCGTAATCGAGCTTGGGGTACATGGCCGGGGCAATGGTGTGGTGCACCGCGCCCATGAAATAGGTGTAGCCATCGGGCACGGCCCTGGCCGCAACGCCCGCCCCCAGCGTGCCCCCTGCCCCGCCGCGGTTGTCAATGATGAGTTGCTTGCCCGTGAATTTGGAAAACTGCGCCGAGATGGGACGGGCAAACGCGTCAGTACCCCCTCCTGCGGGAAACGGCACCACCAGGGTGACGGGCTTGGTCGGCCACGCCGATTGGGCCCAACCCCACGCGGGCAAAGCGGCCACGGCACCGGCCACGGCCGAACGCAACACGGTGCGCCGGGTGGGGGCCTGCGGGGCATCGAAAAAAGGGAAGTGGGGGTTCATGGTTGTCTCCAGTTGTTGTGGGTTTTGCACTTAAAAAAACACCGATGCACCCGGTGTCAGCCCATCAGGCCTTTGACGGCACGCGATGCGGGCACCCGGCCCTGCGCCAGCTGGGTCCGGTTGTCGTCCAGTTTGTCCAAATCGTAGAGGTAGTTCACCATCAACCCAAACGACTGCTTCATACCCCGGGACGAGGGGTCGGCGGCCCAGTTGATGCGCTCCACCCGCGCGCCATTGCCCAGGTGAAAGCGGGCCACGGGGTCCAGGGGCTCACCCTGGTGCATCTCTCGCACCAGGTAACGCGCGGCCAGCGCCAGGCACCAGGGCTTCACCGCTGCCATGGCCGCCTCAGGCGCCTTGCCGTCCAACGCGGCCAAGGCAGCAGGCACGGTGGCCTCAGGCGTGGCGGGCGTGCCCAGGGCATGGGCCAGGGCCGTTTGTTGGGCAGCAGGCAGCCCGCCCCATGCCAAAGGCGCTTCACGGGTGAGCCAGGGGCGCAAACCGGGAATGGGCGACAGGGTGGCAAACGTTTTCAGGCGGGGAAACTCTTGCTTCAAGGTTTCCACCACGCGCTTGATCAGCGAGTCCCCAAAACTCACGCCCCTCAAGCCCGTCTGGGTGTTGCTGATGGAGTAAAAAATGGCGGTGGTTGCCCGGCCCAGGTCGGCAGCGGCCGCCGACTCGTCCAGCAGCGGGGTGATGCTGTCGGCCAGGTGGTCGATCAGTGCCACTTCCACAAAAATCAGCGGCTCGTCGGGCAGGCGGGGGTGAAAAAAGGCGTAACACCGGCGGTCGCTGTCCAGGCGGTTTTTCAGGTCGGCCCAGCTGCGGATGTCGTGCACCGCTTCGTAACGGATGAGTTTTTCCAGCAGCGACGCGGGCGAATCCCAGTTGATGGGGCGCAGGTCCAGAAAGCCCACGTCAAACCAAGTGGAAAACATGTATTCCATTTCCACGTCCAGCGCGCGCAACCGCTTGTCGCCCTTCAAATGCGGCAACATCTCCGCGCGCAAGGCCACCAGAAACGGCACGCCGCGCGGGGCGGCGCTGAAACGCTGCAACAGGCGCCGCCGGGGCGACACGGTGGCGCGGCGAAACAGCACTTCAGCCGCCGCCTCGTCGGGGGTGCCCACCGCAGCGGCGTATTGGGCCTGGGCGCGCTTCACCACCTCGGGGTCGGACACAAACATTTCGCTCATCAGCAGCCAGGCATCGTGGCGCTGCGCGGGCGAGGCTTTGGCATACCACCCGGCCAAGGCCAAGGCGCGGCGGCCGCCCTCCACCTCGCTCACCTGCGGGTCAATCACCGCCCTCAACTCGGCCAGTGTGCGGCGCAGCATGCGGGGCGACAAGGTTTCATTGGGCTGCTTCAATTGCGCCGCCAACCGGTCACGCAAAGTGCGGCGCGCAAGGACCGCTGCCGAATCAACAACAGGAGCTGAAACCCCAATACCATCAAGCGACAGAGGCATTTTTGACTCTGAATCTCGCTTCAAAATGGACACGCTGCGTGACAGCCAGTTTGAGGTCTTCATGGGATGAGCCTGGTGGTTTGGTGGCGGGCCAGCTCACGCAACGCGGCTCGCTGGCGGGTGATGTGGGTGCGCATGGCGGCCTCGGCGCCCTGGGCATCGTGTGCTTTCAAGGCGGCAAACACCGCCAGGTGCTCGGACAAACTCTGGTCCAACCGGCCCGGGGCGTGCAACTGTTGCAGGCGCGAGAGTTTGGCGATTTTGCGCAAATCCCCGATCACCTGGGCCAACCAGCGGTTGTCGGCCACGGTAATGATGGCTTCATGGATGGCGAAGTTGGCCGTGTAGTAGTCGTGGATGCGGCGGGCCAGCGCGTGGTCCACCAACCGCTGGTGCAGCACCTCCAGCGCGGCCAGGTCGGCATCGGAAGCGCGCAAAGCCGCCTGGTGGGCACACTGCCCCTCCAGCAGGGCGATCACGGGGAAAATGTCGTCCAGGTCTTGCTCGGTCACCTGGTTCACGAAACAGCCGCGCCGAGGCTCGTGGCGCACCAGGCCTTCGGCGGTGAGCACTTTCAAAGCCTCGCGCAAAGGCGTGCGCGAAATGCCCAGCCCTTCGGCCAACGCGATTTCATCCAGAAACACCCCGGGGGCCAATTCGCCCGCAAAAATGCGCTCCCGCAGCGTGTGGGCCACGTCATCGTGCAGGGGTTTGGGCAAGGAGCGCATGGAGTGCCGGGGTTTGTGCTTGCGTAATGATCTGTAATTACAGGAAATTATCGATCGACGTACCCCACTGCACACGGGTGAAAACCCTTGAAGACTGAGGCGAAAGGGGGATGAAGCGGGGGCGGCCAGGCGTCAGCGCTGGCGGCCTGCCCAGGCCCACAGGGCTGCGCCCCCCCCGATCATGGGCACACACAGCCACTGGCCCATGCTCATGCCCAGGGCCAGCAGGCCCAGGTGGGCATCGGGCTCGCGGAAATACTCGGCCACAAAGCGGAACACACCGTAGCCCAACACAAACACAGCCGCTACCTGCCCCGGCTTGCGCTCCCGGCGGGCATAACACCACAACAGCACAAACAGCAGCAGGCCTTCCAGCAGGAACTGGTACACCTGCGAAGGGTGACGGGGCAGCTCACCCGCCCCACGAAACACCATGCCCCACGGCAAGGCAGGGTCGGCCAAGCGGCCCCACAACTCGCCGTTGATGAAGTTGCCCACCCGCCCTGCGGCCAGACCCGTGGGCACGCAGGGGGCCACGAAGTCCATCACCTGCAAAAACGGGCGCTGGCGCGAGCGGGCAAACCACACCATGGCCACCACCACGCCCAGCAAGCCGCCGTGAAAGCTCATGCCCCCCTGCCATACCGACAGAATTTCCCACGGGTGGCTCAGGTAATACCCGGGCTTGTAAAACAGGCAATACCCAATGCGCCCACCCAGCACCACACCCATCACACCCAGAAACAAAATGTCTTCTACGTCCCGCCGCTGCCACACGCCGGCCTGGGCCAACGCGGCAAACGGGGGGTGTTGCAAGCGGCGCAACCCCAAAAACAGAAACAAGCCAAACGCGGCCAGGTAGGTCAAGCCGTACCAGTGAATGGCCGCAGGCCCCAGTTGCAGGGCCACGGGATCAATTTGAGGGTGCATCAACATGCGCGGCATTGTGCCAGCGCAGGCGCACGCCCCTTGCCTGCCCCACCTCAAGGCGTGCGTCAGGGCATGCTGGGCGGCGGCAGGTTTTGCAAAAACGCCTCATCCAGGCGCGTCAACAGCCCTTGCGCCCGCGCGGCAGCCAGCAGCTCGGGCCGCAACGCGGCGGTTGCCCGCAGGCTTTGCTCGCGCCGGTGGCGGGCAATGCGCTCGTGATTGCCCGACAGCAGCACCTCGGGCACGCGCAGCTCTGCGGCGGGTGTGGCCCACACCTCGGGGCGTGTGTAGTGGGCGCAATCCAGCAAACCATCCAAGGCGGGGTTGAAGCTGTCTTGCTGGTGGCTGCCCGCGTCATTCAACACACCGGGCTGCAGGCGGGCCACGGCATCGAGCAAAGCCATGGCGGCAATTTCACCGCCCGACAGCACAAAATCCCCCAGGCTGATCTGGTGGGTCACATGGGTATCGATGAAGCGCTGGTCAATGCCTTCGTAGCGGCCACACACCAGCACGCCCCCCCGGCTGTCCGACCAGCCCTGCACAGCGGCGTGGTCGAGCGTGCGCCCCGTGGGCGAAAACAACACCACCGGCGCGGTCTGGCCGTCAGGCTCGGCGCGGGCAGCCCGCACCGCCGCCAGGCAACGCGCCAGGGGCTCGGCCATCATCACCATGCCAGGGCCGCCGCCAAAGGGCCGGTCGTCCACCCGGCGGTAATTGCCATCGGCAAAGTCGCGCAGCTGCCACAGCACCACTTGCACCTGCCCACTGTCAAACGCCCGGCGGTTGATGCCGTGCCCCAGCAGCGGCTGCAACAACTCGGGGAACAGGGTGATGACGTCAAAGCGCATAGGCCAAATTTATTGCAGCAAACTATTCAATACTATCAAGCGCCACAGGCACTTTTTATCAATAATCTGATTGCCAATCGACGGTGATCAACCCCGCCGCTTTGTCCACCTTGTCCACGTAGGCGGACACAAACGGAATCATGCGCTCGGCGGGCTTGCCGTCGGCCTGGTATTCGAGCACCAGCACCGAATGGGGACCGGTGGCCATCAGATCGCGCACGGTGCCCAGGGCCACGCCTTCGCGGTTGACCACGGACAGGCCCAGCAGGTCCACCCAATAAAACTCGTCGGGGTCGTTGCTGGGCGGAAACTGGCTGCGCGACACAAAAATGCGCGCACCCTTCAGCGCCTCGGCCTGGTTGCGATCGGCCACGCCGGGACACAGGGCCACCAGGGTGTCGGCGTGGGGCTTGATTTCGGTCACGTCCAGGCTCACCGTGCCGGTGAAGGCCTTGAACGCGCGGTCATACGGCGGCGTGGGGGTTTGCAAAAACCACTGTTTGGCCGCCAGCAGCGCTTTGGCGTCACTGCTGTGCGGGTGCACCTTCATCCAACCCTTGATGCCCCAGGCATCGAGGATGCGGCCCATTTCGACGGCATCGGCGGGCAACTCGGACGGAACAAAACCTGCGGACGGGCCAGTGGTCATGGCAAACACTCACAAAAGGCAAAGACATGAAAAAAGCGATGAACCCGGTGCGGCACGCCGCTGGGGTCATCGCTTTGGGCTGTGTGGCTTTTAGCGGTGCCGGTTGGCCACAAGGCCAACCCGACGCGGCGAAAAGCCTGCCGTGCCGAAATCAGGCAGCGGCCACAGGCGTGGTGGGCTTGGACTTCAGCAAACGGTCCACGGTGGGGGAAGTTTGTGCACCCACGCCCACCCAGTAGGTCAGGCGGTCAGCGGCGACACGCAACATTTCTTCGCCGCCTTTGGCGATGGGGTTGTAAAAACCGATGCGCTCGATGAAACGGCCATCACGGCGGTCGCGCTTGTCGGCCACCACGATGTTGTAGAAAGGACGGGCTTTTGCGCCGCCGCGGGAGAGTCGAATGACGACCATGGTGAATCCTTGCGTTTAGGGGCAACCCTACAATGGGCCCCGGTGTGTGTTTCGCCCGCGTTTGAGACACCGACTGACCACCCGGTCAGCGAAACGCAGCAAAGCCGACGATTATAGCCAGCACCCGCTGGGCCTCAACCCATTCTCCATGCCAGACACCCTTATCCGCCCCAGCACCGACGCTGACCTTGCCGCCATCACCCGCATTTACGCCCACCACGTGCTCAATGGCACGGGCACTTTCGAGACCAGCCCCCCCAACGAAGACGACATGCGCGCACGCCGCGCCGACGTGCTGGGCAAAAACCTGCCTTGGCTGGTGCTGGAGCAACACGGCGTGGTGCGCGGCTTTGCGTACGGCAACTGGTTCAAGCCCCGCCCGGCGTACCGTTTTTCCGTTGAGGACTCCATCTACATGGCCAACGATGCCGGGGGCAAGGGCCTGGGCAAATTGTTGATGGCCGAGCTGTTGGTGCAGCTGGAGCGCCGGGGCATCCGCAAGGTGATGGCCGTGATCGGTGACTCGGCCAACACGGGCTCCATTGGGGTGCACCGCAGCGCGGGCTTTGAACCTGTGGGCGTGGTGGAGGCCTGCGGCTGGAAATTTGGCCGCTGGCTCGACATCGTGCTGATGCAGAAAAACCTGGGCGCGGGCAGCAGCACGCCGCCCGAAGGCACGCAATGAGCCGCGCCAAAAACAAAACCCTGGCCGCGCTGCTGGCACTGGCCGGAGGCTCGCTGGGCCTGCACCGCTTTTATCTGAAAGGCTGGGGCGACTGGGTGGCCTGGCTGTTCCCCATCCCCACTGCGCTGGGCGGGTGGGGAGTGCAACGCGTGCGCGAACTGGGCCAGGACGACCAGCTGGCCTGGGTGCTGGTGCCGTTGCTGGGCTTCACGCT
The DNA here is from genome assembly GCA_964342395.1 of uncultured Hydrogenophaga sp. Classification (GTDB taxonomy): domain Bacteria; phylum Pseudomonadota; class Gammaproteobacteria; order Burkholderiales; family Burkholderiaceae_C; genus UBA2334. The sequence continues at coordinate 13,274 of CAYFFJ010000046.1, forward strand.
GGCCGCCAGCTGCCTGATGGCGGTGGTGTACGCCCTGACCCCGGCCGACAAATGGAACACCGCACACAACCCCGGCCTGCCCCCCGATGCCCACCCGGGCACCAGCCATGCGCTGACCATTGTGGTGCTGGTGGCCGCCATGCTGGGGGGCACCACGGCCTTCATGGCCAGCCTGGCCTTCAGCTTCCAGCGGTATTTCGAATACCAGATTGACGAAGCCAAAAAAATCAGCCAACACGGAGGCTGACCACCCCGGTCATGCCAGCCAGAGCATGAAGCCGCTGAGCGTGGCCAACGCCAGCGCGGTGGACACACCGATGCTGGCCGTCACCAGCTCGTGCGCCACGTTGTAGCGCTGCGAAAACAAAAACACATTGGCCCCAATGGGCAAGGCCGCTGCCACCACCATCACGGTCAGCGGCAGGCCGCGGATGCCAAACACCCAGGCGCTGCCCCCCACCAGCAAAGGCAGCACCAGGTTTTTGCACAGGCTCACGCCCAGCGCTGCACGCCAGTGCTCGCCCACCGGTGTGCGGGCCAGGGTCACCCCCACCAACACCAGCGCAATAGGGCCAAACGCGCTGCCCAGCAGCTGCAAGGGTTTGTCGACCACGCCCGGCAAAGCCCAGCCGGTTTGGGCAAACAGCAGGCCACACACAATGGGCAGCGGAATGGGGTGAATCAACGCTCCCTTGGCCACCCGCGCGCTGTTGGCCGCCAAGGCCTGCCAGCGGGCCCACCCGCTCAGCGCCACGGGGGCGCGCCCCTCGGCCACGGCTTGCCGGGCCACTGCCACCTCCAGCACCACGGTGGCCACGGTCAGCAGCACCAGCGCGTGCACCGACACCAGGGTCAGCAACGTGACCACGCCCGCCTTGCCATAGGCCAACTCCACCAGCGTGATGCCGATCATCACCATGTTGGAAAACACCCCCGCCAGGGCCGTGACCACGCCACGTGGGTGCAAGCCCAACCAGGCCACCAGCCCCCCCAGCAGCGCCAGCGCGGCCAGGAAGTAGGCGCCAATGGGGCGCAAATCGAGCTGCTCCACATGCACGTTGCTCATGGTGCGAAACAGCAGCGCCGGGATGAGCAGCAAAAACGTGAGGTTGGACAGGTCTTTCACCGCCTCGGTGCGTATCCACCCCACACGCCCGGCCAAAAAGCCCGCTGCAATCAGCAAAAACACCGGCGTGAGGGACGCCAGCACCGGTTGTGCGGCCGCCAGGCTCATGCGCCCACCGCTGCGTCAATGCACATGGCGCATGCCGCAGTACTTGCCAAGGGCCAGCCCTTTGCATGCCGTTTGCAGTTCGGCCATGCACACCGTTTCACCCTTTTTGGCCTCCAGGCATTTGGCGGCGGCCTCGTGGGCCACCGCCATGGCGCGGTGGCGGGCGGCGTCTTCAGCGGCTTCTTTGTCGCCGTGGTTCTGGGCCCAGGCGGCAGCGGCCACCCACAGCAGGGGAACGATCAACAGGTGTTTCATGGTTGGCAAAAGCAAAAACTACAGAAATCAGGGGGGCGACGCGGGAGGGCCATCCGGCGGGTCCACACACACATTGCAAGTGCCATGGATGGACAAATCCACCCGCTGCCCCTGGTGCCCCAGGTTGGCCAGGGTTTTCAGCAGCTCGTCGGCCACAGCCTGGGTGGGGGGGCTGGCCTCGGTCAGGCGGAACTGGCGGTGGCAAGCGTCGCACTCGAAACGGGGCACCACACCGCCATCGGCCCCACCGGCCTGTGGGGCCAGGGTGTAGCGCCAGGTGCGCGCAGCGTCATCCGTATGGCGCTGCAACAAGCCAGCGCTGGCAAAGCGGTCCAGCAGGCGGTAGAGGGTGACGCGGTTCACGTCCACACCCTGCCCCAGCAAAGCGGCTTCCACCTCGGCATGGGTGGCAGACCAGCCACCGTCAGCGGCAAACAGCAGCAACACCGCCCGGGCCGCCCTGGTGCGCCGCAAACCCGCCTGGGCCAGCCACGCGTCCCACCCTGCCTCGGCAGGCAGGTGCAACGGCTCGGCCGGGGCGGGCAGTTCAGGGGTGGCGGTCATGAGAGATAAGCGTGGGCAGGCAACGAAATAACGCAACTCAGTTGCGATATGATCCAACAGCGGTCAACAACGCAACCCAGTTGCATCAGCTGTGTGCACCGCATCTTAGCGCCCCCAATGCCCCATCCACACGCACACCCCCATCGCCCCTCTCACACCGAGGGCACCAGCCCCCCCGTCACCTGGCTGCAGCGCGGGGCGTGGCAGCGTGTGGCAGGTGCAGTGGCCGTGTCGGGGGGGCTGTGGCTGGCCTTGTGGGCGGCCCTGTCGGTGGCCGCGTGATGGGCGGTGCTGACCGAGCGCCGATTGGCCTGCACAACCTGACGCTGGGTTACGAACGCCACCCTGCCGTGCACCATGTGTCCACCACCCTGCCCGCTGGTTCGCTGGTGGCGGTGGCAGGACCCAACGGGGCGGGCAAATCCACCCTCATCAAAGCGCTGGCCGGGCTGGTGCGGCCCATGCAGGGGCACATCAGCGGGTTGACGGGCCAACGGGTGGCCTACCTGCCGCAGCAGGCCGACATGGACCGCAGTTTTCCCATCACCGTGGCCGACATGGTGGCCATGGGCCTGTGGCACGAGGTGGGCGCCCTGGGCGGCCTGAGCCGCGCCCAACGCCAGCGCTGCCACCAGGCGCTGGCCCAGGTGGGCCTGGGCGATTTTGGCCACCGCACACTGGACACACTGTCGGGCGGCCAGTTTCAACGCGCGCTGTTTGCCCGCCTGGTGCTGCAAGACGCACCCCTGGTGTTGCTGGACGAACCGTTTGCCGGGGTGGACACCCGCACCTGCGACGACTTGCTGGCCCTGATGCACGGTTGGCACGCCCAAGGCCGCACGGTGCTGGCCGTGCTGCACGACCTGGAGCAGGTGCGCCAGCATTTCCCCCACACCCTGCTGCTGGCCCGCGAATTGGTGGCCGCAGGCCCCACGGCGCAGGTGCTGACCCCCGCCCACCTGCACCGCGCCCGCCACCTGAACGAAGCCTTCGACGACCACGCCCCACCCTGCGACGTGGCCGAGGCACCTGCCATTGCCCCCACCCCCCAGCGTTCACCGGAGCCCCCCCATGCCCACCGCATTTGAGGCCGCCCACGCGCTGGTGTGGACGTTGTTCATCCAGCCGTTTGCCGAATTTGGCTTCATGCAGCGGGCGCTGGCCGGGTGCCTGGCACTGGGCTTGAGCGCAGCGCCCATGGGCGTGTTTCTGATGCTGCGCCGCATGAGCCTGACGGGCGACGCCATGGCCCACGGCATCTTGCCGGGCGCGGCGCTGGGCTATGTGTTTGCCGGGCTGTCGCTGGGGGCCATGACGGTGGGCGGCGTTCTGGCGGGGCTGCTGGTGGCCGTGGCATCGGGGCTGGTGGCGCGGCACTCGGTGCTGCGGGAAGACGCCAGCCTGGCCTCGTTCTACCTGCTGTCGCTGTCGGCCGGGGTGTTGCTGGTGTCGTTGAAAGGCAGCAGCGTGGATTTGCTGCACGTGCTGTTTGGCACCGTGCTGGCGCTGAACAACGAAGCCGTGCTGCTGCTGGGGGCCACCGCCACCCTCACCCTGCTGGGGCTGGCCGTGTTGTACCGCCCGCTGGTGCTGGAGTGCCTGGACCCGGGTTTTTTGCGCTCGGTCAGCCGCTGGAGCCCGGTGGCGCACTACGGTTTTCTGGTGCTGCTGGTGCTGAACCTGGTGGCCGGGTTCCACGCCCTGGGCACGCTGATGGCCGTGGGCCTGATGGTGCTGCCCGCCGCCGCCGCGCGCTTTTGGGCGCGCGACATCACCCGGCTGCTGCTGACCGCCACGGCCATCGGGGTGCTGGGGGGCGTGGCAGGGCTGCTGGTGAGTTACCACGCCGATTTGCCCACGGGCCCTGTCATCGTCATGTGCCTGGGAGCGCTGATGCTGGCGTCGCTGGCCACCGGACCACACGGCCCGGTGCGCAGCCGCTGGCAGCCTGGCGTCCACCGCAAGGGCTGAGTTTTTTGTTTCACACCACAGGAGTTGCCATGTTTGCACACCACCGCCGTTTGCGCCGCGCGTTTGCCCTTGCCAGTGTCAGTGTCGCTTGGGTGCTGGGGGCTCAACCCAGCCACGCAGCCCCCGCCTTGCAGGCGGTGGCCAGCTTCAGCATCTTGGGCGACCTGGTGCGCCAGGTGGGCGGCGAACGTGTGCAGGTGAACGTGCTGGTGGGTCCCGGTGCCGACGCCCACGTGTACCAACCCACCCCCACCCAGGCCAAAACCGTGGCGCAAGCCCAGGTGCTGTTTTCCAATGGCCTGGGCTTTGAGGGCTGGATGGCGCGGCTGCTGAAATCGGCCAGCTACAAAGGCCAGCATGTGGTGGTGAGCCAAGGCATACAGGGGCTTGAGGCGAAGGACGCCGACCACACGCCCGGGGCCAAACACAGCCACAGGCACGAGCACGGCAAGGCCGACCCCCACGCCTGGCAAAACGTGGCCCACGCCGTGGTGTACGTGAAAAACATTGCCCAAGGGCTGTGCAGCGCTGATGCAGCGGGCTGTGACAGCTACCAAAAGAACGCCGCCAGCTACACCGCCCAACTGCAAGCGCTCGACACCGAGGTGCGCGCCGCCTGGGGTGCCCTGCCCGCCTCGCAGCGCAAAGTCATCACCAGCCACGATGCGTTTGGTTACTACGCCAGCGCGTATGGCGTCACCTTCCTGTCGCCCCAGGGCGTGAGCACCGAAAGCGAGGCGTCGGCCCAAGGCGTGGCCCGGCTGGTGCGCCAGATTCGGCGGGAAAACGTGAATGGAAACGGTGTCCAACCCGCGCCTGATCGAACAAATCGGCCGCGAAACCGGTGTGAAGCCTGCCGGGGCGCTTTATTCAGACTCGCTGTCGCCCCCCGGCGGTCCGGCTGACAGCTACGTGAAGATGGTGCGATTCAACACCCAGGCCCTGACCACGGCCATTCAAGCGGGCGGCCTCTCAAAATAACAATAAAATAGCATGTATCGCTTATCTATATTCAATAGTTTGCTATACAAAAATCATACTTTCAACAACCGCTTGAAGGTCTTCACGAACTTCTCCACCTTGGGGCCCACCACAAACGCGCAGTAACCCTGGTGGGGGTGCTGCTCGAAATAGTCTTGGTGGTAGGCCTCGGCAGCGCTGTAGTGCAGCAGAGGCAACACCTCGGTCACCACCGGGGCCCCCAACTCGCCGCTGGCGTTCAGCGCCACGATGGCAGCCAGGGCATCGGCCTGTTGTCCAGGTGTGGTGACGTACACCCCACTGCGGTACTGCGTGCCCACATCGTTGCCCTGGCGGTTCAAGGTGGTGGGGTCGTGGGTGGCGAAAAACACCTCCAGCAACTCGGCGGTGCTGACCTGGGCGGGGTCGTACACCAGCTTGACCACCTCGTTGTAGCCCGTGTTGCCGCTGCACACCTGCTCGTAGCTGGGGTGGGGGAAATGGGCTGCGTCACCGTTGGCGTAGCCCGACTCCACGTCCAGCACGCCCGTCACGCGCACAAACACGGCTTCGGTGCACCAGAAGCACCCACCGCCCAGCGCGAGGGTTTGAAAAGACGCTGGCGTCATGGGTTTTCCTTTGAGCGTTCGGAAGTAAAACTGGGTTGCCGATCCTAGACGAACCCACGCCCGCCGTCACACTCTCGGGTCACAGACCCGATGTCCCATGTTCTCCTTCTGCTTTGCTTGACCTGCCATGTACAACCCGATTCAAGATGGGATAGAGAAAACCGCCCTATCCGTTCGCTACACGGAGGCCAAACCCCCCGGGCATTTGTCCAGCCTGGTGCATTGTTTTTGGGAACTCAAAACAGACGTGGCCCTGGAGGTGGATTTCTGCCTCCATGCAATGCCCGATGCCTGCGTGAACATCCTGTTCAATCAAAGGGAGACGGCCATTGCCGGGGTGACCGCCTTGCGCACCACCTTTGAGGTGCTCAATCTAGGGACATCGTTTCACTATGTGGGCATACAGCTGCTGCCAGGCGTGTGGCAAGGCAGCCGACACGAAGTCACCGATCAATTTGTCGGCACGCCCTACGCTGGCGAACTGCCACTGGTCGCCACCAGCGCAGCACTCGCCCAGCGGGACTTCCCTGCCAAACAAAGCATTTTGTCCGACCTGGTGCAGAGGTTCATCGACGCGAAGCTGGTGGTGGGCAATGGGGTCACTGAAAAAATCCTGGCGAACATCGACGCCATTCACGCGGTGTCAGACATGGCGGCGGTGGCGTGCCTGTCGCCGCGCCAGCTGCAACGCACTCTCAAGCAAACCACGGGTTTCACCCCCCATGACCTGCTCAAGGTCTTGCGCCTCCAACAATCGTTCAGGCAGCACTACCTGGATTTGTATGCCGACCAGTCGCACTACATCCATTCGTTCCGCAAAGTCACCGGCTACACCCCGGCCAAGTACGTCGACAAGTTCGAGTTTTGATGTCCGATTTACACAATACGTTGACCTGACCGCTTCCTAAACTGGGCGCTTCTCAGTCAACTCAGGAGCGCCACATGGCAAAGTCGAATGCAATTGGATGGTTTGATCTCTACGTCAACGACATGGGCAGGGCCGTGTCGTTTTATGAAAATGTGCTGCAACACTCGCTGGAACCGATCGGAGACCCCACCGGCGAAACCCAGATGATGGCTTTTCCCACCGACATGGCCCTCTACGGAGCAGGCGGTGCCTTGGTGAAATCGAACCACGCCCGCCCAGGGCCTGGCGGCACCTTGGTGTATTTCAGTGTGGGCGATTGCGCCCACGAAGAATCAAGGGTCGCAGCCGCCGGTGGCAAAGTGCTCAGAAGCAAGTTTTCCATTGGCGCATTTGGCTGGGTGACCGTGTGTGAAGACACAGAGGGCAACCGCTTTGGCCTCAGCTCCCTGCAATAACGCCTTGGGAATGGAGTGACAAACCCATTCCCACATGGGCACGCACCGTGTCCAAAAACGCCGCCAACGCTGTGTGGGCGCGCCGGTCTTTGGGGTCTTTCCACAAACAGCGGGTTTCGTAGGGTGGCGTGGCTTGGGCCAGCGGCACAAACACGGCACCGGCCAGGCCCGAGCGATGCAAGGCCTCGGGCACCAGGGCCACGCCCATGCCCTGCGACACCAAACTGACCACGCTGAGCCAGTGGCGCAGCTCGTGCCGCACCTGCGGGGCCCAGCCCGCCTGGGCACACAGCGCCAGGATGCGGTCGTGGTAATCGGGTGACACCTCGCGCGACACCAAGGCCAGCGGCTCGCCTTGCAGCGTGGCCAGGTCCAGCGGGGCACCGGCCCTGCCCAGCTCGGCCAGTGCGTGGGTGTGGGGCACACACGCCACCAGGGGCTGGCTGGCCACCAAAATGTGTTGCAGCCCCGGCGGCACCAAGGCGGTGTGGACAAAACCCACGTCCAGCCGGTCGCGGGCCAGCTCGGCCAGTTGTTCGGCCGAGCTGAGTTCGTGCAGTTCCAGTCGCAAACGGGGGTGGCTGGCCTGAAACGGCTGCAGCATTTGCGGCAACCCCCGGTACAGCATGGCCCCCACAAACCCGATGCGCAAACTGCCCGCCTGGCCCTGGTCCACATCGCGTGCCAATTGGGCCGCGCCGCTGGCACGGACCAGCAGGTCACGCGCTTCGGGCACCAGGGCCTGGCCCGCCGCCGTGAGCTGCACCGATTTGCTGTTGCGCAAAAACAGCCGCGCCCCCACCGACGCTTCCAGCTGCTGAATGGCCACACTCAGCGGCGGCTGCGACATGGCCAGGCGCTGCGCTGCACGGCCAAAGTGAAGCTCTTCGGCCAAGGTCAAAAAACACCGCAGGTGGCGCAGCTCCATAAATAGGTTTTTCAGATAGTTGAATAGGTACACGATATTAGACAAACATCGTTGAAACCCCAACAATCGCCCGCAGTGTTTCACCCAACCCCACACAGGAGACCCCCGACATGAAACCCAGCTTCCAGTGGAACGACCCTTTTCTGTTTGCCGACCAACTGAGCGACGACGAGCGCGCCGTGCAAGAGGCCGCCCGCCAGTATTGTCAGGACAAACTGCAAACCCGCGTGCTGCAGGCCGCCCGCCACGAGCACTTTGACCGCGACATCATGAGCGAAATGGGTGCCCTGGGCCTGCTGGGCTGCACCATTGACGGTTATGGCTGCTCCGACCTGAATCACGTCAGCTACGGCTTGGTGGCCCGCGAAGTGGAGCGGGTGGACAGCGGCTACCGCAGCGCCATGAGCGTGCAAAGCAGCCTGGTGATGCACCCCATCCATGCCTACGGCAGCGAAGCGCAGCGCGAAAAGTACCTGCCCAAACTGGCCACTGGCGAGTGGGTGGGCTGCTTCGGTCTGACCGAGCCCAACCACGGCTCCGACCCCGCCAGCATGCTCAGCCGCGCCCGCCCGGTGGACGGTGGCTACCTCCTGAAGGGCCAGAAGATGTGGATCACCAACTCCCCCATAGCCGACGTGTTCGTGGTGTGGGCCAAGCTGACCGATGCTGAAGGCAAAACCGGCGGGCAGGAATGCATCCGCGGCTTCATTCTGGAAAAAGGCATGAAGGGCCTGAGCGCCCCCAAAATCGAAGGCAAGATGAGCCTGCGCGCCAGCATCACCGGCGAAATCGTGATGGACGATGTGTTTGTGCCCGAAAGCCAGCTGCTGCCTCACGTGAGCGGCCTCAAAGGCCCCTTCGGCTGCCTGAACAAGGCCCGCTATGGCATTGCCTGGGGCGCTCTGGGCGCCGCAGAAGACTGCTGGCACCGCGCCCGCCAATACACACTGGACCGCGTGCAATTCGGCCGCCCCCTGGCGCAAAACCAGCTCATTCAAAAGAAACTGGCCGACATGCAAACCGAAATCACCCTGGGC
>CAYFFJ010000047.1:0-7643 GCA_964342395.1 uncultured Hydrogenophaga sp.
TGCCGAGGCGCTGGTGGCCACCGCCATTGGCCTGTTTGCCGCCATTCCGGCCGTGGTGGCCTACAACCGCTACTCGCACGACATCGACCGCATTGCCAACGGGCTGGAAACCTTCATGGAAGAGTTTTCCAACATCCTGCAACGCAACCTGGGCGCGGCCAGCGGTGCCTCCGGCCAGCAATCGGCCTCTGGCCACTGAGGGCGGGCACACGCCATGGCTTCAGTTGCCCCCCGTGGCCGCGGACGCGGCAGGCGCACCATCGCCGAGATCAACATGGTGCCCTTCATCGACGTGATGCTGGTGCTGCTCATCATCTTCATGGTGACCGCCCCCCTGATTGCGCCCAGCACCATCAACCTGCCCAGCGTGGGCCAGGCCGCCAAGGCGCCCGACCGGGTGATCCAGGTGCTGATCGAGAAAGACGAAAGCATCCAGCTCAAAGAAGGCAAAACCACGGCCCGCGCCACGCTGCGCGACCTGTCCGCGCAAGTCAAGGGCCTGCAAGACGCGATCGGCGCGGCCGCCAGCGAAGTGCCAGTGGTGATTGCCGCCGACAAAAGCGTGAAATACGAAGTGGTGGTCAAGGTCATGGACACCCTGCAACGCGCCGGTGTGCAGCGCGTGGGCCTGTCGGTGCAAACCACACCGTAACCCAGCCCCATGTCTGCCACTGTTCAGAGCACCTCGCCCGCCGGGCTGATGCCAGCCGACGATTCCCGCTGGGGCGGCCCCCTGGTGATGGCCCTGGTGGCCCACGCCCTGCTGGCCGCAGCGCTGACCTGGGGCATTGGCTGGAACCGCACCCAAACCCCGGTGATGGCCGAAGCCGAACTCTGGTCGCGCATGCCCCAAAGCGCCGCGCCCAAGCTGGTGGAGGAAGTGCCGCCCCCCCCACCCGAGCCCGAACCGGTGGAGGCCAAACCCACGCCCCCCCGCCCCGACCCCGTGGCCGCACAACAGGCGCTGGACGCGCAACGCGACGCCCAAATTGCGCTGCAACAGCAGAAAAAACGCGAAGAAGCCCGGCGCGACGAGGAGAAGCGCCAACGGCAAGAAGCGCTGAAAAAGAAGCAGGCCTTGGAGCGCGAGGCCCAGGAAAAAGCCCAGGCCAAAGAAAAAGAACGCGAAAAGCAAAAAACCCAACAAGCCGAAAAGCTGGCCGCTGAGAAAAAAGCGGCAGACAAAGCCGCTGAAAAGGCCAGCGCCGACCGCCTGGCCAAAGAGCGCGCGGAAAACCTCAAACGCATCGCAGGCATGGCCGGGGCCACCGGCAGCGCCAGCAGCAGCGGCACGGCGCTGAAATCCAGCGGACCATCGGCCACCTATGCCGGGCGCATCGTGGGCGCGGTGCGGCCCAACATCGTGTTCACCGACGCCCCCGTGGGCAACCCCACCGCCGACGTGGAGGTGCGCACGCTGCCCGACGGCACCATCGCCTCACGCCGCCTGGTGAAAAGCAGTGGCAACCCCGCCTGGGACGACGCCGTGCTGAAAGCACTGGACCGCACCGCCCGCCTGCCCCGCGACGAAGACGGTCGCGTGCCCGCCACGTTGGTCATCGGTTTCCGCCCCCGCGATTGAACCGGCCCCAGCCTGTATTCATTTGTAGCAAACAAATGAATACAGATAAGCGATACAGGCATTTTTCATCATAAATTCATGGGCAGGCACCTCAGCGGTGCATGCAAGGCGCTCGCACGCCCCAACAACGCGCACACCGCCCAGTTATCGCATCTGATGCACTTCATTAGTGCACAAATCTTGCATACAAGATTGAAAAACAATTGGCACGGTTTTCGCTGAAGAGGTTCAACCCACCGAAAACACCGTGAACTCCACCGACATCGCCCACCGCATCGTAGAAGCCATCCTGGCGCAAAAACTGCAGCCAGGCGCACGCCTGGGCGAGCAGGCCCTGTCCCTGCTGTTTGACTGCAGCCGCACCCTGGTGCGCGAGGCGCTGATGCAGTTGGCCGCACGCGGCATCGTCACCGTCAGCTCGCGCCGGGGCTGGTACGTGGTGCAGCCCTCACAGGCCGAGGCCCGCGAAGCCTTCGAGGCCCGCCGCGTCATTGAAATGGGGCTGATCCGCAGCGCCAAGCCCATGGCGGCCCCTGCGCTCAAGCGCCTGAGCGACCATTTGAAGGAAGAACAAGCCGCGCTGGCGGGCAACGATGTGGGCCAGCGCAGCTACCTGCTGGGCGACTTTCACGTGTGCCTGGCCGAGTGCCTGGGCAACCAGCTGCTGGCCGACACGCTGCGCGACTTCACGGCGCGCACCACGCTCATTGCCATGCTGTACCAGTCCACCCACGACGCGCACCAGTCGTGCGCCGAACACGTGGCCATCGTCGCTGCACTCAAAGCTGGCAACCACGCCGAAGCCGAACGGCTGATGGACCAACACATCGGCCAGGTGCAGTCCGCGCTGAACGTGCAGGCCGACAACGACCCGCTGGCCGAACTGCGCGCCGCGCTGTCGCCGCTGGGCCTGAAGTCACCGGCCAAGGCCACCACCCCAGGCAAAACCCGAAAACCCCGGCTGGCCACTGCGCCCGCCGGGAGCCGCACCCCCGATTCCCCTGCCCCACCCGAAACCTACCTAGGAGCCTTGCTGTGAAACCCCTGAACCTCACCAAACGCCACCTCTTCGCCGCCGGCGTTTCCCTGGCCCTGGCCGCCACCGTGGGCCACGCCCAGGCGCAAACCGCGCTGGACGGCGTGATGAAGGCCAAGCTCATCAAAATTGCCATCCCCACCGACTTCCCGCCCTACGGGTTCGTGGGCATTGACCTGCAACCCCAGGGCCTGGACGTGGACATGGCGAAATACATCGCCGACAAGATGGGCGTGAAGCTGGAGCTGGTGGTGGTGACCAGCGCCAACCGCATCCCTTACCTGCAAACCAAAAAGGCCGATCTGGTCATTTCCACCCTGGGCAAGAACCCCGAGCGCGAGAAGGTGATCGACTTCACCGCCGCCTACTCGCCCTTCTTCCAGGCGGTGTTCGCCCCCAAAGCCATGGCCATCAAATCGTGGGCCGACGTGGGTGGCAAAAGCGTGGCCGTGACCCGTGGCGCCATGGAAGACCAGGAGCTGGGCAAAGTGGCCCCGGCCAACACCGACATCAAGCGTTTTGAAGACAACAACGCCACCGTGTCGGCTTTCGTGTCGGGTCAGACGCAGCTGATCGCCACTGGCGCATCGGTGGCCGCCAACATGATCCAGAAAAACCCCCAGCTGGGTGCCGAATACAAGCTGCTGCTGAAAGACAGCCCCAACTTCATCGGTGTGGCCAAGGGCGAAGACGCGCTGCGCCTGAAGGTGAACGAGGTGATTGCCGCTGCCAAAAAAGCAGGCGACATCGACAAGCTGGCCAACAAATGGCTGGGCCGCCCCGCGGGCGACCTGCCCCAGTAAAGCCCCGCCCCACAGGACCCAAGCCATGTTGATCGAGCTGGACTTTCCCGCCGTGCTGGCGCAGTGGCCCTTGCTGGCCAAGGGCGTGGTGTGGACGCTGGGCCTCACCACCGTCTCTGCCGTGCTGGGCGTGGCGCTGGGCGTGGCCTGCGCCTGGGCCCGCACCCAAGGCCCAGTGCCGCTGCGCTGGGTGGCCGGGGCGTATGTGGAGGCGGTGCGCAACACGCCTTTCATCGTCCAGCTGTTCTTCGTGTTTTTCGGACTGCCTGCGGCGGGCATACGCCTGTCGCCCGAGGTGGCTTCCGTCATTGCCATGGTGGTCAACCTGGGGGCTTACGCCGCTGAGATCGTGCGCGCGGGCATCGACGCCACGCCGCGTGGCCAGACCGAAGCGGCGCTGAGCCTGGCCCTCACACGGGCTCAGACCTTTGTGCACGTGGTGCTGCCCCCGGCGCTACAAAAAGTGTGGCCCGCGCTGGTGAGCCAGATCATCATCGTCATGCTGGGCTCGGCCGTGTGCGGGCAAATTTCCACGCAAGAACTGAGCTACGCGGCCAACCTGATCCAGAGCCGCAACTTCCGTGCGTTCGAGGCCTTCATCGTGGCCACGCTCATCTACCTGGCGCTGTCGGTGGCGGTGCGCGGTGCACTGAACTGGCTGGGCCCCCGCTTTTTGTTCGGAGGCCGCCGTGGTTGATTTCAGCTTGTGGGACATTTTTCGCAACCTGCTGCTGGCCGCGCGCTGGACGGTGGGCCTGTCGCTGGTGGCCTTCGTGGGCGGCGGCGTGGTGGGCCTGGCCCTGCTGGTGGCGCGCACCGCCAAACTGCCCGGCGCACAGGTGCTGGTGGGGGGCTACGTGCAGCTGTTCCAGGGCACACCGCTGCTGATGCAACTGTTTTTGGCCTACTTCGGCATGGCCTTGCTGGGGGTGGAAACCTCTGCCTGGACCGCTGCCGCCGTGGCCCTGACGCTGTACAGCAGCGCCTTCCTGGCCGAAATCTGGCAGGGCTGTGTGCGGGCGGTGCCCAAAGGCCAGTGGGAAGCCGGGCAAAGCCTGGCGCTGGGCATGGGCGAGCTGCTGCGCCACGTGGTGCTGCCGCAGGCGGGCCGCATGGCCATTGCACCCACGGTGGGCTTTCTGGTGCAGGTCATCAAAGGCACGGCACTGGCCTCTGTCATTGGCTTCATCGAGCTGACCAAGGCCGGCACCATGATCACCAACGCCACCTTCAAACCCTTTTTGGTCTACAGCTGCGTGGCGCTTATGTACTTTGCGCTGTGTTTCCCCATCAGCCTGTACGCCCGTTCGCTGGAGAAAAAACTCAATGCCATCCGCTGACACCCCCACCGCAACCAGCCCGGCGGTTCGCATCGAACAGCTGCGCAAGTCGTACGGCGCCAACGAGGTGCTCAAGGGCATCGACCTGAGCGTGGCCCCCGGCGAGGTGATTGCCATCATTGGCAAAAGCGGCTCGGGCAAAAGCACGCTGCTGCGCTGCATCAACGGGCTGGAAACCTTTCAGCACGGCAGCCTGACCGTGCAGGGCCAGCCACTGGTTCACCACGACGCGGCGGCCATGCGCGAGCTGCGCCAGCGCGTGGGCATGATTTTTCAGTCGTTCAACCTGTTCCCGCACCTGAGCGTGGGCAAGAACGTGATGCTGGCCCCGCACCTGGTGAAAAAACCCGCTGCGGCGGCGCTGGAAGCCCGCGCCCGCCAGTTGCTGCAACGCGTGGGCCTGGCCGACAAGTTCGACGCCTTCCCCGACCAGCTGTCGGGCGGGCAGCAGCAGCGCGTGGCCATCGCCCGCGCCCTGGCCATGGACCCGAGTATTTTGCTGTGCGACGAAATCACCTCGGCGCTTGACCCCGAGCTGGTGGGCGAGGTGCTGGGCGTGGTGGAAAGCCTGGCCAAGGAAGGCATGACGCTGCTGATGGTCACGCACGAAATGAACTTTGCCCGCAAGGTGAGCAACCGCGTCATCTTCATGCACCAGGGCCGCGTGCACGAAATGGGCCCGCCCGCCGAGCTGTTTGCAACCCCGAAAACGCCCGAGCTCAAGCAGTTTTTGTCGAGCATCCACGGCTGAGTGTGGCCGCCTGAGCGGCCTCAGCTGCGGTAACCCACCAGCGCACAGTAGGTGGCCCGGGTTTGGGGCGACACGGCGGCCAGCACCTGCGCGTAGCGGGTTTGGTGGCGGGCCATCAACCGGGCCGACGCGGTGGTTTGCGAGCGGCAGAACCACAGGCAGGTGTGCTGGATCAGCAGCAATTCGGCGGTGAACATGAACGCCCGGTCGCGCTGGCTGGACGCACCCGCCGCATCGGGCTGCGCCGCCACCAGGCGCGCCAGCCCTTGGGCATGCAGGGCCAGGGCCTCGCGCAGGTCAAACGTGGCCTGCGGGAACAGCAGCGTGGCCCGGGGCACAGCCTGAGGGATGCGGCTGACCAGGGCCTTTTCAGGCCACACCTGGGCAAATTCGGCCACGAAACGCTGGAACTCGTCGAGCAAATTGGCCTCGGTCAGCGACAGGGTGGACCACAAAGCGCGCTGGCGGTCGGCGTCTTTTTCGGCCAGGGCGCGCAGGTAGCCCTCGGTCAGCGCCTCCATCAGTTTTTCAATGCGGTAGCGCCCCAGGTGGCTGGCCAGCAAAGCCACACGCTGGGCCTGTTCGGCCCTCACCGCCAAGGTCCAAACGACCACCAAGGGCACGGCAACCAGCAAAATTTCCATCATATTTTTCAGTAGCTTGAAACGCTTGACTGACAAGCGCTGGAGGCCAAAAAGGCATTAAAAATCAGTCGTACACCAGCTCGGCGCGCTGCTGGTGGGCCTGCGCCGTCCAGCTGGCCAGGGCGGCGTCTGAGGGGTAGAACAGGCTGCGGTCGTCCAGGTGCACGTCGCAGTGCACGTCGGGGCGCTCCACGCGCAGCCGCACGGGCAGGCCGCGCACCAGCTCGCCCTGGTCGGTGGATTCGCGCAGGGGCGGGAAGCTGCTGACTTGGGCCGCCACGTCCAGTGTGGGTGGGCGATCGTCTTCGCTGCGCACGGCCACGCGCAGGTATTTGGCAAAGCGGCAGCGGGCGGTGGGCAAGTCCCACACCTGTTGCACCTTGAAGCGCAGGCCGCCCGAGAAGCGGTCGTTTTGCACCACACCTTGCAGCACCAGCAGTTCGTCGTCTTTCAGGGTGTCGCGGTGCAGGTTGAGCAGGTTTTCATCGGCGCTGGCTTCGAGGGTGCCGCTCTTGTCGTCCAGGCGGAACAGGCCCAGCTTGCCGCGCTGGCCGTTGATGGTGCGCAGGTCGGTGACGATGCCCACCAGCACCTGCGGGTCGCGGCTGTCGGCCACTTCGCTCAGCGGGGTGCGCACAAAGCGGCGCACCTCGGTGGCCACTTCGTCAAACAAATGGCCGCTCAAATAAAAGCCGATGGCGGTTTTTTCCTGCGTCAGCTTCTCTTTGATGCCCCAGGGCGCCACGTCCACCAGGTCGGGCTCTTGTGTGCTGCTGCCGTGGGCGTCGCCGTCGTCAAACATGTCGAACAGGCCGCCCTGGTTGGCGTTGGCCGCCGCTGCGGCCGCGAAGTCGAACGCGCGCTCCACACTGGCCAGCAGGCTGGCGCGGTGGGGGTTGAGGCTGTCGAACGCACCGGCTTTGATGAGCGCCTCGACCGTGCGTTTGTTGACCTTGGATTTGTCCAGCCGCACACAAAAGTCGAACAGCGAGGTGAACGGCCCGCTGGCGCCGCCCGCCGGGCCCTCGCCCCGGCCTTCGCGGGCGGCCACGATGGCGTCAATGGCCTGCTGGCCTGTGCCCTTGATGGCGCCCAGCCCGTAGCGCACGCTGGTGTTGCTGGTGGGCTCGAAACGGTGGGTGCCCCGGTTGACGTCGGGCCACTCGAACGAAATGCCAAACGCCAGCGCGTCGGCGTGCAGCACGGCCAGCTTGTCGGTGTTGTCCATTTCCACCGTCATGTTGGCGGCGTAGAACTCGGCCGTGTAGTGCACCTTCAGCCAACCCGTGTGGTAGGCCAGCAGCGAGTAGGCGGCGGCGTGCGACTTGTTGAAGCCGTAGCCCGCGAACTTTTCCATCAGGTCGAACACCTCGTCGGCCTTGGTCTCGCTGATGCCGTTTTTGGCTGCCCCGGCGCGGAAAATGGCGCGGTGCTCCGCCATTTCTTCGGCCTTTTTCTTGCCCATGGCGCGGCGCAGCATGTCGGCG
>CAYFFJ010000047.1:7653-21888 GCA_964342395.1 uncultured Hydrogenophaga sp.
TCTGCATCACCTGCTCCTGGTAGACCATGATGCCGTAGGTCTCGGAAAGCATCTCGGCCACCAGAGGGTGCGGGTATTCAATGACCTCGCGCCCGTGTTTGCGCGCCACGAAGCTGGGAATCAGGTCCATGGGCCCCGGGCGGTACAGGGCGTTGAGCGCAATCAGGTCTTCCAGGCGGGTGGGCTTGGCGTCGCGCAGCATGCCTTGCATGCCCCGGCTTTCAAACTGGAACACGGCCTCGGTTTTGCCGTCGGCAAACAGCTTGTAGGTGGCGCGGTCTTCCAGGGGCACGTTTTCAAACGCGAACTTTTCCTGGCCCGGGTGGCGCTTGCGGATGAACTGGGCCGCGATTTCCAGAATGGTGAGGGTGGCCAGGCCCAAAAAGTCGAACTTGACCAGGCCCACGGCCTCCACGTCGTCTTTGTCGTACTGGCTGACCGCCGAGGTGCTGCCGGGCTGCTGGTACAGGGGGCAGAAATCGGTGAGTTTGCCTGGCGCAATCAACACGCCCCCGGCGTGCATGCCGATGTTGCGGGTCATGCCCTCCAGCTTTTGCGCCAGCTCGATCAGGGTTTTGACGTCTTCTTCCTGCTCGATGCGCCGGGCCAGCTCGGGCTCCATGCTGATGGCGTAGTTGTTTTTATCGCCGTCTTTGGGTGGATCGGGCGGGTATTGCAGCGTGACGCTCATGCCCGGTTTGTTGGGTATGAGCTTGCTGATGCCATCGCAAAAGCCGTAGGAAAAATCCAGCACCCGGCCCACGTCGCGGATGGCGGCGCGTGCGGCCATGGTGCCGAAGGTGGCGATCTGGCTCACCGCGTCTTTGCCGTATTTGTCTTTCACGTAGTCAATCACGCGGTCGCGGTTGCTCTGGCAAAAGTCAATGTCGAAGTCGGGCATGCTGACCCGCTCGGGGTTGAGGAAACGCTCGAACAGCAGGTTGTATTTCAGCGGGTCCAGGTCGGTGATGAGCAGCGCATACGCCACCAGCGAGCCTGCGCCCGAGCCTCGGCCCGGCCCCACGGGGCAGCCGTTTTCCTTGGCCCACTGGATGAAGTCACCCACGATGAGGAAGTAGCCCGGAAAACCCATTTTCAAAATGGTGTTCAGCTCGAACTCCAGCCGCTCCTCGTAGCGGGGGCGTTCTTTTTCGCGCTGCGCCTCGTTGGGGTAGAGGTGCACCAGGCGGCCCTTCAACCCCTCGTGCGACACGTGGCGGAAATAGTCTTCCACCGACATCACCACACCGTTGACCGGGGGAATGGGAAAGTCGGGCAGCTGGGGCTTGCCCAGCACCAGCGTCAGGCTGCAGCGGCGGGCAATTTCCAGCGTGTTGGCCACCGCGCTGGGCAGGTCGGCAAACAAGGCCTCCATTTGCGCGGCGTTTTTGAAATACTGCTCGCGGGTGAAGCGGCGCACGCGGCGGGGGTTGGCCAGCATGTCACCGTCGGAAATGCACACGCGGGCCTCGTGGGCCTCGTAGTCGTCGGGCACCAGAAACTGGGCCGGGTGCGTGGCCACCACAGGCAGACCCAAGCGGGCGGCCAGGGACACGGTGGCGCGCACCAGGCGCTCGTCGTCGGGGCGGCCGGCGCGTTGCAATTCCAAATAAAAACGGTGGGTGAACACGCCCGCCGCTTGCAGCGCCACGTCGGTGGCTTTGCGCTCATCACCCGCCAGCAGGGCCATGCCCACCGGCCCGGCTGCCGCCCCGCTGACCAGAATCAAGCCTTCGTTCAGCGCTTGCAACCATTCCCAGGTCAGCACGGCCTGGTCTCGCTGCACGTTGCGCGTCCAGCCCCGGGCCAGCAGCTCGCTCAGGTTCAGGTAGCCCTGGTGGCTTTGCACCAGCAGCAGCACGCGGGGCAGGCTTTGCGCGTTGGGTGGCACGGGCTGCCCCGGCAGCGGGGCCTCGGCCCCGCCCAGGCCCTGCACAAACACCTCGGCCCCCAGCACGGGCTTGATGCCCGCGCCGCGCGCCGCCTTGTAAAACTTGATGGCCCCAAACAGGTTGGACAGATCGGACAGCCCCAACGCGGGCTGGCCATCGGCGGCGGCGGCGGCCACCACGTCATCGATGCGAAGGGTGCCGTCTACGACGGAGAACTCGGTGTGCTGGCGCAGGTGAACAAACATGGGGGCTGATTGTAGAAACCCCTTCACCTGCGCGTGGCGCGCGCTTGGGTGCGGGGCTGTCGCTCAGTCCCGCAACACCAACAACACGTCGGAGTGAAACTCCCGCCCGTACAGCACCACCACCACCAGCAAGGTGGCCATGACCAAGGCGATGGGTGAAAAAAACCAGGCCAGCGCCGCAAACGAAAAGTAGTAGGCACGCAAGCCATCGTTGAACGTTTCGGCGGCTGCCCCCACCAGGCGGGCCGCCCGCTGCACGTAGCGCTCGGCCTCACCGGGGTTGGCTTCAAAGTGCTCCGGGCTGGGCATGGCCCCAATCGTCAACGCCACAAAGGTGTACAGCCGCATGCACCAGCTGAAACGGAAAAAGGCGTACACAAAAATGGTCAGCAGCAGCAGCACCTTGATTTCAAACACCTGCATGCTGGTGACTTGGGCAAAGGGCATGTCTTGCACCAGTTCGGCGGCCTTGTCGGTGGTGCCCAGCATGGCCAGCAACCCCCCGATGATCAGGATGGTGGTGGACGAAAAAAACGACGGCGTGTGCGACAGGTTCTGGGTGATCAGGCCGTCAAGCATGCGGGGGTCACGCGTGGTGGCCTGGCGCATCCAGCGCTCGCGGTACAGGTGGGTGGTGGCCAGCAGCGAACGCTGGCGTTTGCCCCAGTCTTTCGCAAAAAAGGCGTAGCCCACCCACAGGGCAAAAAAGCTGGCCAAGGCCAGCCAGTCTTTCAACGGCAAGAGTTCAAACAGCTTCATGCCATTCATTGTGCAGTCACACCGCAGCGGCAAGATGGGCTTTCCGTTTTTCACCCTCAAACCCGCCATGCCCACCCGCACACCCCCCACCCTCAACCGCCGCCAATGCCTGCAAGCCGCCGCCCTGGCGGCCTTGCCCACCTTTGGCGCAACCCAAACTTTGCCCACCAAGGGCATCAGGATCATCGTGCCGTTTGCGGCGGGCGCGGGCACCGACGCGGTGGGCCGGCTGCTGGCCGACAAGCTGTCAGGCGTGCTGGGCACCCCGGTGGTGGTGGACAACAAAACCGGTGCCTCGGGTGCCATTGGCTCGCGGTATGTGGCCCACAGCCCGGCGGACGGCAGCACCTTGCTGCTGGTGGCCGCACCCTTCACCACCGTGCCGGCAGCCATGCCCCAGGCCGGTTATGACCCCGTGCGCGACTTCACACCCGTGGGCATGGTGGCCAGCGGCCCGCTGGTATGGGCGGTGAACAAAGACGTGCCCGCCCGCACCCTGGCCGAGCTGGTGGCCCTGGCCACGCGCCAGCCGGGCAAGCTCAATTACGGATCGGCCGGTGCAGGCGGCATCAACCACCTGGTGCTGGAGCTGCTGAAGGCCCGCACGGGCACCTTCATCACACACATTCCCTACCGGGGCATTGCCCCAGCCACCCTCGACCTGATGTCGGGCGAAATCCAGCTCATCACGGGCACCATTCCGGCGCTGGCCCCGTTCATCCGAGATGGCAAATTGCGGGCCCTGGCCGTCACCAGTGCCCAGCGCTCGCCTGCCCTGCCCGATGTACCGAACATGGCGGAATCGGGCTTGGCGGGTTTTGACGTGCTGAATTATTTTGGCCTGATGGCCCCCAAGGCCACGCCTGCGGCGGTGGTGCACACGCTGAACACCGCACTGGCCCAGGTGTTGGCGCTGCCGGAGGTGAAAGAGCGCTTTGCCAAAGACGCCCTCACAGCCATGCCCGGCACCCCAGACGCCCTGATGGCGTTTGTGGAACACGACGTGAACGGCTGGCGCAAAGTGGTGGCCAGCCAGAACCTGAAGCTGGAGGGCTGAAGCCCCGGGCAGGGGCCTCAGCGCGTCACGTCAGCAGGCCTTCGGCCTTCATGGCGGCTTGCACGCCAGGGCGTGCAGCCACACGGGCGCGGTAGGCGGCCACGTTCGCCAGGCCACTGATGTCCAGGCCCACGAACCCCGCCCAGTTGGTGACGGTGAACAGGTAGGCGTCGGCCACGGTGAAGGCGCTGCCCATCAGGAAGTCTTGGCCAGCAGCCAGTTGGCCATCCACCCAGGTCAGGCGCTGCAGCAGGCGCTCTTTCACCGAAGGTTTGAAGTCTTCGGGCGTGGCGGGGTTGAACAGGGGCGAAAAACCCTTGTGCAGCTCGCTGCTGATGAACGCCAGCCACTCCTGCAGCTTGTAGCGCTCCCAGGTGCCCGCAGCGGGGGCCAGGCCGGTGTGAGGGACCTGGTCGGCCACGTATTGGCTGATGACCTGGCCTTCGCGCAGCGTGCGGCCGTCGGCCAGCACCAGAAAGGGCACATAACCCAGGGGGTTGATGGCGTAGTAGTCAGACCCATCGGCCAACTGGTGGGTTTTGGTGCTGGCCTGCACGGCTTCAAACGGCACGCCCGCTTCGTGCAACACGATGTGGGGGGCCAGTGAACAAGCGCCCGGGGAATAAAACAGTTTCATGGAGATGCGCTCTCGGGCGTATCAGGCTTTGAACTTGGCGGTGGTGGCGGCCACGCGGGCACCAAACAGGCGGGCGGTTTCCAGGTCGCCGGGCAGCATTTCGGCCGCGCCTGCGTCGGAGGGGCTCTGGGCCATGGCACCGGCAAACGAGCCGACGTAGTTGATGTCGTTGCGCTGGGCGGCCTTGCTGTTGCTGGGCATCAGGCCCGTGCCCACCCAAATGCCGCTGTGCTGCATGGACAGGGTGAACAGGTAGTGCAGCGTGGAGTGCTTGTCACCGTTCATGGTGGCGCTGTTGGTGAAACCGGCAAACACCTTGTCTTTCCAGGCCTGGGTGAACCAGGCTTTGCTGGACGCATCGGCCCATTTTTTGAACTGCCAGCTCACGGTGCCCATGTAGGTGGGCGAGCCCATGATGATGGCGTCTGCCGCGTTCAAAGCGGCCCAGCCGGCATCGCCGACGTTGCCGTCGGCATCGATGGCGACCAGCTCGGCCCCCGCGCCTTCGGCCACCGATTGGGCCATGCGCTGGGTGTGGCCGTAGCCCGAGTGGTAAACCACAACGACGTTTGCAGAAGTGTTTGACATGAAAGTGCTCCTTGAAGGGTTGAAGAACGAACGGGAAAACGGAAACAAAAAACCAACGGAAAAAAACGGTCAGCGACTGAACGAGGGCTCCAGGTGCCCCATGGCCCCGGCTTGGTAGGCCTGGGCGTAGGCGGCCACCTCGGCCCGCGAGGTGCCCACAAACGGCCCCCACGGCACCACGGGCTCGCGCAAGGGCGTGCCCGAAAACACCGCCACCTGCGCGCCCTCAGGGCCGGCCAGCAGGCGCAAATCGGTGGGGCCATCGCCGGGCTGAGCGCTGTCAAATACTATAGCTGCAGGAGAAATACCACCAAGCGACAGCGGCTCTTTTGACTCTAAAATTTGGCCCGCCACCACCAACGCAAAGCCCTGGTGCCCGGCGGGCAGCGCCAGCCGCACGTCGGCATGGGGTTGCAGCGTCACGTCCAGCAGGTTGACGCGGGTGGCCCAGCGCGGGTCTTGGGCAATGGGCGACACCTGGCCGCCCCACTCGCCCGCCACCACACGCACGCTGGCGCCGTCCAGCGCCACCACCGGCATGTCGGCCGCGGGCACCTTGAACACGGCGGGCGCGTTTTGCTTGTGGGCACTGGCCATGTTCACAAAAATCTGCAGGCCCACCGCCGCCACACCCGGTGTGGCCGGGGTTTCTTCGTGCGACATGCCGCTGCCCGCCTGCAGCCAGTGCAGGCTGCCAGGGGTGATGACGCTGTCGTCACCCAGGCTGTCGCGGTTGCGCACGCCGCCGGGGCTGCTGGGCAGCAGGTAGCTGATGGCGCTCATGCCGCCGTGCGGGTGCGGCAGGAAAAAATGGTGCGGCATGTGGAACACGTCCACGCCAATGAACGGGTCCACCAGCCCCAGGTGCTGGGGGTGGAACACATGGGCGTGGGTGCGGTCGTCAAACCGGTGGAACGGCAACGCGAATGCCGAATGCAGGTTGCGCAGGGGGTTCATGGCGCCGTCTTTTCGCCGGGGTCAAGCGGCCAGGTCAAACACCAGGGCCTCGGCGTCGGTGGCCTGGCCCAGCGTCAGCAGGGCCTCGTTGTCCAGCAGCGCGGCGTCACCGGCTTTCAAGGCGTGGCCGTTCACGCTCAACGCGCCGCGCACCACCTGCACCCAGGCTTTGCGGCCGGTTGCCAGTGGCAGGCTGGCCTGCTCGCTGCCGTTGAGCAGCGTGGCGTAGACGCGGGCATCGGCGTGGGCCGTGACCGAACCCTCGGCCCCGTCAGGCGACACCACCAGGCGCAAGCGGCCTTGCTTGTCGGCATCGGCAAAGGTTTTTTGCTCGTAGCCAGGGGCAATGCCCGCAGTGTGGGGCTCGATCCAGATCTGGAAAAAGTGCGTGGTGGCATCGGCCGCGTGGTTGAACTCGCTGTGGCGCACACCGCGCCCGGCGCTCATGCGCTGCACGTCGCCCGGGGGAATGGCCGTGCCGTTGCCCAGGCTGTCCTGGTGCGCCAGGCTGCCCGACACCACGTAGCTGATGATTTCCATGTCGCGGTGGCCGTGTTCGCCAAAGCCCATGCCGGCGGCAATGCGGTCTTCGTTGATGACGCGCAGGTTGCCCCATCCCATCCACTGCGGGTCGTAATAGCCTGCAAACGAAAAACTGTGCTGGCTTTTGAGCCAGCCGTGGTCGGCGTGGCCACGCTCTGAGGACTTGCGGATGCGGATCATGGCGGGTTTCCTTCTGTCTGGTGTGGCTCCACTGTAGGGCCACTCAGCCCCCCGGACAGCCGCGCATTTTGATGGCATCATTCGATTGAACTGAATGAAAGTGGCAAATCCATGCAGAAATCAGGGCCATCTACTGGCAAAAACACGCCGTCGGCGCGGGCGGTGTTGTCGCCTGAGAACCTGTCGCTGATCGACGCCGTGGCGCGCAACGGCAGCATGGCCGCCGCTGCCCGCGAGTTGGGGCTGGTGCCCAGCGCCCTGACCTACCGCGTGCGCCAGATCGAAGACGCGCTGGACGTGCTGGTGTTCGACCGCAGCGCGCGCCAGGCGCGCATCACCCCCGCTGGCGCCGAGCTGCTGCGCAGTGGAGAGCACCTGCTGCGCGAACTGGACGCCGTGGCAGAGCGCGTGCGGCGCGTGGCCACCGGCTGGGAGCCGCAGTTCACCGTGGTGGCCGACGCCATCATTTCGCGCACCACCCTGTTTGAGCTGTGCGAGGCGTTTTACGTGCTGGGGGCACCCACGCGGCTGCGCATTCGCAATGAAACCCTCACCGGCACACTGGAGTCACTGCTGGGCGGCAAGTCCGACCTGGCGCTGGGCGTGAGTGCCGACAGCAGCTCTTACACCGGGTTTCAGGCCTTGCCCCTGGGCAACGTGCCGTTTCGCTTTGCCGTGGCCCCGCACCACCCCCTGGCCCACGCCCCGGAACCGCTGGCCGATGTGCTGATTGGCCAACACCGCGCCGTGGCCGTGGCCGACAGCACCCAACGCGGCAGTGGTGTGACGGTCAACCTGCTCTCGGGCCAGGACGTGTTCACCGTGCCCAGCATGCAACACAAGTTGGAAGCCCAGCTGCGCGGCATGGGCTGTGGCTTTTTGCCGGTGCCGCTGGCCCAGCCCTACGTGGACACCGGGCGGTTGGTGCTGAAAACCGTGGAACGCGGTCCCCGCGTGGCCCGCATGGACTACGCCTGGCGCTCGGGCGATGGCAAGGGCAACCCGGGCCAGTTGGGCAAAGCCCTGCAATGGTGGCTGGACCAGCTGGCCAGCCCCACCACGCGCGCCGCCTTGCTGCACAACCACCACCGCCTGTGAATCGCGTGCGAAGGCGCCCTCGCTGCTACAGTGTCCGCAGGAGAACAACACCATGACACCCCAAAAACCCGCCCGCAAAACCCCAGGCCCCCGCACCAAGCCCCAAACCCCGCCGTCCTCCACCCCCTGGCGCGTGGCCGTCATTGGCGCGGGCATGGCCGGTGTGGCGTGTGCCCGCACCTTGGCCCAAGCCGGTTGCCACGTCACCCTGCTGGAAAAAAGCCGGGGCTACGGCGGGCGCATGTCCACCCGCCAGACCGAGTTCGGCGGGTTCGACCACGGCGCGCAGTACTTCACCGCCCGCGACGACCGCTTCCAAAAGGCCCTTGCCACCACCCCCGACGTGGTGCGCCCCTGGAGCGCCAACACCGTGCGCGTGCTCGACGCCCTGGGCCACGTGCTGGCCAGCGCACCACCCGCCCGCGAACCCCATTACGTGGCCAAGCCTGGCATGAACGCCCTGGTGCGCACCTGGGGCGAGCCCCTGGCCGATGCCAAACACCCCCTGGCCCCCGCGCAAGGGGCCAGCACCCGGCTCAACACCCGCGTGGTGCGCATCGCCCGCGACCCCATCCACCCCGGCAAGTGGCAACTGCACACCGAAGACGCCACCACCGAAGGCGCACAGGCCGTGCTGGGCGGTTTTGACCGCGTGCTGCTGGCCATTCCGCACATGCAGGCACAAGACCTGCTGCGCGCCTCCGGCCTGGAAAAAGGCGCAGCCGCGCCCATTGCCAAAGCCCTGAAAACCGTCACCGTGGCCCCGTGCTGGACGCTGATGATTGCCTTCCCCCAGGCCATGCAACCCGGCCTGCCCCACCTGGGGCCACAGTGGAACGCCGCACGCAGCACCCACCACCGCATCAGCTGGCTGGCCCGCGAAGGCAGCAAGCCCGGGCGCGACCCCATTGAGCGCTGGACGGTGCAGGCCAGCCCCGCCTGGTCAGCCGAACACCTGGAAGACAGCCCCGAGCGCGTGACCGCCAAGCTGCGCAAGGCCTTCTCTGAAGTCACCGGCATCCGCGCCGAACCCACCCACGCCGTGGTGCACCGCTGGCGCTACGCCCAAACCCAAACCCCCCTGGGCCAAAGCCACCTGTGGTCGCCTGAATTGGGCGTGGGCCTGTGCGGCGACTGGTGCCTGGGCCACCGGGTGGAAGACGCTTTCATTTCCGGCCTGGAACTGGCGCTGGCCACCCTGGGCTGACACCCGCCCATGGGGACAAACGCCTACCGGGGGCGGTTTGCCCCCTCGCCCACCGGCCCGCTGCACGCGGGCTCTCTGGTAGCGGCCCTGGCCAGCTGGCTGGACGCCCGGGCCCACGGCGGCCAGTGGCTGGTGCGCATCGAAGACGTGGACACCCCCCGCTGCGTGCCCGGCGCCACCGAACTCATCCTGCAACAACTCGCCACCTGCGGCCTGGTCAGCGACGGACCGGTGTGGGTGCAGTCGCAACGCGGCACGGCCTACGCGGCTGCGCTGGCCCAGCTGCAAACCGAAGGCCTGGCCTACCCGTGTGCGTGCACCCGCAAAGACATCGAACAGGCCCTGCTGGCCCAGGGCCACGGCAAAGCGCGCCATGGCGAACTGGTGTACCCCGGCACCTGCCGCCATGGCACCCAAGGGCGCGAGGGCCGTGCCTGGCGGCTCAACACCCTGGCGGCACAAAATTTCAAGCAAAAACAGGCTATACCGCTTGATATCATTGAATTGTTAACTACACAATTTGACAACACTTGGCACGACCGCCGCCTGGGGCCACAACACCAAAACGTGCCCCAGGCCGTGGGCGACTTTGTGCTGAAACGCGCCGACGGCCTGTGGGCCTACCAACTGGCCGTGGTGGTGGACGACGCCGCCCAAGGCATCACCCACGTGGTGCGCGGCCAAGACCTGGCCGACAACACCCCCCGCCAGCGGCTGCTGCAACACGCCCTGGGCCTGCCCCACCCCGCTTATTTGCACACGCCGCTGGTGCAGGGGCCGAATGGCGAAAAACTCAGCAAACAAAACGGGGCGGCTGCGCTGGACCTGGGCAACCCCCTGCAAACCCTGAACACCGCCGCCACCACACTGGGCCTGCCGCCGCATCGCGGCCCCCTGGCCGACGCACTGGCCGCGTGGGTGGGTGCGTGGGCAGCGGTGTGCGCAAGGCCGCAAACCTAAAATGCGGCCTCCTTTCAGAAGCTGCCCCATGTCCCAAGACCCCCAAGACCGCCCAGAACCCACCGCAGCCCCCCAGGCGCCCAACCCCGCCAACCCACGCGGCCACCAGCCGCCGCCCGAAGGCGTGTACCTGCGCACCATCAAAAGCTACGTGCTGCGCGCCGGGCGCATGGGCTCGGGCCAGGTGAAGGCGTTTGAGCAGTTTGGCCCCCGGCTTCTGCTGAACTACACCGCCCACACACCGCTGAACGCCACCGCCGCCTTTGGCCGCACCGCACCGCTGGTGCTGGAAATCGGGTTTGGCATGGGCGACGCCACCGCCAAAATCGCGCTGGCGCGGCCCCACGACAACTTCCTGTGCTGCGAAGTGCACGAACCCGGCGTGGGTGCGCTGCTCAAGCACTGCGGCGAGCAAGGCATTGACAACATCCGCATCCTGCGCCACGACGCCGTTGAGGTGCTGGACCACATGCTGCCCCCCGCCAGCCTGGACGGGGTGCACATTTTCTTCCCCGACCCCTGGCACAAAACCAAGCACAACAAGCGCCGCCTCATCCAGCCCGCACTGGTGGCCAAACTGGCCGCCCGCTTGAAGCCCGGCGGCTACCTGCACTGCGCCACCGACTGGGAACCCTACGCCCAGCAAATGCTGGAAGTGCTCGGTGGCGAACCCACCCTGGCCAACACCAGCACCGACCCAGCGCTGGCCGGCTACGCCCCCAAACCCGACTACCGGCCCCTGACCAAATTCGAAAACCGCGGCCTGAAGCTGGGCCACGGCGTGTGGGATTTGGTGTTTGCGCGGCGCGCCGAAAAGTAAAGCAAACAAACTTGCCTTACTGGCTGCTGCGTCTTACATTCAAAGGCCGTTCAGCCACCGCACCCAGGAGCCCCCATGCAAGCCGATGCCATCGTTTCCAGCAAAGGACAGGTCACCCTGCCCGCCGCCATGCGCGCCCAACTGGGCATCGGGCCAGGCTCGCACATCCAGTTTGAGCTGCGCGGACGCGAACTGGTCATCAAGCCCGAGCTGCCCATGAGCGCGTACTACGGCATGCTCAAGCCCTACAACCTGGACCCAGCAGACTTGGAAATCGAAAAAGAAATCGACAAGGACTTTGAATGACCACGCACAACGTGGTCGATTCATCAGGTTGGATCGAATTCTTCCTGGCAGGCACCAACGGGCCGGTGTTCAAACCGGTCATCGAACAACGCCAAGCCCTGCTGGTGCCCGCCATTGCGCTGTTTGAGGTGCACCGGGTGCTCAGCCGCAAACTGCCACCCGATGTGGTGAACGCCTGCCTGGATGTCATGCGCCTGGGCCGGGTGCTCGACATCACAGCCGCCCGTGCCGTGGCGGGGGCCGATGTGTCGCTGCGCCACAAACTGGCCATGGGCGACGCCCTCATGTACAGCCTGGCCCTGGAGCACGGCGCCACCTTCTGGACGCAAGACGTGGATTACCAGGGCCTGCCCAGCGTGCAATATTTCGCCAAGTAATGAACCCCTATCTGTCCGAAGCAGCCCTCCAGGGCCTGAACGAACTCGCCGCCCAAGCCGTGGGCCTGTCAGACCCCAACCCCCGCGTGGCCTGCCGCCTGCTGCTGGCCAGCGGCCAGGTGTTTGAAGGGCACACCCAGCAAGCCGGTGGCCCGCATGCCGAGGTGATGGCGCTGCGCGCCGCCCAGGCCGCCGGGGCCGACGTGCGCGGGGCCACCGCCCTCGTCACGCTGGAGCCTTGCAGCCACCACGGGCGCACGCCACCGTGCTGCGATGCCCTGATTGCGGCGGGCGTGGCCCGCGTGGTGGTGGCACAGACCGACCCCAACCCCCTGGTCAACGGCCAGGGCGTGGCCCGCCTGCGCGCCGCCGGTGTGGCGGTGGACGTGTTGCCCGCCCCCCACCCGCTGGCCGTGGCCACGCGCGAGCTGAACATCGGGTTTTTCAGCCGCATGGAACGCGGCCTGCCCTGGGTGCGGCTGAAAGTGGCCGCCTCGCTCGACGGCACCACCGCCCTGCACAACGGCACCAGCCAGTGGATCACCAGCCCTGAGGCCCGAGCCGACGGCCACGCCTGGCGCAAACGCGCCGGGGCGCTGCTGACCGGCGTGGGCACCGTGCTGGCCGACGACCCCCGGCTGGACGTGCGCCTGGTGGACACCGCCCGCCAGCCCCTGCGGGTGGTGGTCGATTCACGGCTGGACATGCCCGCCACCGCCCGCATCCTGCAAGCGCCGGGCAACGTGCTGGTGTACACCGCGCTGCCCGCCCCTGCCAGCCATGCCCTGGCCCATACCGGCGCCCAGCTGCTCAGCCTGCCCGAAGCCGACCGCGCCAAGGTGGACCTGCCCGCCGTGCTGCGCGACCTGGCCCAGCGCGGCGTGAACGAGCTGCACGTGGAAGCCGGGCACAAACTCAACGCCTCGTTCCTGCGCACCGGGCTGGTGGACGAACTGCTGATCTACCTGGCCCCCACCCTGCTGGGCCCCGGTGCCGGCATGGCGGCACTGGGCCCGTTCACGGCCATGGACCAAGCGCTGCCCTGGCGCTTTGTGGACACCACCCCCGTGGGGCCAGACCTGCGGTTGCGGCTGCAAAAAATTCAATAAAAACAGGCTGAAGCGCTTTTCATATATGAAAAGTTTGCTATCTATTTTACACCATGCTACCCCCTCGCGCCCGCTGCGCGATGGCGTGCCAGCCAGTTGTGTGGTGCTGCCCTCGGTGCGCCAGCCAGGGGCATTGACCGTGCTCGACGGCCTGGCCCAACGGCTGCCCGCCGTGGACCGTGCCGAATGGCAGGCCCGCATGCAAACCGGTGAGGTGCTGGACGAACGTGGCCAGCCCGTGGCCGCCCTCACCCCCTACCGCAACGGCCAGCGCCTGTACTACTGGCGCAGCCTGCCCGATGAAGCGCCCGTGCCTTTCGCCCACCAGGTGCTGTTTGCCGATGCCCACCTGGTGGTGGCCGACAAACCCCACTTTTTGCCCGTGACCCCCGCCGGCCGCCACGTGCAACACACGCTGCTGGTGCGGCTGCAACGCGAACTGGGCCTGCCCGACCTGAGCCCGGTGCACCGCATCGACCGCGAAACCGCCGGGCTCGTGGTGTTGGCCGTGCGCCCGCAAGACCGCAACGCCTATCACACGCTGTTTCGAGAGCGGCAGGTCACCAAGGTGTACGAAGCCCTTGCCCCACTGCCCGCCACCGGCGTGGCCTGTCCACAGGAGCGCCGCAGTCGGCTGGAAGAAGACCCCGCCGCGTTTTTTCGCATGCGCGAGGTGGCGGGCCAACCGAACAGCGAAACACACATCGAGCTGCTGCGTCCGATCGAAAGCCCCGGCAACGGCAACAGCCGCAACAGCGGCGTGGGCCTGTACCGCCTAGGCCCCGTCACGGGCAAACGGCACCAGTTGCGGGTGCACATGGCAGCCCTTGGGCTGCCGCTGCTGGGCGACGCGTTTTACCCCAGCGTGCGGCGCGGCCCGGGCGAGGCGGACGATTTCACAGACCCGCTGCAACTCCTGGCCCGCACGCTGGCCTTCACCGACCCCATCACCGGTGAAGCACGGCGGTTTGACAGCCAGCGCCACCTGTCGCATCCGCAGGCAACCCAGGCTGCCGACACACACAAGACCTGAGCGGCCTCGTCAAACAGCTCAACTGCCCAGCAACCGCTTTCAGAAGACGCCAGGCTGAGCCTCCCCCAAATGGGTGATTGTTTTATTGCAACCGTCGAATTACTGTGAACGCCGGTTGTCAGCGGTCGGGCAACAGGTTTGGCTGTTGATCAAGATTCAGCCGCGACCACGGCCTCAGTCATGTTCATGCGGCCTGCGTCACCGCAAGGCGAGAGCACCGATGTGCCGTCCTCATGAATTCTGCTTTTAAATGCCGCCAGTAATTCAAATTCAGCAACACGCCACCCACACCAGGCTGCACCACAAAGAACCTCCATGCATCATCGATCGATGAATCAATAATCTACAGTGGCGCAACAGCAAAGGAAGAAGCCAATGAATTGGTCGACACACTCAACGGCGAATTCAACAATGAAGTGCAACACCTGCAAACCCCGTAAGGTCAGCAGATGCAAACATCACCCCGG
>CAYFFJ010000048.1:0-20728 GCA_964342395.1 uncultured Hydrogenophaga sp.
GATAGTGGCCAGCGTGCAGCGCGTGACCGATGTGATTGGCGAAATCACCGCCGCCGCCCGCGAACAAAACGAGGGTATTGGCCAGGTGAACGCGGCCGTGGGGCAGCTCGACCAGATGACCCAGCAAAACGCCGCCATGGTGGAAGAAGTGGCCGCTGCTGCTGACAGCCTGACCCACCAGACCATGCGCCTGCAACAGGCCCTGGCAAACTACAAGACAGGCAACGATGGTGTGCCCGACAGCGCCATTGCCAAACGCGAGACGAAGGCGTTGTCGCGGCGCGCTGGCTCTGTGCCGACGGCCTCAGCGGTGCCCGCCCTGAAAGCCTCGCCTCGCCCAACACCCGCGCCGAAAGGCAAGGCATTGCCCTCCCCTGCGCCCCACCCCGATGCCATTGCTCCGCGTTTAGGTGTAGCAAACAATTCAATACCATCAAGCGCTACAGGCCAAAAAAGTATAAAATCTGTGACGGGCCCTGCAGCCCCTCGTTCCACCAGCCGTCCCGCCCCCCGTGTGGCCGCCGCCATGTCCAAAACCCAGGGGCAACCCGCGCTGGAAGGCGATTGGAAAAGCTTCTGATCAGAGAGGGTGGCTCACTTGCCGGAAGTCGGGGTCTTCCGCGAAAGCTTTGATGGTGTAGCCCAGGCTTTTCATCAGCCGCAGCATGCCGGGGTTGTTCACCAGCACCAGGCCTTCGATTTCACTCAGGCCTTTTTCGCGGGCCACTTCCATGATGCTCAGCATCAGGCGTGAACCCAGGCCTTTGCCGCCAAAATCGTCGGCCACCACCAGGGCAAACTCGCAGCTGGTGGCGTCCACGTTGGTCACGTAGCGCGACACGCCCACGATGCGCTCGGTGGTCACAAACCCGCCGTTGGCCCCCGCTTCCCGGGTCTGGTGCACGGCCACCAGGGCCATTTCACGGTCGTAATCGATCAGTGTGAAGCGCGACAACATGCTGGCCGGCAGCTCGGTGAGCGACGACACGAACCGGAAGTAACGGCTCTCGGGCGACATGGCTTTCACCAGCGCTTGCAGCATGTGAGCGTCGTCGGGCCGGATGGGGCGGATGGTGTATTGGTCCCCGCCGCGCAGCGGCCACACCTGCTCGTGGTGGGCCGGGTAGGGCAGGATGGCCAGGTGGCCGTAGCCGCCCACCGAACCCCGCACCGAGCCGGGGGTTTGGTCGACAACGATCCGTGCGTCCACCGCCACGGCGCCGTGCTCGTCCACGATGATGGGGTTGATGTCCATCTCGCGCAGCTGGGGCAGCTCGCACACCATTTCAGACACGCGCAGCAGCACGTGTTCCAGCGCCAGCACGTTCACCGCGCTGGCGCCGCGCCACTCGCCCAGGGTTTCGGCCACGCGGGCGCGGTTGATCAGTCGGTGCGCCAGAAACTGGTTCAGCGGGGGCAGTTCCATGGCGCGGTCGTTGATCAGCTCGATCATGGTGCCGCCCGCGCCAAAGGTGATGACGGGGCCGAACGGGTCGTCCGTCACCAGCCCGATGCACAGCTCGCGCCCGCGTTTGGCCGGGGCCATGCGCTGCACGGTGATGCCGTTGATGCGGGCATCGGGCCGCAGGCGTTTCACGCCTTGCACCATGTCGTTGAACGTGTCGCGCACACCCACGGCGTTCATCAGCCCCAGGGCCACGCCGTTGACATCGGACTTGTGGCTGATGTCAGGCGAGTCGATCTTCAGCGCCACGGGGTAGCCCAGTTGCGTGGCGATCATCATGGCCTCGGTGGCGGTGCGGGCCAGAAGGGTCTGCGTCACCGGGATGTGGAAGGCCGACAGCAGCGCTTTCGACTCCATCTCGGTCAGCACCTTGCGCCGCTCGGCCAGCACACCCTCGATCAGCAGGCGCGCGCCTTCCACATCGGGCTGCGCCAGGGCTGACAGCGGTGGCGGCGTTTGCTGCAGCATTTGCTGGTTTTCGTAAAACGACGCGATGTTGCCGAATGCGCCCACCGCCGCTTCGGGCGTGCGAAAACTGGGGATGCTGGCCGCGGTCAGGGTTTCTCGGGCGGGGCCCACCGAGGCGTCACCCATCCAGCACGCCAGCAGGGGTTTGCGCAGGTTCGGTTTCAGGTTGGCCAGTGCCTGTGCCACGGCGGTGGCGTCACCCCCGGCTTTGGGCGAGTGAATGGCCAGCAGGCCGTCCACGGCCGGGTCTTGGGCGGCGGCTTGCAGGGCCGCTGCATAACAGGCGGGGCTGGCGTCTTCGGCCAGGTCGATCAGGCCCGAGAGCGAGGCCAGTGGCGAGAGTTGGGGCTGCAGCGCCGCCGCCACCTGCGGCGACAGCTTGCCCAGCGACAGACCGATTTCGGTCACCCAGTCGGCGGCCAGCACACCGGGGCCGCCCCCGTTGGTGACGATGGCCAGGCGTTTGCCCACCGGGCGGTAGCGCGAGGCCAGGCATTTGGCGGCTGAGAACAGCTCCACGAACGAACGCACGCGCACCGCACCCGCGCGGCGCAAAGCGGCCTCAAACACGTCGTCGCTGCCCACGATGGTGCCGCTGTGGGTTTGCGCCACCGCGTTGCCCGCGTTTTTGCGTCCGGCTTTCAGCACCACCACGGGTTTGGCATTGGCGGCGGCGCGCAGGGCGCTCATGAAGCGGCGGGCGTTGGCAATGCCTTCCATGCACACCACGATGCTTTGCGTTTGGGCGTCGGCGGCCAGAAAGTCGAGCACGTCGGCGATGTCCACCACCGTGTTGGGACCCAAAGACACCACAGCCGAAAAGCCCACGCTGTTGCTGTGCGCCCAGTCCAGGATGGACGAGGTGAGCGCGCCCGACTGGCTCACCAGCGCCAGCGAGCCTTTGGCCGCCAGGGGCCCGGCCACGCTGGCGTTCAGCCCTGCGTGTGGGCGCTGAAAGCCCAGGCAGTTGGGGCCCAGCAGGTGCACGCCCGAGCGCTTGGCAAGGGCTTTCAGCTCGGCGGCCTGGTCGGTGCCCATGCCGGCCGACACCACCAGGGCGGCTTTGCATTTCATGCGGCCCGCCACCTCCAGCGCTGCGGCCACTTCGGGGTGGGGCAGGGAGATGATGGCCAGGTCGGCTCGCGTGTCGGCCAGCTCGGCCAGGGTGCCGGTGGTCTGGGTGCCCAGGAACGTGAGTTCTCCGTTGAAGCGTTGGCTGGTCAGGGCCTGGTGCAGCGCCTGCGGTTGCGCCACGGGGGTGTTGCCATCGGTGGGGTTGTCGGCAAACACCAGCACGGAAGTGGGGGCAAACAGGGGGGTCAGGTAGTGTTTGTCCATGCTTCAGTCCGCGCCTATCAGTACTTTGACGTGGGCCGCCACGCTGCGGGCCAGTGGGCTCATGACGTAGCCGCCTTCCAGGCACGACACCACCCGGCCCCGGGCATGGGTGCGG
The DNA here is from genome assembly GCA_964342395.1 of uncultured Hydrogenophaga sp. GTDB lineage: Bacteria > Pseudomonadota > Gammaproteobacteria > Burkholderiales > Burkholderiaceae_C > UBA2334. The sequence continues at coordinate 3,387 of CAYFFJ010000048.1, forward strand.
GCCACCGCCATCAGTTGTTGGGTGACCCAGGCGTAGTCGGCCTCCACCAAACCCAGGTTGCCCATGTCGTCCTCGCGGTGGGCATCAAACCCGGCCGAAATGAACAGCATCTGGGGCTGGAAAACGTGCAGGGCCGGCAGCCAGTGTTGCGTCACAGCCTCTCGAAAGGCATCGCTGCCGGAGCGGCTGGGCAGGCCCACGTTGACCATGTTGGGGCCCACGGCTTTTTCGCCATTGAAGGGGTACAGGCCTTTTTCGAAGATGGAGCACATCAGCACCCGTTCATCGCCTCTGATGATGTCTTCGCTGCCGTTGCCGTGGTGCACGTCAAAGTCGATCAGCGCCACGCGTGCCAGGCCGTGCACGTCCAGCGCGTGGCGCATGCCCACGGCCACGTTGTTGAAAAAGCAAAACCCCATGGCCGCGCCGCGCTCGGCGTGGTGGCCCGGGGGGCGCACGCTGCAAAAAGCGGTGGACACGTCGCCGCGCAGCACCAGGTCGGTGGCGTGCACCGCAGCGCCTGCGGCGCGCAGGGCCGCAGTCACGGTGTGGGGGTTCATGTGGGTGTCGGGGTCCAGCGCGTGGTAGCCCTGGGTGGGAGAGGCGGCCAGCAGTTCTTTCACGTAAAGTGCGTCGTGCACCCTGCCCAGTTGCGCCTCGGTGGCCAGGGGGGCGTCGTGCGGCAGCATGTGGTCCAGCAGGCCCTTCATCAGCAGGTGATCCTGGATGGCAGACAGTCGCTCCGGGCACTCGGGGTGGTGCGGTCCCATTTCGTGGAGGGCGCAATCGGCGTGGGTGATAAAAGCACTGAGCAACAACGTCTCCTGGTTTTTTTGGGGTGACGCAAGCATTGTCTGCGTTCGCCAACGGCCGTGATGCTGATATATGACACAAACCCGCGCGGGTTTTGACTTAGCATGCACGCTGCTCTTTCTTCCCATTGTTCCATCACCCGCATGAAACCCGATGCCCTCGCGTTTGACGGTTCGCTGTTGCCCGGCAATCTCGCCGCCAACAGCGAGGTGGGACGCCTGCGTGCGTGGCTGGCCCTGTCAACCGACATGTTCTGGGAAACCGATGCCCAATTCCGCTTGGCCGTGGTACACGCTCAGCAGGCGAGCCCGGAGGGGGTTCGCGACTGGGTGGGCCAGTTCCTTTGGGCATTGCCCGGCCTGGTGCTGGACGAAACCGCATGCGTGGCTTTGCGAAATGCGTGCGCGCGTGGTGAACCGGTGCAAGGCATCGAACTGACCCACCACCGCCCCAATGGCAGCCAGCAATGGTTGACGCTGTCGGGCCAGCCCGTGTGCGACGCTGCGGGCCACTGTGTGGGCTACCGGGGCGTGGTCCGTGACACGTCTGCGTTGAAGAAAGCCCAGCAGGCGCAAGAACAGCAGCAGCAACTCACCCGCACGCTGGCCCAACGCGTGCCTGGGCTGGTGTTTCAGTTGCGGCGCAGCGTATCGGGCTGGTACAGCTTGCCGTTTGCCAGTGCCGCGTTGGACGAATTGTTCGAGGTCAAGCCAGAAGAGGCGTTGGTGGACGCGGGGCCGGTGTTTGCACGTGTGCTGCCGGTGGACTACTTGTGCTGCCGCGAGGCCATGGACCGCTCGGCCGAACAACTCACGCCGTTGCTGCTGAACTACCGGGTGCGCCTGTCTGATGGCCAGGTGAACTGGCACAGCGTCAACGCCGTGCCTTACCGTGAAGGCGACGGCAGCACCGTGTGGCACGGTTTTACCAATGACATCACCGAGCGCGTGCTGGCCGACGGACAACTCCAGCGGGCGCACGAACAGCTGCGGGCCCGCACCAACCTGATGGAGGTCGCGCTGGGCAGCCTGAGCCAGGGGGTGATGATGATCGCCGCCGATGGCCGCGTGACCTACTACAACCAGCGCCTGCTGGAGTTGCTGGACATGCCTGACAGCGTCTTGGCCCGCCAGCCCACCTTGGTGCAGTTGGTGGACTGGCAGCACGCCCAGGGCCATTTCGGCACCGAGATCAAGCGCGAAGACTTGAAAGCCTGGGGCGTTTACCACGACAACCAGGAGCTCACGTTCCCTCAGCAATACGTGCGCACCACCCACCAAGGCCGTACGCTGGAGGTGAAAACCCGCGTGCTCGAAGGTGGCGGCTGGGTGCGCACTTTTGCCGATGTGTCCGACTATTTCCAGGCCCAGCAGGCGCTGGAGCGCAGTGAATTGCATTTCCGTGCCTTGTTTGACGCCATTCCCGACCGCGTGTGGCTCAAAAACACCCAGGGCGTGTTCATCCTGTGCAACCCGTCCGGGGCGCAGGGGTACCACCGCCCGGCCGAAGCCATCTTGGGTTGCACCGAGGCAGACCTGTCGCCCGCCGAGATGCTGGCCGATTCCGAAGCCACCGACCGCCGCGCCTTGGAAAGCCATGAACCTGTGGTGTACGAGCAGACCTTGCCCCTGGGACCGGGCGAGGGCACGGGGGTGTTCGATGTGGTCAAACGCGCCGTGTACGACCGCAGCGGCCAGGCCATCGGGGTGCTGGGCATTGCCCGCAACGTGACCGAGCGCAAGCGTGCCGAAGCACAAATCGAACGGCTGGCGTTTTTCGACCCCCTCACCGGCCTGTGCAACCGCCGCCTGTTCCACGACCGACTGGCCCACGCCCAAGCCGCCAGCACCCGCCAAGGCCAGTGGGCGGCGGTGTGTTTCATCGACCTCGACAACTTCAAAGACCTGAACGACACCCAGGGCCACGACCAGGGCGACCTGTTGCTGAAACAGGTCAGCCAGCGCCTGCAATCCGCCGTGCGTGTGCAAGACACGGTGGCGCGCCTCGGGGGCGACGAATTCGTGTTGCTGCTCGAAGAGTTGGGGCCGCAGGAAGGCCAGGCGGCCCTTTACGCCAACACCGTGGGCCAAAAGCTGCTGGAGGCCCTGACCGTGCCCTATGCCTTGGGCCGGGGGCCGCACCACAACACGCCCAGCATCGGCATCACCCTGTTCCGAGACCACAACGAGCGGGTGGAAGACATTTTGAAGCGCGCCGATCTGGCCATGTACCAGTCCAAATCGGCGGGGCGCAACACCGTGCGCTTTTTCGATCCCCACATGCAAGAGGTGGTGCAGCGCCGCTCCGAGCTGGAGCGTGACTTGCGCGAAGCGCTGGCCCAGGGCGAATTGCTGCTGTACAGCCAGGCCGTGGTCAACGCCGGCGGACAACCCACCGGCCACGAAGCCCTGTTGCGCTGGAAGCACCCGGTGCGCGGCATGGTGTCGCCGGCCGAGTTCATTCCCGTGGCCGAGCAGACCGGACTCATTTTGCCGATTGGCGACTGGGTGTTGCGGGCCGCCTGCCACCGGCTGGCCAGTTGGGCCCACCACCCCACCACCGCACACTGGACGATGGCCGTGAACCTCAGTGCCCGCCAGTTGCGCCAGGCCAATTTTGTGGCGCAGGTGCAGTCGGTATTGGCCGACACCGGTGCCAACCCCCAGTTGCTGAAACTGGAGCTGACCGAAAGCCTGCTGCTGCACGACATGGGGGACACCATCCTGAAAATGGACCAGCTCGCCCGCCTCGGCATCCGTTTTTCGCTGGACGACTTTGGCACCGGCTACTCCTCTCTCAGTTACTTGAAACGCTTGCCACTGTCGGTGCTGAAAATCGACCAGTCCTTCGTGCGCGATTTGTTGACCGACCCCAACGACGCGGCCATTGCCCGCACCATCCTGCAACTGGCCGAAAGCCTCGATTTGAAAGTGGTGGCCGAAGGCGTGGAAACCGACGGCCAGATGCAGCTGCTGCAAATCATGGGTTGCCAGGCGTTCCAGGGTTATCTGTTTGGCCGTCCCGCCCCCATCTGACGACGCCCCCGCGCGCTTCTCCAGGAGCCCCCATGAACGACCGTTTGCACCCCCAGGCCCTCAGCGCCGCCTCTGCCCTCGACACCGCAGCCCTGGGCCAACACGTGGCCGACAGCTGGCGCCAGCGCATCGTGCCCGAGCTCCAGCGCTACATCGAAATCCCGGCCAAATCGCCCGCCTTCGCCCCCGACTGGGCGAACCAAGGCCACCTGAAGCGCGTGCTGCAACGCGCCGCCGACTGGGTGCAAGCCCAGAAAGTGCCCGGTTTGGTGCTTGAAATAATAGAGCTGAAAAATGAAGCGGGGCAAGCGAGAACACCTGTTTTGTTCTTTGAATTGCCCGCCAGCAACGGCACAGGCCCCGCCCCCGTCAACCCCAGCGGGCAAACCTGCCTGATGTACGGCCACCTGGACAAGCAGCCCGAGTTCTCCGGCTGGCGGTCTGACCTGGGGCCGTGGACGCCCGTGATCGACGAGGGCAAGCTGTACGGCCGAGGCGGTGCCGACGACGGTTACGCCGTGTACGCGGCAATAGCCAGCATCCAGGCGCTGCAAGCCCAGGGCCTGCCGCACCCGCGCATCGTGGGCCTGATCGAAACCTGCGAGGAAAGCGGCTCTTACGACCTGCTGCCCTACGTCGATGCCCTGCGCACCCCGGGCCACAACCGCCTGGGCGACGTGGGCCTGGTCATCTGCCTCGACAGCGGCGCGGGCAACTACGACCAGCTCTGGCTCACCACCAGCCTGCGCGGCATGGCCAGCGGCGTGCTCAAGGTGCAGGTGCTGACCGAGGGCATCCATTCCGGCGATGCCTCGGGCCTGGTGCCCTCCAGCTTTCGCGTCATGCGCCAGGTGCTCGATCGGCTGGAAGACAGCGCCACCGGCCGCCTGCTGCCCGCCAGCTTCCATTGCGAAGTGCCCGCGGAGCGGCTTGCGCAGGCCCAGGCCACGGCGGCCATATTGGGCGACGAGCTGTACCAGCGCTTTCCATGGGCGCACGCCGACTGCGGGGGCTCCAGCCTGTTCACCTTGCCCACCACCACCGACCCGGTGGAGGCCCTGCTCAACCGCACCTGGCGGCCCACGCTGTCCGTCACCGGGGCAGAAGGCTTTCCGACCCTGCAAAACGCGGGCAACGTGCTGCGGCCCTACACCGCGTTCAAACTCAGCCTGCGCCTGCCGCCCCTGGTGGACGCGGCACAGGCCGTGCAAGACCTGAAGGCCCTGCTGGAAGACAACGCGCCCTACCAGGCCGTGGTCACGTTCGAGGGAGAGGGCAGCGCCACCGGCTGGAACGCGCCCGCCACCGCGCCCTGGTTCCACAACGCGTTGCAGGCGGCTTCGCGGGCACAGTTTGGTGCGGGCTGCGGCACCATCGGCCAGGGTGGCACCATCCCGCTCATGAACCTGCTCAGCCAGGGGTTTCCCAAGGCGCAGATGATGGTGTGTGGCGTGTTGGGCCCCCAAAGCAACGCCCACGGGCCCAACGAGTTTTTGCACCTGCCGTATGCCCAAAAGCTCACGGCTGCGGTGGCGCAGGTGGTGTCGGCCATGCCCTGACCTGACGGGCGGTCGAGGTACACCCTGCGGGTGGTCAGCCACATTGAAGGCAGACGCGGCAAAATGAGGCAATCAACAGATGTTCTCAGAACACGCCCCAGGGAGACCCATGGACCACGCCACCCAAATTCCGTTCACCACGTACGACGGCCACAACCTTGCCATTTGCGATTGGCCCCTGTGGCGCACGCAGCGCCCCAGAGCCACCGTGCTCATCGTGCACGGACTGGGCGAACACGCCTGGCGCTACAACCCCCTGGCCACCGAGCTCAACGCCTGGGGCTTTGTGGTGCGCGCCTACGACCAGCGCGGCCACGGCGACTCGTCCGGCAAACAGGGGTGCCTGCCCCACGACGACACCTTGCTGCGCGACCTGGCCGACGTGCTGGAAGACACCCGCACCACACATTGCCGCCGGGGTGACGTGCCCCTGATCCTGCTGGGCCACAGCATGGGCGGCCTGGTGGCCGCGCTGTACACCACTGGGCAATCGGTCCTGGGCAACCCCCAGCTGGTGGATGCACTGGTGTTGTCTTCGCCGGCGTTGGACCCGGGGCTGGGGCCGTTGCAGCGCGCCTTGCTCACCCTGTTGCCCCCGCTGTTGCCCGATGTCACGGTGTCCAACGGCCTGGACCCCAAGCTGATTTCCCACGACCCCAAGGCGGTGCAGGCCTACCTGGACGATCCCCGGGTGCACAACCGCCTGTCACCCCGGCTGGCGCGTTTCATTGTCGACGGTGGGCCACTGGTGCAGCGGCACGCCTCAGACTGGGCCGTGCCCACCTTGCTGATGTACGCCGGGGCCGACGGCCTGGTGGACCCCAGCGGCAGCCGCCGCTTTGCCGCCACCACCCCGCCTGACGTGGTGCAGGCCCACTGCTTCCCAGGCATGTACCACGAGCTGTTCAACGAGGCCAACCGCTTCGAGGTGTTGAACCACCTGCGCGGGTGGCTGAACGAGCGGTTCTGAATCCGGCTTCAGCGGCTCAGGCCTGTGCCCCCTGGCGCACCCGCCACAGCCAGGCCAACCCCACGCCGGTGAGTGCCACGGGCAGCAGCGAGCCCAGGTTCAGCAGCGCCCAGCCCTGGGTGGTGACCAGCGCGCCCGAGGCGAACGAGGTGAGCGCCATGGTGGCGAACACGCAGAAGTTGATGGCGGCCTGCGCCCGGTCTTTTTCTTGCGCGCGGTAGGCCTGCAAGGCCAGCGTGGTGCTGCCCGTGAACAGAAAATTCCAGCCCACGCCCAGCAAAAACAGCGCGGCAATGAACGGGTGCAGGTCTTGCCCCGACAGCGCAATGCCAATGCACACCGCGTTGAGCAGCACGCCCACGCCCATCACGCTCAACACGCCGAAACGCTTGATCAGGTGGCCGGTGAAAAACCCAGGCGCAAACATGCCAATGACGTGCCACTCCAGCACCAGCGCCGCGTCTTCGAACGGGAAGCCACACACCTGCATGGCCAGTGGGGTGGCGGCCATCAGCAGGTTCATCACGCCGTAGCTCAGCGCGGCGGCCCCTGCGGCCACGATGAACACGGGCTGCTTCATGATCTGCGCCAGCGGGCGGCCCACATCCACCTTGCCGTCTGCCCCCAGGGCTTGGGGCGCGGCGGGCGGGAAGTGCACCCCCGCCATCACGGCCATGGACACGGCTGCCACCACGGCCAGCGCCAAATAGGCGCCCATGAACGGCACCTCGGTCAGCGTGCGGGTGCGGCTGGCCAGGTTGGGCCCCAGCACCGCGCCCAGCAGGCCACCGGCCATCACCAGCGACACAGCCTTTTCGCGGAACGCAGGCAGGGCCAGCTCGGCCGCGGCAAAGCGGTACAGCTGCCCGTTGGCGCTGTAGTAGCCCGCCACCACCGTGGCAAACACCAGCAGCCAGAAGTTTTGGTCGGCCACCGCCCACGCGCCCAGCAGGGCCGACACCAGGGCCACCAGCAAGCCCAGCTGGAACGACACCTTGCGCCCCCAGCGCGATTGCGTGCGTGCCACCAGCCCGGTGGACAGCGCGCCGCCCACCACGTAGCCCATGACGGGCAGCGTGGCCATCCAGCCCAGCGGGGCCAGGCTCAGGCCCACCAGCCCGTTGATGGCGATGAAGGTGACGTTGTTGGTGAGAAACAGGCCTTGTGCGGCGGCCAGCAGCCAGAGGTTTTTGTTCATAAGCGGGTGTTTATACAAGCCCCGCTGCCAGCGCGCTGTTGCAGGGATGTCAGCCCTGGGCCAGCACCAGTGCGGCCAAGGTGGCGGTTTCGGCGCGCAGCACACGCGGCCCCAGCGTCACGGGCACCCAACCCAGGGCGCGGGCACGGGCGTCCTCCGCCTCGGACAAACCGCCTTCGGGCCCGCTGAGGAAGGTCACGGGCGTGTTGGCTGCCACGGTGCGCAGCACCTCGGCCAGCGGCCGTGTGCCCGGGGCCAGCGACAACACGCAGCGCAGCGCCGGGGCAGGGGGGACGGGGCGGGCCAGCCAGGTGTCCAGCTCGGCCACGGGCCACACGGTGGGCACGCGGTTGGCGCCGCACTGCTCGCAGCCCGCCTCTGCCATGGCTTGCCAGTGGGCCTGCTTTTTGTCGGCACGTTCGCCCTTCAGGCGCAGCACGCTGTGGGCGGTGTGCAGCGGTTGCAGGCTGGCCGCGCCCAGTTCGGTGGCTTTTTCCACCAGCCAGTCCATGCGGTCGTTGGCGGGCATGCCCATGGCCAGGTGCACGGGGCGCACGGCTTCGCACTCGCGCGCCAGGTGTGGGCCCACGGTCACGGCCACGTCGCTGCGGCCCATGCGGTCAATGGTGGCGGTGAACTCGCCGCCTTGCCCGTTGAACAGCGTGATGTCCATGCCCGGCTGCAAGCGCAGCACCTGCACGTGGCGTGCCGCACCGGTGGGCAGCGCCAGCGACTGGCCGGTGGTCAGGGGCAGGGGGCAATAAAAGCGGGGCATAGGGTGGAATAAACTGTAGCTTGAAACCCAATACCATCAAGCGGTAGAGGCATAAAAAGCCTTAAAAATCACATGCGACCGTAGGCAAAACCGGTGGCGGCCTGCAGGTTTTCTACCTCGTCGATCAGCTTGAGGAACGGGCCCAGCTCCCGGTATCGGTTGGCCGTGTTGCGCACGTAGTGCACAAAGCGTGGCGTGTCGGCCAGGTATTTGGGTTTGCCATCGCGCAGGGTGAGGCGGGCAAAAATGCCCATCACCTTCAGGTGGCGTTGCAGGCCCATCCACTCCACGGCGCGGTAGAAGGCACCGAAGTCTTCGCTCCAGCCGTCAAAGTCCAGCAGGCCCGCTTTGCGCGCCTTTTCCCAGTAACGGATGGTGATTTCCAGCACAAAGTCTTCTTCCCAGGTCAGGAAGGCGTCGCGCATCAGGCTGGCAATGTCGTAGGTCACAGGGCCGTACACCGCGTCCTGAAAGTCCAGCACACCCAGCGCCTGCGCCGGGGTGGCGGGGCTGTACCCGGCGGGTGGCACCATCAGGTTGCGGGGCATGAAGTCGCGGTGCACAAACACCTTGGGGCCTGCCAGGTTGCGCGCCACGATGGTGGTGAACGTTTTGTCCAGCAGCGCCTGCTGGCTGGGGCTGGGCGTGAAGCCTTTGTGCTGCGTCAGGTACCAGTCGGGGAACAGCTGCAGCTCGCGCCTCAGCAAGGCTTCGTCATACGTGGGCAACACACCTTCGCGGCTGGCGGTTTGCCACGGCACCAAAGCGGCCAGCGCGTCCCGGTAACGGGGCTGATTGGCCGAGGGGTTGTCAAGGTCCAGCACGTCGAGCAGGGTTTGCGAGCCCAGGTCGCTCAGCAGCATGAAGCCCAGGGGCTGGTCCCAGGCCAGCACCTCGGGCACGCGCAGCCCGGCAGCGGCCATGAGCCCGGCCACCGTCACGAAGGGCTGGCAGTTTTCTTTGTCGGGCGGGGCGTCCATGACGATGCAGCTGCCGCCCGCACCCGTGTCCACGCGGAAATAGCGGCGAAAGCTGGCATCGGCCGAGGCGGCGCGCACGCTGTCGGGCAGCAGGCCGTGGGCTGGGCCCACCTGAGCCAGCCAGGCGCCAAAATGTTGCTGGCGCTCAGGGCTGGCCCACTCGATGGCGGGCCGTGCGCCGGACGTGGAGGTGGGCTGGGGGGTGGGGGCAGAGGGGTTCAAGGGCATGGGCGGGGAGTGTGAACCCGTCAGACGATAATGCGCCGGGATTTTACAAATGACCTGCCCTGCCCCCAACCACAGCCCCCAGTGCCTGCCGACCACCGCCCTGGGCCAACGCCCCGCGCGTGTGCCGTGTTTGCACCGCATGGCGCTGGCGGTGGCCCATCTCGCGGCGGTTGGGGGGCTGGCGGTGCTGGTGCCTTGGGCACACGCACAAGACACGCCCGCGCTGGCGCTGAAAACCTCCCCCTTGCTGCAAGACGCGTTGCCCGAGACCGCCCGCCGCAGTGCGCCCAGTTTTGTGTGGGGCGACCGCATCAGCGGCGAGTCGAACGTGCAAACCGTTGTAGAGGGCCAGGCCGAGCTGCGCCGCCACGACACGGTGCTGCGCGCCGACCGCTTGCAGCTGGACCATGGCAGCAACGAAGCCCAGGCCACCGGCAACGTCAGCATTGTGCGCAACGGCAACCGCTACCAAGGCCCCGAGCTGAAGCTGAACCTGGACACCTACGAAGGCTTCTTCCGCCAGCCCAGCTACCAACTGCTGCAAAACGGCGGGCAGGGCCGGGCCGACAGGGTGGACTTCCAGGGCGAAGACCTCAGCGTGGCGTACAACGCCACTTACACCACCTGCCCAGCGCCGTCCGGCTTTTTGCCGGATTGGTGGGTGAGTGCCAAGCAGCTCACCCTGGACAACGCCGACGAAACCGGCACCGCCACCGGGGGGGCGCTGTATTTCAAAGGCGTGCCCCTGCTGGCCGCGCCGTACCTGAGCTTTCCGATCTCCGACAAGCGCAAATCGGGCCTGTTGCCACCCACCATCAACCTGACCAACATCAGCGGCTTGGAGTTGACGCTGCCCTACTACTGGAACATCGCGCCCGACCTGGACGCCACGTTCTTCCCCACGCTGATGACCAAACGCGGCATCGACTTCGGGGGCGAGGTGCGCTATTTGCGCCCCATGGCCAACGGACAGGTCAGTGCCGCCGTCATGCCCAGCGACACCCTGACCGGCACACACCGCTGGGGCACGGCGGCGCAGCACTTCCAGTCGCTGGACGGCAGCGCCGTGGGCCTGCAAGGTTTGGGGCTGCGCGCCAATGTCAACCGCGTGAGCGACGACAACTACTGGCGCGACTTCCCGCGTGCCTTTGCGTCGCTCACCCAGCGCCTGCTGGCCAACGACGTGGTGCTCAACGGCCGCTGGGGCGAGGTGGGGGCCACCGCAGGCCTCTACACCTGGCAAACGCTGCAAGACAGCAGCGCCCCCATCGTGGCCCCCTACGACCGCGTGCCTCAGCTCGACCTGAACTGGGGCCGCCTGAACCAGCGGCTGGGTTCGCTGGAAGGGCTGGACTGGTCGCTCACCGGGCAGTTCACCCGCTTCACCACCGACCGCACACCCACGGTCTCCGCCACGCAGGCCGACGTCAACGGCTCGCGGCTGCTGGGCATTGCCCAGGTCAGCCGCACCTGGCAAACCCCGGGTTGGTACATCCGGCCCAAGGCGCAGCTGCACCTGTCGCAATACCAGGTGGATTTGCCGCTGTGGGACGGCCGGCGTTCGGTCAGCCGCTCAGTGCCCACCGTCAGCCTGGACAGCGGGTTGGTGTACGAGCGTGACGCACGCGTGCTGGGCCGCAACCTGCTGCAAACCCTGGAGCCCCGTGCGTTTTACGTGCGCACGCCCTACCGCGACCAGAACACCCTGCCCAACTACGACTCGGGTGCCAAAGACTTCAACGTGGGCACCGCCTGGACCGAAAACGTGTTCGGTGGCAACGACCGCATTGCGGACACACATGCCCTTACCCTCGGCGTCAGTTCGCGCCTCATCGACCCCGGTACCGGTGCCGAGGCTGCCCGTTTTGGCATTGCCCAGCGGCTGCGCTTTGCCGATCAGAACGTGGTGCTGCCCGGCGGCACGGCAGTCACCGAGCGCCTGAGCGACATTTTGTTGGGCACCACGCTGAACTGGACCCCGCAGTGGGCGTTCGAGACCTCGGTGCAATACAACCCCGACACCCAGCGTTCGCAACGCACCACGGTCAGCGGCCGCTACCACCCCGAGCCCTTTCACGTGTTGAGCGCCGCCTACCGGCTGCAACGCGCGGGCGGGTTGCTGCCCGCCAGCGAGCAGCTGGACCTGGGCTGGCAATGGCCTTTGGACAAGCTGTGGGGCAGCCCCGGGCAGTCCACCGAAAACCGCTGGTACGGCGTGGGCCGCATCAACTACAGCCTGCCAGAAAGCAAGGTGGTCGATCTGATCGCGGGCTTTGAATATGATGCGTGCTGCTGGATCGGGCGCCTGGTGCTGGAGCGTTTGCAGCGCAGCACGGCCACTTCCAGCCAGCGCGTGTTGTTCCAGTTGGAGTTTTCCGGTTTCACCAAAATTGGCTCCAACCCCTTGCAAACGCTCAAAAACAACGTGCCCCGCTACCAGTATTTGCGCGAGCAGGTGCAGCCGGTCAGCCGCTTTGGTCGTTACGAATGAAGGGGCTGTGCGAATGCCCGCTCCGTTGCCCCGAATTTTTCACCCCGCCATGAAGCTTTTGCCATGAACGCCTTGTTTTCCCGCACCTTGCGCACCGCCCTGTGGGTGGGAGGGGTCAGTGTGGCTTGTCTGGCCCAGGCGCAAGGCCTGAAGGCCACAGGCGCGCTGCTCAGCCCTGCCACGGCGGTGGCCACCCGCGCTGCCGGCGAAGCCCAGCCCGCCGACCACATTGTGGTGGTCGTGAACAGCGAACCCATCACCCAGCACGACATTCGCAGCCGGGTGCAGCGTGTGCTCCAACAAGCCACGCGTGCGGGCAACACCCTGCCGCCCCAAGCCGAACTCACGCGCCAGGTGACCGAGGCATTGATTTTGGAACGGGCACAAATCCAGCTGGCCACCGAACAGGGCATCAAGGTGGAAACCAGCGTGCTGGACGATGCCGAGCAAAACATCGCCCGCCAAAACCAGATGGACGTGGCACAGATGCGCCGCCAGCTGGAGGCCGAGGGCCTGTCGGTGGCTGAATTTCGCAACACCATCCGCCAGCAAATTCTGGTGCAGCGCCTGCGCGAACGCGAGGTTGATGCCCGTGTGCGCGTGACCGAGGCCGAGGTGGACCGCTTTGTGGCCCAAAAGCGCGACAACCCCGGTGCCGATTTGCAGCTCCACATCGCCCAGGTGCTGGTGGCCGTGCCGGAAAACGCCGATGCCCAGCGCCTGGCCTCCCTCATGGCTCGCGCCCAGATGGTGGCCGAAAAAGCCCGTGGCAGTGCCGATTTTGCCGCCCTGGCACGGGAATATTCCGATGCCCCCGACCGCGCCAGTGGGGGCGACCTGGGCCTGCGGGCATCCGAGCGTTACCCCGTGTTGTTTGTCGACGCCACGCGTGCCGTCAAGGTGGGGGGGATTGCCGGGCCGGTGCGCAGCGGCGCTGGTTTTCACGTGCTGAAGGTGGTGGACAAACGGGTGGCCGGTTTGCCCGATGCCACCGTCACCCAGACCCGGGCCCGCCACATCTTGTTGCGGCCCTCGGCCCGTTTGACCGAGGCGGCAGCCTTGGCCCAGTTGACCGAGCACCGGACGCGGCTGGTGGCAGGCCAGGCCGATTTTGCCGAGGTTGCGCGCCAGATCAGCCAGGACGGCTCGGCCGCACAAGGGGGGGACCTGGGCTGGGCCGTGCCCGGCATGTTTGTGCCCGAGTTTGAAGAGGCCATGAACCGGCTGGGGCCCAACGGCATTTCGCAGCCCCTGGTGTCGCGCTTTGGGGTGCACCTGATCCAGGTGCTGGAGCGCAAAGACGTGGAGCTGTCGGCCAAGGCGCAACGCGACCAATTGAGACAACTGGTGCGCGAGCAAAAAATGGAAGAGGCCTACACCCGCTGGGTGGAAGACGTGCGCGCCGGTGCTTACGTGGAATACCGGGACGCTCCGCAATGAAGCACATCGCGCGCAAGCGGTTTGGTCAGCATTTTCTGAGCGACAACGGCATCATTGGCGCCATCGTGGACGCCATCAATCCGCAACCGGGTGAGCCGGTGGTGGAAATTGGCCCAGGCCTGGCAGCCCTCACGCAGCCCCTGGTCGAGCGCCTGGGTGCGCTCACCGTGATCGAGCTGGACCGCGACCTGGCCGTGCGCCTGCGCACCCGCCCTCAGCTTCGGGTGGTGGAATCGGATGTGCTGAAAGTGGATTTCACCGCGTTGGCCCACACGCTGGGTGTGCCCCAGTTGCGGGTGGTGGGCAACCTGCCGTACAACATTTCCACGCCCATTCTGTTTCACTTGCTTGAGCACGTGCCGGTGGTGCAAGACCAGCATTTCATGCTTCAAAAAGAGGTGATCGACCGCATGGTGGCACGCCCTGCCACATCGGATTACGGGCGTTTGTCGGTCATGCTGCAGTGGCGTTATGCCATGCAAAACGTGTTGTTCGTGCCGCCAGAGTCGTTCGACCCACCGCCTCGGGTGGACAGCGCCGTGGTGCGCATGCTGCCCCTGGCACAACCCGTGGCGCTGAACCCCGGCTTGCTGGAAGAGCTGGTGCGTGTGGCCTTCAGCCAGCGCCGCAAATTGTTGCGGCACACACTGGGCAAGTGGCTGGAAACCCGCCAGTTTGCAGGCGCTTTTGACGTGCAGCGCCGGGCCGAAGAAGTGCCCGTGGCCGAATACACCGCGCTGGCCCAGGCCTTGTCAGGCCCGGGTGTGCCGCTTCAGGCGGCAGCCATCCAGTAACCCGCATTGAACGGACTGCTCATGCGCAAGGCCATGGGGCTGACGTCCACCAGTTTGTCGGTGGGCATGGCTTCAGCCGTGGTTTCGTCTTCGGCGCCAGCCTGTTCGCCCTTGGAGGCGCGGGCCACCGAGAACGAATAGAAGCAACGGAAGGCAATTTTCCGGTCGCTCCAGTAGTCGGCCGCGTCGCGGAAGATGTCCAACAATTGCTCGCGGGCTTCTTTGTCGAATTTGGCGTGTGCCGGAATGTGCTCCAGCACCACGATGAAGCCCGTTTGCGCTCCGGCCTTGTGCACGGTATCGGTCAGGCAGTCGTAGAGCGCGTCGAAGTTTTTGCCGAAATGGGCGGGGAACGTGTACTGCGCGGCAATCAGGTCCAACACGTCTTGTTTGCTCTGGGCTTTGGCCAGGTTGGCATACAAAAAGTGGTGGCCCAGCTGCTGCGCGGCGGCCTGCAAATCTTCCACGCGGTGTGCGCGGATGGATTGCACGATGTTGGTTCGCACTTGACGAAGTGGCATGTCCATCTCCGTTCCTCTATAAATAAAAAGTCAAAAAAACAAAAAACCAGAACTGGTTGAAGTCACGGCGCGATCAGCCGAAAGCTGGCGTAGTGGTCTTCGGTGTAAAAGCAGGCGTCGGGCCTGCGCTGGGGCTCACCGCCACACACAATGCGTTTGGCCCCGCGGTGCTTGAGCCCGGGTGTGGGCACGGTGTATTCCCGGTAATAGCCTCGGATCTGTTTGGGAAGCAGGCGTTCCCGGTTGCCAAACACAGAGCCATCTTTGGGGTGGCTGAACGAATCTCCGTTTTCAATCCTGGCAAGCACATCGCGGCCCTGGGGCGGCAGCTCTGCGCGGGCCATGGCAGGCAAACCCACCGGTGGGGTCACAAATGCCTGAGCGGGCGGCAGTGGCGCCAGGGCGGCGAATGCCAACCCCGCCGCCCACACGGCGCCGCGAAGACCGCGCTGTGCACGTTGCCATACGCTGGCGCATTGTTGTGCGCCTTGCGTGCCCCATGCCGCCGCAGATACTCCCCGGGTCATCTTGTCCTTGCCAATCTTGGTTGTACCGATCCCACCGCATTTGCCCGCAAAAGCGCGGGTAAACCCTGAAAATCGAGCCCGCGAGTGTGCCTGAGTCGGCCCAAAAACGCAAGGCCTGCGGGGGGAGCGCAGGCCTTGAGGTAGGGGTATTGGCCCTCCCGCTTGACGGGGGGCGGACTGACGTCAGCGGTGTGCGTTGGCGTCTGCCACCGTGAGGGCGGTCATGTTGACGATGCGGCGCACCGTGGTGCTGGCCGTGAGGATGTGCACCGGCTTGGCCGCGCCCAGCAGCACGGGGCCGATGGCGATATTGCCGCCAGCGGCGGTTTTCAGCAGGTTGTAGGCGATGTTGGCCGCGTCGATGTTGGGCAGCACCAGCAGGTTGGCTTCGCCGCGCAGCAGGGTATTGGGCATCAGGTTGAGGCGGATGTCGGCATCGAGCGCGACATCGCCGTGCATTTCACCGTCCACCTCCAGCCAAGGGGCTTGCGTCCGCAGCAGCGCCAGGGTGTCGCGCATTTTGATGGCACTGGGCAGGTTGCTGCTGCCGAAATTGGAGTGCGACAGCAGTGCGGCCTTGGGCGTTATGCCAAAACGCAGCATTTCTTCGGCCGCCATCACGGTGATTTCCGTCAACTCTTCGGCGGTGGGATCGTAGTTGACGTGGGTGTCAACCAGGAACACCTGGCGCCCAGGCAACATCAGGCCGTTCATGCAGGCGTAAATGCGCACGTCTTGTTCGGTGCTGGGGCTGCCGCCTTCGCGCTTGCCAATGACCTGGTCGATGTACTCCAGGTGGTTGGACGTGGTGCCCCAGGTGCCGCAAATGAGGCCGTCCACCTCGCCTTTGTGCAGCAGCATGGAGCCGATGAGGGTCAGGCGGCGGCGCATTTCGATTTTGGCGAGCTGGGTGGTCACCCCCTTGCGCTCCATCATGCTGTGGTAGGTCTGCCAGAAGTCGCGGTAGCGGTGGTCGAGTTCGACGTTCACCACGTCGTAATCCAGCCCTTCTTTCAAGCGCAGGCCGAATTTTTCCACCCGTTGGGCGATCACGGCGGGGCGGCCGATCAGGGTGGGGCGGGCCAGGCCGTCGTCCACCACGATCTGGCAGGCGCGCAGCACGCGCTCTTCTTCGCCTTCGGCGTAGGCCACACGTTTGGCCTTGGCCAGTTTGGCGGCGGCATAAATGGGCTTCATGACCGTGCCCGATGCGAACACGAAGCTTTGCAGCTTGTCGCGGTAGGCGTCCATGTCAGCGATGGGGCGCAGCGCCACGCCGCTGTCGGCGGCGGCCTGGGCCACGGCCGGGGCAATTTTGATCATCAGCCGGGGGTCGAACGGCTTGGGAATCAGGTAGTCGGGGCCAAACGCCAGCTTTTCACCCACATAGGCCGCAGCCACCACATCGCTTTGCTCGGCCTGGGCCAACTCGGCAATGGCGTGCACAGCGGCAATTTCCATTTCGTCGGTGATGGTGGTGGCCCCGCAGTCCAGGGCACCCCGGAAGATGTACGGAAAGCACAGGACGTTGTTCACCTGGTTGGGGTAGTCGGTGCGGCCCGTGGCCATGATGGCGTCGTCGCGCACTTCTTTCACCAGCTCGGGAGAAATTTCAGGCGTGGGATTGGCCAGCGCGAAGATCAGGGGCTTGGCGGCCATTTTGACCACCATCTCTTGCTTGAGCACGCCACCGGCAGACAGGCCCAGGAAGATGTCGGCGCCGTCGATGATGTCGCTCAGTGTGCGGGCGTCGGTGTGCTGGGCGAACTGGATTTTGTCTTCGTCCATCAGCTCGGTGCGGCCTTTGTAAACCACGCCGACCAAGTCGGTGACATAGATGTTTTCGCGGGGAATGCCCAGCTTCACCAGCAGGCCCAGGCAAGCCAGGGCCGCAGCGCCTGCGCCCGAGGTGACCAGCTTGACCTGTTTGGGGTCTTTGCCCACCACTTTCAGGCCGTTGAAAATGGCCGCGCCCACCACGATGGCGGTGCCGTGCTGGTCGTCGTGGAAG
>CAYFFJ010000049.1:0-18865 GCA_964342395.1 uncultured Hydrogenophaga sp.
GCCGCATCGTCAAGCGCAACCTGGGCTTTTTCGTGACGGCCGACAGCCTGGCGGCCAACAACATCGTGCTGGGCACCTACCGCCACATCACCGCACCCGAGTGCCGCCAGTTTTTGCTGCGCCAGGCGTTTGAAGAAGCCATCCACACCCACGCCTACCAATACATTGTGGAAAGCCTGGGCCTGGATGAAGGCGAAATTTTCAACGCCTACAACGAAGTGCCGTCCATCCGCAACAAGGACGAGTTCCTGATTCCGTTCATCGACGCGATCATGGACCCGCACTTCCACACCGGCACACCCGAAAACGACCAGACACTGCTGAAATCGCTGATCGTGTTTGCCTGCCTGATGGAAGGCCTGTTCTTCTACGTGGGTTTCACGCAAATCCTGGCACTGGGCCGCCAGAACAAGATGACCGGCGCCGCCGAGCAGTACCAGTACATCCTGCGCGACGAGTCCATGCACTGCAACTTCGGCATCGACCTGATCAACCAGCTCAAACTCGAAAACCCCCACCTGTGGACGGCCGAGTTCAAAGCCGAGATCAAAGACCTGTTCACCAAAGCCGTGGAGCTGGAATACCAATACGCCGAAGACACCATGCCGCGTGGTGTGTTGGGCATGAACGCATCCATGTTCAAGGGTTACCTGCGCTACATTGCCAACCGCCGCGCCACACAAATCGGCCTGGAAGCGCTGTTCCCGAACGAAGAAAACCCCTTCCCCTGGATGAGCGAAATGATCGACCTGAAGAAGGAACGCAACTTCTTCGAAACCCGTGTCATCGAGTACCAGTCGGGCGGCGCCCTCTCCTGGGACTGACCCAGACCGATCACCCGCCACGGACCGCCACACCACATGCGCCCCACGCCCCTGCCAGCCCCCAGCGTCCGCCTTGGCGGGGTGGGGCCGACGGCAGCGGGTAGCGGCTTGCATGTCTCCCCCATTCAGCGCTCCGCAGCGCCATGCCGGTTGTGGGACCGGGGTTTGCGGTGCACTGAATCGTCTCCTCCTTTTTCAAGCCCACCCGAGACGTTCTTTGCAACCTACCCCAGGAGATAACAAGATGGCAACTGCGAAAAAACCTGCCGCCAAAAAGGCCGCCCCCGTGAAGAAAGCCGTGGCACCCGCCAAAGCAGCCCCCGTGAAAAAAGCGGCCGTGGCCCCTGCGCCCGCAGCGGCCAAGCCGGTTGCGAAAGCCGCCGCCAAACCTGCAGCGAAAACCGCTGTGAAACCAGCCGCCAAAGCAGCGCCGGTTAAAGCAGCTCCGGTTAAAGCAGCTCCGGTTAAAGCAGCTCCGGTAAAAGCGGCTGCCACTGCGAAAAAAACCGCGGCTGCAAAGCCTGCCGCCAAGGCAGCCCCCGCCCCCAAAGCCGCACCGGCCAAAAAAGCCGCTGCACCCGCCGTGAAGGCAGCCGCCAAAACAGCCCCTGCCAAAAAAGCGGTTGCAGCCAAACCTGCAGCCGTGAAACCCGCCGCAGCAAAGCCTGCCGCCAAGGCTGCGGCAAAAGCCCCAGCCAAAAAAGCGGCTGCAGCACCGAAAGCGGCAGCCCCGGTCAAAGCAGCCCCGGCAAAAGCAGCGCCCGCAAAAGCCCCTGCCAAAACCGCAAAAGCCCCTGCGGCAGTGAAAGCTGCGCCGACAAAAACTGCCACAGCCAAAAAAACAGCGGCAGCCAAAAAGGCGGCCTCTGCGGCCCAAACCACACTGAATCCCCACGCCGCGTGGCCCTTCCCCACCTCGGCCAAGCCCTGACACCGGGGCGTTGACCCGCCACACGGTCAACCCCGCCACCGCCCACCCACGGCCCCTCTCACGGGGCCGTTTTTCATGGGGAAGACGGTGAGGGCTCAGGCCCAGCAGGGTTGCCCGTGCGCCAACCGGCCCACACCCAGGTGCTGTGCCAGGGTCTGGCCCATGTCGGCAAAACCGGGGCTGATGGGCAGGCCGCCCAGTGCCGGGCACGCGGGGCCGCTGAACAGCAGGGGCACGTGTTCGCGGGTGTGGTCCGAGCCGGGCCAGGTGGGGTCGCAGCCGTGGTCGGCCGTCAGCAGCAACAGGTCGCCGGGTTGCAGCGCAGCCTGCAGGCGGGGCAACCAGGCATCGAAGGTTTCCAGCGCCTGGGCGTAACCGGCCACGTCGCGGCGGTGGCCGTACAGCATGTCGAAATCCACCAGGTTGGCAAACACCAGTCCGCCGTCGGGACACTGGCCCAGTGCTTGCAGGGTGGCCTCGCACAAAGCGGCATTGCCGTCGCCCTTGTGGGCGTGGCTGATGCCCCGGTGGGCAAAGATGTCGGGGATTTTGCCCACCGCGTGCACCTGGCGTCCGTGGGCCAACAGGCGGTCCAGCAGGGTTTCGCCAGGAGGCGGAGTGGTCAGGTCGCGGCGGTGACCGGTGCGCCGGTACGGTTGGCCCTGCCCCCCCACAAACGGGCGGGCGATCACGCGGGCGATGTGAGCCTGGTCGAAAAGGGGTTTGGCGGCTTCGCAAATGGCGTACAGCCGCTCCAGGCCAAACGCGGTTTCATGTGCGGCCACCTGGAACACGCTGTCGGCGCTGGTGTAACAAATGGGCCAGCCGGTGCGCAGGTGTTCGCCGCCCAGGCGGTCAATGACGTCGGTGCCGCTGGCGTGGCCATTGCACAGGCTGCCTGGCAGGCCGCAGGCGCGGTACCACTCGTGCATCAGCCCGGCCGGGAACACGCCGATGTGTTCACCCGACTGTTCACCGTCAGGCTGCGCGGCCAGGGCTGCTTCGGTGGGGAAATACCCCCAGTCGAACGGCACGGGGCAGCCCATCATTTCCCAGTGGCCGCTGGGCGTGTCTTTGCCCCGGCTGGCTTCGCGGGCCGCGCTGTGCGCCACGTGGCCCGTGGGCGGGGGCATCTGGGCAAACCCCGCAGGCCACTGACCGCTGGCGGCCTGGGCGGCGTGGCCCAGCCCCAAGGCCATGAGGTGGGGCAGGTGCAGCGGCTGGCCTTGGGCTGCCCGCCATGCGGCCATGTGGCCGAAGGTGTGGGCCCCCACGTCGCCAAACAGGGCCGCATCGGGTGTGGCGCCCAGGCCGAAAGAATCGAGCACCAGCACCACGGCGCGGGTCATGGGATGGCCCCCATGACTGATCCGCTGACTTTGTGCACCAGCACGGGCTGCGCGCCGCAGGGTTGGTCAGACACGGTCACGGCAGCCAGCAAGGCGCGGGCGGCGCGCTCGGCCGATGCCGCATCGCGGGCGTGCACGGTGGCCAGCCGCTCGCCCACTTCCAGGCGCTGACCGATGGCGTGCAGGCCGGTGTAGCCCACGGCATGGTCCACCGTGTCAGTGGCTTTGCGGCGGCCCCCCCCCAGTTCGATGACGGCCACCCCCACGTCGCGCGTGTGCATGGCCGACACCCACCCGGCGCGGGGCGCGGGCACGTCCAGCCACACCGGTGCGGTGGGCAGGTGCTGGCGGCTGCTGGCCAACAAGTTGGCAGGGCCGCCCAGGGCGTGCACCATGCGCTCGAAGCGCTCGGCGGCCGCGCCGCTGTCGAGTGCGCGGTCCAGCCGTTGAAAGGCCTCGGCCTCGCTGGCGGCCAGGCCCCCCAGCAGCAGCATGTCGGCGGCCAGGGCGCGGGTGACGTCCCACAACCGGGGTTCGCGGTGGGTGCCGGTGAGGAAGTCCACCGCCTCTTGCATCTCCACCGCATTG
The DNA here is from genome assembly GCA_964342395.1 of uncultured Hydrogenophaga sp. GTDB lineage: Bacteria > Pseudomonadota > Gammaproteobacteria > Burkholderiales > Burkholderiaceae_C > UBA2334. The sequence continues at coordinate 3,693 of CAYFFJ010000049.1, forward strand.
CCGCAAGTGCGGCCCAGCACCTGGTTCATGTCGGTCAGCAACGCACGGGTGGGCAGGCCCGCCCCTTGCGCCACGGTCACCAGGGATTGGGCCAGCTCCTGCGCCATGGGCAGGTTGTCGGCAAAGGCGCCGTTGCCCACCTTGACGTCCATGACCAGGCCTTGCAGGCCGGCGGCCAGCTTTTTGGACAGGATGCTGGCGGTGATGAGGGGCACCGACTCGACCGTGGCCGTCACGTCGCGAATGCCGTACAGCCGCCGGTCGGCCGGGGCCAGGTCCGCCGTTTGCCCAATGATGGCGCAGCCCACCTGGGCCACGGTGCGGCGCAGCAGGTCCAGGCTGGGGGCGGTCTGGTAGCCGGGGATGCTGTCGAACTTGTCCAGCGTGCCACCGGTGTGGCCCAGGCCCCGGCCTGAAATCATGGGCACATAGCCCCCACACGCGGCCACCCAGGGCGCGAGCATGAGGCTGACCTTGTCGCCCACACCGCCGGTGGAGTGTTTGTCGAGCACGGGGCCTCCCAGGTGGGCGCTGCCCCATTCGAGCACGTCGCCCGAGGTCATCATGGCGCGGGTGAGGGCCACGCGCTCCGGGCCGTCCATGCCCCGGAAGAAGATGGCCATGGCCAGCGCGGCGGCCTGGCCTTCGCTCCACGAACCATCGACCAGGCCGCGCACAAAGGCCTGTATCTGGGGCGCGTCCAGCGCGGCACCGTCGCGTTTGGCTCGGATGATTTCTTGGGGCAACAGCATGGAGTGAAATCGGGTGGGTTGATTTTTAAAGCTTTTTAAGCACGAAGCGCTTTACCATATTTAATAGTTAGCTATTAAATTAATAATCCTCAATACCCAACTGACCCAGCCGACACACCGGCCTGGCCCTGCAGCACGGCCGCCAGGTCGTCCCACAGGCTGCTGGCTCCCACGCGAAAGCGCCGGGGGTTGACCGCGTGCGGGCCCAGGGCCTGTTGCACCGCCAGCGCGTACGGCCACACATCGGCCAGGGTGCGCAGCCCGCCCGAGGGTTTGAAGCCCAGCACAGCCGATGCGCCCGGCGGCAAGGCCAGGCCACGCGCCTGCAGCACCCGCAGCATGGCGGTGGCAGCGGGCAGGCTGGCGCCGTGTGGGGTTTTGCCGGTGCTGGTTTTGATGAAATCAGCCCCCGCGTCCAGCGCCAGCTGGCTGAGTTGGGCCACGCGTTCGGGGTTGGGCAACTCGCCGGTTTCCAGAATGACTTTGAGCAGCAGGCCGGGGCTGGCACGGCGCACGGCTTGCAGCAATTGGCTGGCGGTGGCCAGGGCAGGCGCGGGAGCGTCCACGCCGCACAGCGCCTGGTAGGGCAGCACGCAGTCCACCTCCTGGCCACCGCTGTGGGCAATCTGCTCCACCTCGGCCAGCACCTCGGACAGGCTTTGTTGCCCGGACGGGAAGTTGACCACCGCCGCCACCCCGATGTGCCCCGGCAGCTGCTGGCGGGCATGGGCCACCAGGCGCGGCCACACACACACGGCGGCAACAGGCGGCAGAAAGGAGGGCAACACACCGCCGCCGCCCCGCGCCTTGGCGCACAACGCGTCAATGGCGGCCTCGTGGCTGCCGGTGTTCAGGTCGGTCAGGTCCAGGCAGGCCATGACGGTGGCGGCGGCCCGTTGGCGCTGGGCGGAAGTGTCCAACGCCGAGGGCAGAGGCAGCAAGGGGTTCACCATGTGAGGTTCTCCAAAACGGCGGTCAACACGCGGGCGGCCTGTTCGCCCGCCGCATTGGCCTGGGCCAGGGTGTGGGCGTGGCTGAGGGTTTCGGCCGACAGGCCCGCCCCCATGTTGGTGATGAGCGAAATGGCCAGCACCTTCAGCCCCAGGTGGCGGGCGATGAGGGTTTCGGGCACGGTGCTCATGCCCACGGCATCGGCCCCCAGGCGCTGGGCCATGCGGATTTCGGCCGGGGTTTCAAACTGCGGGCCCAAAAACCAGGCGTACACCCCTTCGTGCAGTGGGCTGCCACACGCCTGTGCGGTGGCCAGGGCCTGGGCGCGCAGGGCGGGGTCGTAGGCATCGAGCATGCTGACGAAGCGGTCGTTGCCGGGCTCACCCACCAGCGGCGAGCGCTGGGGCAGGTTCAGGTGGTCGTTCAGCACCATCAGGCTGCCAGGAGGCATGTCGGCGCGCAGGCTGCCAGCGGCGTTGGTTTGCACCAGCACCTCGCAGCCCCAGTCGCGCAGGGTGCGCAGCGGCAGCTTCATGCCGGTGGCGTCGCCGGTTTCGTAGGTGTGTTTGCGCCCGGTGAGCACCACCACCTGGTGCGGGCCCAGGCGGCCCCACACCAGGTCGCTGGCGTGGCCTTGCACACTGGGCACGGGAAAGCCGGGCAGCTCGGCGTAAGGCACGCGCACGGGCTCGCGCAGGGCGGCCACCGCGCCGCCCCAGCCGGAGCCCAGCACCAGCGCCACGCGGGGACGCGCCTGGGGCAGGCGGAGTTGCAGCACCTGGAGTGCGGTGGGGCTCATGCGGGGGCCTTCGGGTGTGACAAATGGTCGGGGCCAAAGCTGTGGGGCAACAGCTCGTCCAACGTCAGGCGGGCCTGCACGCCGTCGGCATTGGCCACCCACACCGGGGTGTGGGGTGCGGCGAATTCTCGGATTTTCTGGCGGCACCCCCCGCAGGGGGTCACCCATTGCGCCCCGGTGCCCACCACCAGCAGGCCCCGGATGTGCCGTCCGCCCCCAGCCACCATGGCGCTGATGGCACCGGCCTCGGCGCACACGCCTTGGGGGTAGGCGGCGTTTTCCACGTTGCAGCCCACGTGGGTGGACCCCAAGTCGTCCACCAGGGCTGCGCCCACCAGAAAGCGGGAATACGGCGCGTGCGCCCGGGCCTGCACCGCCAGGGCCCGAGCCCACAGGTGCTGGGCCAGGGTTTGTTCGGCCTTGTCCACAAACCAAGTCATGTGCGTTCTTTCACGTAAGGAATGCCCAGGGCCTTGGGGGCCACGGCCTTGCCAATGAACCCGGCCAGCAGCACCACGGTCAGCAGGTAGGGCAAGGCTTGCACCCACTGCACCGGCACCTCGCCCACCACGGGCAGGGCCACACCTTGCAGGCGAATGGCGACCGCGTCCAGAAAACCAAACAGCAAACAGGCCCACAGCGCGCCCACCGGGTGCCATTTGCCAAAAATGAGGGCTGCCAGGGCCATGAAGCCGCGCCCCGCCGTCATGTGCGGCACAAACGACGCGCTCTGCGCCAGCACCAGGTAACACCCGGCCAGGCCACACAGCAGGCCGTTCAGGCTGAGCGCCGCGTAGCGCATGCCGTTCACCGACACACCGGCCGCCTCAACCATGGCGGGGTTTTCGCCCACGGCACGCAGGCGCAGGCCAAAGCGCGTGCGCCACAGCACAAACCACACGGCGGGCACCAGCGCCAGCGCCCCATACACCAGTGCGTTGTGGCCCAACAGGCCTTGCCCCAGCAAGGCCCCCAGCCACGGCACCCCTTGCAGGGCCGCCACCGCATCGGGCCACAAGGGGGTGAGGCGCACGCTGTCGGGCAAGGCCGGTGTCTGGCCGCCCTGGCGAAACCACGCGGCTCCCAGCACGGCGGTGAGGCCTGCGGCAATGATGTTGAGTGCCACGCCCGACACCACCTGGTCGCCGCTGTGGCTGACGCAGGCCAAGCCGTGTACCCACGACAGCACCACCGCCACGCCCAGCCCGGCCAGCAGCGCCCAGCCCAGGCTGCCGGTGGCGGCACCTGCGGCCGCAGCGGCAAAGGCGGAGGCCAGCATCTTGCCCTCCAGCCCAATGTCCACCACCCCGCTGCGTTCGCTCAGCAGCCCGGCCAGTGCACACAACAGGAGAGGCGTGGCCACGCGCAGGGTGGAGCCGAGCAGGGAACCCCACAGCATCTCATCCATGGCTTGCCCCTTTGCCCCACCGTGCCAGCACAAAGGCCAGTGCACGGGCCAACACGGGCGCCAGCACATAGGCCATGGCCCCCGACATCAGCACGATGAAGCCTTGCAGCGTGACCACCATGTCGCGGGTGAAACCTTGCACCTCAAACGCCACCTCGGCCCCGCCTTGGAACAGCGCCCCAAACAACAGGCTGGCCAGCCCAATGCCCACTGGGTGATTGCGCCCCATCAGCGCCACAGCGATGCCGGTGAAACCCGCGCCCGCCACAAAATCGAGCATCAGGCGACCCGCCACGCCGGCAATTTCGTTCACACCCACCAGCCCGGCCAGCGCGCCCGAGGTGGCCATGGCCAGCAGCACCTGGCGTTTGGCATGGATGCCCGCGTACTGCGCAGCCGTTTCGCTGGCCCCCACGGCGCGCAAGCGGTAGCCCGCCCGCGTGCGCCACAGGAAGAGGTGCACCCCCACCGCCGCTGCCACGGCCAGCAGCACGCTGGCGTTCAGCGGAGACGACGGCCACGCCACCCCCAGCCAGGCCAGCATGTGGTGCACACCGGGCAATTGGGCCGATTCGGCAAAGGGCGCACTCTCCACCGACATGGAGCCCGGTGCCTTGAGCCAGTTCACCAGCAGGTACACCAGCAGCGTGGAAGCCAAAAAGTTGAACATGATGGTGGTGATGACGATGTGGCTGCCCCGGTAGGCCTGCAAATACGCGGGCACCGCCGCCCAGGCCATGCCCGCCAGCGCGGCAGCGCCCACCATGAGCGGCAGCATCAGCCATGCAGGCAAGTGCGCCGACCACCACAGCGCCACCAGGCCCGCCCCCAGGCCGCCCAGCACGGCCTGCCCTTCGCCACCGATGTTGAACAGGCCGCCGTGAAACGCCACGGCCACCGCCAGCCCGGTGAACACGAAACTGGTGGCGTAGTACAGCGTGTAGCTGAGGTTGCGCTGGGTGCCCACCGCACCGTGCACCAGGGCCTGCAGCACCTCGGTGGGGTTTTGACCCACCAGCGCCACCACGGCCCCGGCGGCCAACAGGGCCACGGCGAGGTTGATGAGGGGCAGGGCCACCACGTCGGCCCAACGGGGCAAAGGGTGCGGGTGACTCATGCCGCTTGCCCTCCCGCCATCAGCACCCCCAGGCGGGTTTCGGTGCACTCGGCCACGGGCAGCTCACCCGTGACCGCGCCCTGGCACATGACCACCACACGGTCGGCCAGGGCCAAAATTTCGTCCAGCTCGCTGGACACCAGCAACACCGCACAGCCCGCGTCACGCAGGCAACGCAGCTGGCCGTGGATGAATTCGATGGCCCCAATGTCCACCCCCCGCGTGGGCTGACCGATCAGCAGCACGGTGGGCGCGCGCCCCAGTTCGCGGGCCAGCACCAGCTTTTGCTGGTTGCCGCCGGAAAACTTGGCGCTGGCCAGCCGCGGGTCGCGGGGGCGCACGTCAAAACGCTCCATCATGTCGGCGGTGTGGGCGTGCATGGCATGGCGGTGCATCCAGCCCCAGGCGGTGGCGTTTTCGGGCCAGGCCTCGTACCCGAGTGCGGCCGATTCCCAGGCCTCGAAACCCATCACCAGGGCACGGGCGTGGCGGTCTTCGGGCACATGGGCCAACCCCAGCTGGCGGGCCTGGGTGGGGCGCAGCCAGGCGGCGGGCTCAAACGTTTGGCCGTTCAGGCCCAGGCGGCCCGACTGCGGGGCGGTCAGGCCCGACAACACGTCCAGCAACTCGCTTTGCCCGTTGCCCGACACCCCGGCCACCCCCACGATTTCGCCCGCCCGCAATTGCAGGTCCACGCCTTTGAGGCGGGGCACGCCCCAGGCATCGGTCAGGTGCAGGTCTTGTGCCACCAGCCGCACCTCGCCCAACGGGTCCGCCCCAGGGGCCGGGGCAAGGTCGGGAGCCATGAGGTGCACGGGGCGGCCCACCATGGCCTGGGCCAGTGCGTCCACGCCGGTGTCGGCCACGGGGGTTTCGTGCACCACGGTGCCGGCCCGCATGACGGTGACGTGGTCGCACAGGGCCATCACTTCTTTCAGCTTGTGGGTGATGAGAATGACCGTGCGGCCCTGCGCGCGCAGGCGGCGCAACACCTCGAACAACTGGGCCATTTCCTGGGGGGTGAGCACGGCGGTGGGCTCGTCCAGGATGAGGGTTTTGGCCCCGCGAAACAGGGCCTTCAAAATTTCCACCCGCTGGCGGTCGCCCACGGGCAGGTCGCCCACCGGGGTGTCAAGCACCACGTGCAGGCCCGTGGCGTGCATCAGGTCTTGCAGGCGTTGGCGGGCGGCCGGGGCGGCCTTGTGCAGCCAGGCGGACGACTCGGCCCCCAGCATCACGTTGTCGAGCGCGGTCATGGTGTCCACCAGCATGAAGTGCTGGTGGACCATGCCCAGTCCCAGGGCAATGGCGTCTTGTGCGCTGCGGATGCGCACGGCCTGGCCGTTCACTCGAAGCGTGCCGCTGTCGGCCTCGTAAAAGCCATACAGGATGGACATGAGCGTGCTTTTGCCCGCCCCGTTTTCGCCCACCAGGGCATGAAGGGTGCCGGGACGCACGCGCAGGGTCACGCCGTTGTTGGCGCGCACCGCACCAAAACGTTTGTGGATGCCCTGCATCTCCACCGCCCAGGCCACGGTTGGGGTCGGTGCCAGGGCGCTCATGTGTCGGTACCGGGCACGGGCCCGGTGGATTCGCGGGGCAACAGGCCCAGGGTGCGCCAGCGCTTTTGGGGCGGGCCCTCGGGGTGCTGGATGCGGTGCAGCAACATCTCGCCCGCTTCCTGTCCCACCTGCCGCAGCGACGCGCCCACAGTGGCCAGCGCCGGGTGGGTGTAGCGGCCAATGTCGATGCCATCGACACCCATGACCGACAAACGCCCCGGCACTGGCACCCCCAACTGGGCCGCTGCACGCAGCACACCCAGGGCCATGAGGTCGTTGCTGGCAAAAATGGCGCTCACCCCGCCCTGCTGCAGCCAGGCCAGGCCGTGCCGGTGCCCGGCCTCCAGACTGAAATCACCTTCGGCCAGCCACCCGGGCTCGGGTTCCACACCGGCCTCGGCCAAGGCATCGCGCCACCCGGCCACGCGGTCCTGGCTGATGGCGAGGTTGGCCGGCCCGCTCAGGCAGGCAATGCGGCGGTGGCCCAGTGCCAACAGATGGCGCGTGGCATCGCGCCCCGCCTCGCGGTGGTGGGCCAGCAGGGCGTCGCAGCGCAGCTCGGCGGGGCTGCGGTCCAGCAGCAGCAGGGGCAAGCGGCTGCGTGCCACCGCCTGGCGCAACACCTGCACGGTACGCGGGCGGTCAAACACACCGGCCACCACCACCAGGCCGTCCACCCGGCGGGCCATGAGGTTGTCGATCTGGGTTTCAATGTCGGCGGCATCGGGTTCGGTGCTGCACAGCAGCAGCGAATAACCGGCCGCGCGCGCGGTTTGCTCCAGGCCCAACACCAGCTCGGCGCAAAAGGGGTTGCTGATGTCGGGCACCAGCACCCCCAGGATGCGGGCCTTGGCCCCGCGCAACGCACGGGCCGCCGCGCTGGGCACGTAGCCGCTGTCAGAGATGGCCTGCAACACACGCTGGCGGGCCAAGTCGCTCACCCGGCGGGTGCCGTTGATGACATGCGACACCGTGGTGTACGACACCCCCGCCAGGCGGGCCACGTCTTTGATGGATCTCATTTTTTAAGCAAAATAAGGCTCTACCGCTTGATGGGCATGTTTTTTCAGCTATCAATATTTGCAGGCATTGTCGGCCATGTAATCGGCCACTTTCACCTTGCCCGACAGGATGGCGGCCTTGGCTTCCTCCACGGCTTTCTTCATGTCGGGCGTGACGAGTTTGGCGTTGTGTTCGTCCAGCGCGTAGTCCACGCCGCCTTCTTTCAGGCCCAGCACGCTCATGCCGGGGGTGTGGGCCTTGGCCACGTTGTACACCGCCACGTCCACGCGTTTGAGCATGGAGGTCAGCATGGTGCCGGGGTGCAGGTGGTTCTGGTTGCTGTCCACGCCAATCGCCAGCTTGCCCGCGTCTTTGGCGGCCTGGTACACGCCCACACCGGTGCCCCCGGCGGCGGCAAACACCACGTCCACCCCCCGGTTGAACTGGGCTTTGGCCAACTCACCGCCCCGGGCGGGATCGTTCCAGGCCGCACCGGTGGTGCCGGTCATGTTGGCAATCACCTCGGCCTTGGGGTGGGTGGCTTTGGCGCCTTGTTCGTAACCGCACTGGAATTTGCAGATCAGCGGAATGTCCATGCCGCCCACAAAACCCACTTTGCCGGTTTTGCTGGCCTTGGCCGCCATCACGCCCACCAGGTAGCTGCCCTCCTGTTCCTTGAACACGACGGACTGCACGTTGGGCAGGTTCACCACCATGTCGATGATGGCGAACTTGAGCTTGGGAAACTCCTTGGCCACCTTCTCGATGCTGGAGGCCTGGCTGAAGCCCACCGCGATGATGGGGCTGGCCCCGCGCTCGGCCATGCGGCGCACGGCCTGCTCGCGCTGGGTTTCGTTGGCGATTTCAAAGTCCAGGTACTTGCCGCCCGTTTCCTTCTTCCAGCGCTCCATGCCCTCGTAAGCGGCCTGGTTGAACGATTTGTCGAACTTGCCGCCCATGTCATACACCAGCGCGGGGTCGGCGTGGGCGCTCACGGCAGCGGCACAAAGGGCGGCAACGGCGCCCAGCTTGAAAGTGGCAAACAGCGTCATGGATCGGGCCTTCAGGTGAAAAAGGGGGCACAAAACGGGAAACCGACAGGGGGCAAACCATTGATCGCAAACGTTTGCCCCACCACATAATACGTGAGAGATGGTCAATTTCACACCCCTGCCCAAAGTCAGCCTGCACGAACACATCGATGGCAGCCTGCGCCCGCACACCCTGTGGGCGCTGTGCCACGCCAGGGGCATTCCCCTGCCCTGCCCCAGCGCCCAAGGTGTGGCCAACTGGATGCTGGCCAACGCCCGCACGGGCCAGCTGGCGACCTACCTGCAAGGCTTTCACCACACCGTGGCGGCCATGGCCACCGAGGCGGCCTGCGAACGCGTGGCACAGGAACTGGCCGAAGACGCCCACACCGACGGCTGTGTGCTGGCCGAATTCCGTTTTGCCCCGCAACTGTTTGCCGAATGGGGCCTGGGCCCAGAAGCCGCCCTGGAGGCGGTGCTGCGCGGCCTGGCACACAGCCCCGTGCCGTGTGGGCTCATCGTGTGCGGCATGCGCCACCTGGGTTCAGACAGCACAAGGGCAGCCGCCGAACTGGCCGTGCGTTACCTGGCGCACGGTGTGGTGGGCTTTGACCTGGCCGGGCCAGAGCTGGGTTTTCCGCCCGGCGTCCATGCCGCTGCACTGCACCGGGCCCGCGACGGCGGGCTGGGCATCACCGTGCACGCGGGCGAGGCCGATGCGGGCCGCCGCGTGCTGGAAGCCGCACGGCTGGGGGCCACGCGCATCGGCCACGGCGTGCGGGTGGTGGACGACCCTGCCTGGGCACAAGAGGCCCGCGAACGCGGCCTGCATTTCGAGGTGTGCCCCAGCAGCAACGTGCACACGGGGGCGGCAAGCGCCATCGCCACCCACCCCATCAAAGCCATGCTGGACGCGGGCCTGAGCGTGTCGTGTGCCCCCGACAACCGGCTGGTGTCGGGCACCACCCTCAGCCGCGAACTGGCCCTGCTGCACACCGAGCGCGGGCTGGACCTGCGCACGCTGGTGGGCATGCAGCACCGGGCGCTGGCCGCGTCGTTTCTGCCACCCACGGTCAAACGCGCGGCGGCCCTTTCACTCACGCCCTTGCCGCCATGAGCCCTCACCCGCCGATCAAGGGTAAAACACCAGTGCCCGGTAGCCCGCCATGCGCAACTCGCTGGCAGCCCCGAGCGACAGGCGCACGGTAAGCGTGGCCGTGGTGTGAGGGGCCAGGGCGTCAGGCGGCGTGTCCCAATCAGCAGGCAACAACACACGGCTCAACAACACCTCGTCAGCCGTGTTGGTCAAGCTCAGTTCCAAAGCGGGCACGGCCAGCACCAGATCCGAGGTGTTTTGAAGTCCCACTTCAAGACGGTACAGGTCTTCGCGCTCGCGAACCAGCGCGGAACTGTCGATCAGCACCGACTCGATCTGGCGGTACGGTTCGATGGTGCAGCCCAGGGGTTCGCACAGCGCCTGCAACCCGGGCTTGGCGTCGGGGTAGGCCGCCGCCACGCGGTGGCGCTGGTGCGCCAGCACCTGGGCCAGCAACACACCCCCAAAAATCCACACCGCCAAACCCAGCAGCGTCCTCACCTGCGGCCGTTGCCACAGGGCTCGGCGCTTGGCTTCGCGCACAAAAGCCACGTCAGCACCGGGCTCGGGGTCAACGGCCAGGCCTGGCTCTGGCTCAACAGGCAAATCCGGCACCTCTGGCTCTGGCTCTGGCTCTGGCTCTGGCTCTGGCTCTGGCTCCAACGGTATGTCAGGCACCCACCCGGGGGCTGACGTGTTTGGGAACACAGGCTCCCACTCGGTCACTGGCACCAAGGGCCAGGGCTGCATCGACACCTTGGCGTCAAACACCTCGCCGCACTGCCCGCAGCGCACCCACCCGTCGGAAATCTTGAGCTGGTCTGCCACCACCCTGAAATGGGTGCGGCAGGCCGGGCACTGGGTGACGTGGCTCATGCCGTTGCCCGTCGGTGAGCCGCTCAGGCCTGTGGCGCGGTGGCCGTCATCAGTACCCAGCCCTCTTGTTCGTCAGCCACGGTCAGCACCACATGGGGGGCATAGGCGGCGGTCAATTCCTCGGCCTGGCGCGACAGAATGCCGGCCAACACCAAAGATGCCCCTGGGGCCAGGTGTCCGCACAACAAGGGTGCCAGCACCTTCAAGGGGGTGGCCAGGATGTTGGCCAACACCGTTTGGTACGGCCCACGGGCCAGGTCGGGCAGCCCGGCGTTCAGGGTGACGTGGTTGGCCGCCGCATTGATGGTGGTGGACGACACGGCCGCCGGGTCTATGTCCACCGCGTCGGTGTCGCCCGCGCCGTGCAGTTTGGCCGCCATGGCCAGAATGCCCGAACCGCAGCCGTAGTCCAGCACGCGCTGGCCGTCCAGCGCATGGCCGGCAATCCAGCGCAGGCACATGCGGGTGGTGGGGTGGGTGCCGGTGCCAAAGGCCAGGCCTGGGTCCAGGCGCAAAAACCGGACAGCGGCGGCCGGGGGCTCGTGCCAGGTGGGCACGATCCAGAAGCTGGGCGTGATCTCCACAGGGTCAAACTGCGATTGCGTCAGGCGCACCCAGTCCTGGTCGGGCACGGGTTTGATGCCCACCACCTCGCTGCCCTCGAAGAAATCTTGCACCGCCAGCAAACGGGCGGCTTCATCGGCCAGGGCTTGTGTGGCAAACAGGGCCACCACGGTGGACCGCAGCCAACCCGCTTTGGGGGCGGGCATACCGGGCTCGCCGAACATGGCCTGTTCGTCGGGCGTCTGGGCGTCGGCGTCTTCCACCGACACGCTCAGCGCGTCCAACGACTCCAGCGCATCGCTGGCCAGCTCCACCCCGTCTTCGGGCACCCGCAACACCAGTTCAAACATGGGCGCTTTCGTTCAGCGCTGGCGTTGGGCCAGCCACTCTTCCAGGTAGTGGATGTTGGTGCCACCGGCCATGAAGCTGGCATCCACCATCAACTCGCGGTGCAGCGGGATGTTGGTGTTGATGCCCTCCACCACGGTCTCGGCCAGGGCGGTGCGCATGCGGGCCAGGGCTTGCTCGCGGGTGTCGCCGTGGACAATGATTTTGCCCACCATGGAGTCGTAGTTGGACGGCACAAAGTAGTTGGCGTACACGTGCGAATCCACCCGCACACCGGGGCCACCGGGCGCGTGCCAGGTGGTGATGCGGCCAGGAGACGGCGTGAACTTGTAGGCATCTTCCGCGTTGATGCGGCACTCGATGGCGTGGCCGCGCAGTTGCACCTGGCGCTGCGTGAAGGGCAATTTTTCGCCATAGGCCACGGCAATCTGTGTGCGCACAATGTCGATGCCAGTGATCCATTCGGTCACGGGATGCTCCACCTGCACGCGGGTGTTCATTTCGATGAAATAAAACTCCCCGTTTTCAAACAGAAACTCGAACGTGCCCGCACCGCGGTAGCCAATTTTTTTGCACGCCGTTGCACAGCGCTCGCCGATTTTCTCGATCAGGCGGCGGGGAATGCCGGGCGCAGGGGCCTCTTCAATCACCTTCTGGTGGCGGCGTTGCATGGAGCAATCGCGCTCGTGCAGGTACACCGCGTTGCGGTGCTGGTCGGCCAGAATCTGGATTTCAATGTGGCGCGGGTTCTGGAGAAACTTCTCCATGTACACCTCGGGGTTGCCAAAGGCCGCCCCGGCTTCGGCCTTGGTGGTTTGCACCGCGTGCAGCAAAGCCGCTTCGGTGTGCACCACGCGCATGCCACGGCCACCGCCGCCACCCGCCGCCTTGATGATGACGGGGTAGCCCACCGCCTTGGCCGTGCGTTTGATGACCACGGGGTCGTCGGGCAATGCACCTTCCGAACCGGGCACGCAAGGCACACCGGCACGGATCATGGCCTGCTTGGCCGACACCTTGTCGCCCATCATGCGGATGGATTCGGGTGTGGGGCCGATGAACTTGAAGCCGCTTTTTTCCACACGCTCGGCAAAATCGGCGTTTTCACTCAGGAAACCGTAGCCAGGGTGGATGGCCTCGGCATCGGTCACCTCGGCGGCCGAAATGATGGCCGGCATGTTCAGGTAACTTTGCGCGGATGCGGCGGGGCCGATGCACACCGACTCATCGGCCAGGCGCACGTATTTGGCATCGCGGTCGGCCTCGGAATACACCACCACGGCCTTGATGCCCATTTCGCGGCAGGCGCGTTGCACACGCAGTGCAATTTCGCCGCGGTTGGCAATCAGGATTTTTTTGAACATAAAACCCCGATCACTCGATCACGAACAAAGGCTGGCCGTACTCGACGGCTTCGCCGTTGTCGATCAGGATTTGGGTCACGGTGCCGGATTTGTCGCACTCGATTTCGTTGAGGATTTTCATGGCCTCGACGATGCAGATGGTGTCACCCTCTTTGATCACACTGCCCACTTCCACAAACGGCTTGGCACCGGGACTGGCAGAGCGGTAGAACGTGCCCACCATGGGCGACTTCACCGGGTGCCCCACCGGTGCGGCGGGCGCCGCCTCGGCTGCAGGGGCGGCCAACACTGGCGCAGCGGGTGCAACCGCAGGGGCGGGTGCTGCCGCATACATCACCGTGGGCGCACCGGCCACCGCACCGGTGCTCTTGACGATGCGCACCTTGCCTTCGGCTTCGGTGATTTCAAGCTCGGACACGTTGGACTCTGACACCAAATCGATCAGGGTTTTCAGTTTGCGCAAATCCATATCTTCTCCAACGAATGTTCATCAAGTTGACTCAAGTTGCAGCAATTTCTTTCAAATTGCCAGCAACCGGGCTTGGGTGGGGCGGCAGTTTACACGAGCATCAGGCCCTGCGGCGACAAGACCGGCGCCCGCATCAAACCCGCTGGGCCCACTGCTTCAAATCACCGGGCGACACTTTGCCCAATTTTCGGTGCGCGATGGCACCTTTGGCGTTCACCACCACCGTGAAGGGCAAACCCCCGGTGGTATTGCCCAAGGACTTGGTCAGATCGGTGCCCCCCAGGCCTGCCATGGCCACCGGAAAGTCCAGCGGCAGCCGCTGCAAAAAGGTGCGAACCGCACTGGATTGGTCCACCGCCAGGCCCAACACTTGCCAGCCCTGGTCACGTTGTTGGCCGTAGAAGGCATTGAGCAACGGCAATTCTTCCACGCACGGCGGGCACCATGTGGCCCAAAAATTCACCAGCAAAGGTTTGCCCCGCAACGCGGCCAATGCCACAGGGGCGCCTTGCGGGGAATCCAAGGTCAACGCCCACAAGGCGTCGAATGCCGAAGGTGCCACCGCCGTGGGCTGGTAACGCCACCACGCGGTACCTGCACCGGCCAAACCAGCGGCCGCAGCAGCGCCTATCCACCAGCGGCGGGGCATTGAAGAAGGGGTGTCAGGCAGGGTCATGGGTGGCCGAGTTTATGCGGGCTGGGCCAGCCGTTGGCGCAAAGCACCGGCATCGCCACGGGGTTTGCGGCCTTGGCTGTCGGGCTTGAGTGCGCCGCGCAGGTCGTTGGCGTCGTAAATCAGCAGGTGCACGCCCACGGTTTCGCTGAGCTCGGCGCAGTGGCTGCGGATGCTCAGCACGTCCACCGCCTCGCCTCTGAAGCCGGTGGCGCTGCCCACTTCATAGGTGCAGTTTTGGTTCAGCAAGTGGATTTCGGCGGCTTTGGGGTCGTCGCAAAACAGCTGTAAAAACACGTCGTCCAGGCGCGTGGCGGTGCCGTGCCACACCGCCCCACTGATGTAGGGGCTGAAACCGCTGAGCCGCTCCATCCACACCAAGGCCAGTTCGCGCAAGGCACGCAGCTCGAGGGGCTGGGTGTCGGCGCAGAAAATGGCGATGTGTTCGCGCACGGCGGCTTCCACCGCGCCGTTGTCGGGCAAACGGGTGCGGGCCGACAACCCCAGCTGGCGCACCGCTCGGGTTTTGGCGGGGCCGTACGCCAGCCCCTCCTCCACCACCAAGCGGGCTGCGGTGGCGGCAATCTCGTCTTCAACGGTGTCCATGGGCCGCATTGTGCCCCTGGGGGGCTTCGTAGAATCGCGTCCCATGCACATTCACATCTTGGGTATTTGCGGCACCTTCATGGGGGGCGTGGCCGCGCTGGCGCGCGAAGCGGGGCACACCGTCACGGGTTGCGATGCGGGGGTGTACCCGCCCATGAGCGACCAGCTGCGGGCCTTGGGCATCGAGCTGATCGAAGGGTTTGCAGCCGACCAGATGGCGCTGAAGCCCGACATGTATGTGATTGGCAACGTGGTCTCCCGCGCCAGGCTGCCCGATGGCACCCCGAAATTTCCGCTGATGGAAGCCATTCTGGACACCGGCGCGCCCTACACCAGCGGCCCGCAGTGGCTGGCCGAGCACGTGCTGCAAGGCCGGCATGTGCTGGCGGTGGCCGGCACCCACGGCAAAACCACCACCACATCAATGCTCACCTGGATACTGGAGCGCGCGGGGCTGCGCCCTGGTTTCCTGGTCGGCGGCGTGCCCCTGAATTTCGGCGTTTCCGCGCGACTGGGCGGTGAGGGGCTGGCGGGCTTTGCGCAGGTAAAGGAGGA
>CAYFFJ010000049.1:18875-20582 GCA_964342395.1 uncultured Hydrogenophaga sp.
CACCTCCCTTGTTCGTGATCGAGGCCGACGAATACGACACCGCGTTTTTCGACAAACGCAGCAAGTTTGTGCACTACCGCCCCCGCACGGCGGTGCTGAACAACCTGGAGTTTGACCACGCCGATATCTTTGACAACCTGGCCGCCATCGAGCGCCAGTTTCACCACCTGGTGCGCACCGTGCCTGGCAGCGGCCGCGTGGTGGTCAACGGCCTGGAAGAAAGCCTGACCCGTGTGCTGCACACCGGGCTGTGGAGCGAGGTGCGCAGCTTTGGCAGCGCCGTGAGCGACTTTGTGGCCGAAGGCGACGCGTCCGACTTCACGGTGCTGCAAGCAGGCCGCGAGGTGGCCCGCGTCACCTGGGCCTTGAGCGGTGTGCACAACCAGTTGAACGCACTGGCCGCCATGGCCGCCGCCGAACACGTGGGCGTGCCACCCGCCGTGGCGGCAGAAGCGCTGGGCCTGTTCCAGAACGTCAAGCGCCGCATGGAAGTGCGTGGCACCGTGCGCGGCGTCACCGTGCTGGACGACTTTGCCCACCACCCCACCGCCATCCGCACCACGGTGGACGGCCTGCGCCGCCAGCTGGATCTGGCCCAACCCGCCGGTGCACCGCGCCAGCGGGTATTGGCCATTTTTGAACCGCGCAGCAACACCATGAAGCTGGGCGCCATGAAAGCGCAACTGCCCTGGAGCCTGGAGAGCGCCGACCTGGCGTTTTGCCACGCCGCCGGGCTGGGCTGGGACGCAGCAGAGGCCCTGGCCCCCATGGGCACACGCGCCCAGGTGGCACACAGCATTGACGAGGTGCTGGCCCAGGTGCTGGCCCAGGCCCAGCCGGGTGACCAGCTGCTGTGCATGAGCAACGGGGGCTTTGGCAACGTGCACCAGCGTTTGTTGGAAGCGCTGGCGGTTTGATTTGAAAGCAGCAAACGGTTCGTGCCACCAGGCACGGGCGCTCAACCCCGGCGCTGCTTCACCGCTTGGGCCAACACATCGAGTGCGGCCAGCGAGTCGTCCCAGCCCAGGCAGGCATCGGTGATGCTGGTGCCGTACTGCAACTTGGATGGCTCATCTTTGCCCGGGGTGTACTTTTGCGCACCGGCGTTCAGGTGGCTTTCGATCATCACGCCAAACACGCTGCGCGAACCCGCCCGGATTTGCCCGGCAATGTCTTTGGCCACATCCAGCTGTTTTTCGTGCTGTTTGCTGCTGTTGGCGTGGCTGAAGTCCACCATCAAGCTGGGGTGCAGTTTGGCCGCTTCCAGGTCTTTGCAGGCGGTCGCCACGCTGGCCGCGTCGTAGTTGGGGGCCTTGCCGCCACGCAAAATGACGTGACAATCTTTGTTGCCGTTGGTTTGCACAATGGCCACCTGGCCGTTTTTGTGCACCGACAAGAAGTGGTGGCCTCGGCCAGCCGACTGAATGGCGTCGGTGGCAATGCGGATGTTGCCATCCGTGCCGTTTTTGAAACCGATGGGTGCCGAAAGCCCTGAGGCCAACTCGCGGTGCACCTGGCTTTCAGTGGTGCGTGCACCAATCGCGCCCCAGGCGATCAGGTCGCCGATGTACTGGGGGGAAATCACGTCCAGGAACTCGCTGCCGGCGGGCAGGCCCAGGCGGTTGATTTCGATCAGCAGCTGGCGCGCGATGCGCAGGCCTTCGTCGATGCGGAAGCTCTCGTCCAGGTAGGGGTCGTTGATCAGGC
>CAYFFJ010000050.1:0-20224 GCA_964342395.1 uncultured Hydrogenophaga sp.
GCATGTAACTCACGCCGCTGGGCACGCGCAGGTTGTCTTCCAGCACGTAGTACTCGCCGTTGCCCTGGGCGTCGGGGGCCCGCACGATGTCGATGCCGCTGATGTGGCTGTACACCCCGCCGGGCACGTCCACGCCCATCATTTCGGGGCGGAACTGGGCGTTTTGGAAGATTTGGTCGGCGGGCACCACACCGGCCTTGATGATGTCCTGGCCGTGGTAGACGTCGTGGATGAAGCGGTTGAGCGCGGTCACGCGCTGCACCAGCCCGGCTTCCATGCTTTTCCATTCGTGGGCAGGAATGACGCGGGGAATCAGGTCAAAGGGAATCAGGCGCTCGGTGCCCGAGCCGTCTTCGTCCTTGGCGCCGTAAACGGCAAAGGTGATGCCCACGCGGCGGAAGATCATTTCCGCCTCGGCCCGGCGCGACTGCATCACGTCTTCGGGCTGCTGGGCCAGCCAGCGGGCGTAGTTTTCGTAATGGGCCCGCACCTGTTCGGGTGAGGCATTCATTTCATCGAACTTCTGGAGTTGCATGGGCATGTTCCTAAGGTGTCTGCACCCCAGCATAGCAATTCGCGGGCCAGGGCATGGGATATCACACCAAACGCGTGCGTTTTCACCGCCCCTTTCACCGCCTCTTTTTACCGCGCATGGGTGCGTCACCCTGGTGCGGCGGGCTCGGGGTTGTCGAGGTCTGTGCCCGGCGCCGCAGGGGGAGGCAGCCAGTGCCAATACCGCCGCACCACCTGTCGGTGGCACCCCACTTGTGCAGGCCGGGCGCTGTGCCATGCCAAGGCCCCGCAATCGGGCGTGGCGGCCCAGCGCGCGCCCTGCGCCTGGTAGCGGGCCAGCGCCGCTGGAGCGGGGTGGCCATAGCGGTTGCGGTGCCCGGCCTGCACCAGCACCCACTGCGGTGCGACCGCCGCCAGAAACAGGGGTGAGGACGAATGTTTGCTGCCATGGTGCGGGGCCATCAGCACGGTGGCGGGCAGGCCTTCGGGGTGGCGGGCCAGCAATTGCGCTTCGTGGGCCGCGTCCAGATCGCCGGTCAGCAGGGCCGCGCCGTGGGTGCCCCGCACCCACACCACACAAGACAGGTTGTTGGTGGCGGTGCGCTGGGCGTAGGCCGCGGCGCTGGGGTGCAACACGTCAAACCGCACACCGTCGCGCTCCCAGTGTTGCCCGGCCTCGCAGCGCGTCCAGCGGCGCTGGCCGCTGGACGCTGCCTGGGTTTCGGCGGCAAGTTGGGTGGTGTCTGACCACGCGGTGGCCAGGTCGGGCGGCTTGAACGAGGCCCACACCGCGGCCTGCGGGTAGCGGGCCAGCACGGCCAGCGCGCCGCCCACGTGGTCGGTGTCGCTGTGGGTCAGCACCACATCGGTGAGGGTCTCATCCAGAGCCGAGAACAG
This sequence comes from uncultured Hydrogenophaga sp., assembly GCA_964342395.1. Lineage (GTDB taxonomy): Bacteria > Pseudomonadota > Gammaproteobacteria > Burkholderiales > Burkholderiaceae_C > UBA2334. The sequence goes on from CAYFFJ010000050.1 coordinate 1,411, forward strand.
GGGCAGCAGCACACGCTGGCCCGCATCGCCGCTGCCGCCGTAAGCCGGGCCGGTGTCCACCAGCACGCTGCCGCTGGCCGTGCGCACCAGCACCGCGCTGCCCTGCCCCACATCGGCGGCCAGCAGCTCGAAATCGCCCGGGGCGGGCCGTTGCGGCTGGTGCAGCAGCGCGGGCAGCGCCAGGGCCAAGCCCAGGGCGCGAAACGCCGGGGGCAAACGCGCCACGGCCACCAGCCCACCCACCAAAGCGGCCCCTGCCAGCACGGGTGGCGGCGCCGGCCACAACCACACGGCCCAAGGCCAGGTGCTGGCCCACACCAGGCCTTGCACCAGCCCGGCCACGGCCCAGGCCGCCAGCCCCCACAGCCACGGCAGCACCACCGCCCCCAGCGCCAGCGGTGTGACCACGAAGGTGACCCACGGAATGGCCACCAGGTTGGCCACCAAACCCACCAGCGACACCTGGCCAAACAGCACCAGAGACAGCGGTGCCAGCGCCAGGCTGATCCGCCCCTGCGTGTGGCCCAGTTGCGCCAGCGCACCCCAGCCCGCCACCGTGGCCAGCCGCAGCCGCACACGCCAGGGCAAGCCCGGGGCGGTGAAGGGGGGCGGGGCCTCGCGGCGGGTGTCATCGGCTCGGTCGGCACCCGCAGGGCCAAGGGGCGAAGGGCGGTCGTCGGTGGCCAGCAACACGCCCACGGCCACGAAACTCAGCCAGAACCCGGGCTGCAATGCCGCCCACGGGTCCCAGGCCAGTACCACGGCCATGGCCACAGCGGCCACCCACGCCCAAGGCCAACGCCGCCCCAGCAACCGCAAGCCCAGCACCACGGCCAGCATCAGCACCGTGCGTTGGGCCGGAATGCCCCAGCCCGAAAACAGCGCGTAGGCCAGCGCCAGCACACCCCCACCCCAGGCCGCTGCCACCGGGGCGGGGCACACCAACAACAGGCGGCTGCCCCACACGGCGCTGAGCCTAGGGGCCCAGCGCCACAGGCGCGCCACCGCCCCGGTGGCCAGCCAGGCCCACAGGGTGATATGCAAACCCGAAATGGACATGAGGTGGGCCACGCCAGTGGCGCGGAACACGTCCCAGTCGGCCCGCTCGATGGCGGCCTGGTCGCCCACCGTGAGCGCGGCCAGCACCCCGGCCACGCGGCGGTCGGGCACATGGGCATACACCGCGTGGCGCACACGCTCGCGCCACACGTCGATGCCCCAGGCTGCGGGGGCCAGGCGCTGGGGCGCGGGGTCTTGGGGGCCGGTGCGCACGTAGCCGGTGGCCCCCACGCCCTGTTCCCACAGCCACAGCTCGCTGTCAAAACCGTGGGGGTTGGACAGACCGTGTGGCTGGCGCAGGCGCAGCGCCACACGCCAGCGCTCACCCGCGCGGGGGGCCGTGACACGGGCCGGGGCATACCAGCCCAGCACCACGCGGGGCGGCAAGTGGGCGGGTTGGCCGGTGGAGGCCAGGGTGGCTCCCGGTTCGGTGCGGGCGGCAAAGCGCCAGCCTTGGGGAGTGGCGCGGGGCAGATCGTCCACCACCACGGTGGCCAGCAGGGTTTGGCCTTCCAGTTCGGGGCTCAGCCACTGGGCCTGGCGCTGCTGGGCGCGCCAGCCCGTGCTGCCAGCGGCCAGCAGGGCCGTGGCCCCCACCAGGCAGGCCACCAGGGGCCACCGCAGACGTGGGTGGCTGGCCGTCCAGGGCCGCCTCAAAGCAATAGCTGAAAACCCAATACAGACAAGCGCCAGTGGCACAAAAAGCTTGTAAAACGGCCCTGCCCACAACACGGGCTGTTGCAGTTGCCACACCAGACCCAAGGCCCAGCCCAGCGGCCACCACAGCCACCAGGCCGCCAGCGCGGGCACAGGCTGAAACAGCGAACGCGGTGTCACACAGATGCACCACAATGCGCCGATGGCGCGCTAATTGCTAACCCCCGGCAAGAGCCCCACCGTTTCGTCATTTTTGACCCCCTGCTGAAAGTACCGCGCATGGCCATCCACGTCGCACTCAACCACGTCACCCATTATCAATACGACCGCTTGGTCAAGCTGGGTCCCCAGGTGGTTCGCCTGCGCCCCGCGCCACACAGCCGCACCAAGGTGCTGTCGTACTCGCAACGCATCGAGCCCGCCAACCACTTCCTGAACTGGCAGCAAGACCCGTTTGCCAACTACCAGGCCCGTCTGGTGTTCCCCGAGCCCACGCGCGAGTTCAAGGTCACCATCGACCTGGTGGTGGAAATGGCGGTCTACAACCCGTTCGATTTCTTCCTGGAGCCCAGCGCCGAAACGTTTCCGTTCACCTACGCCACAGACCAGACGGCCGAGCTGGCCCCCTACCTGGTCACCGAGCCCACAACCCCGTTGGTGGCCGCCTACCTGAAAAAGGTCAACACCACCGAACAGCGCACCATCGACTTCCTGGTGGGCATCAACCAGCTGGTGCACAAAGACGTGGGCTACACCATCCGCATGGAGCCCGGTGTGCAAACGCCTGAAGAAACCCTGGCCAAGGGCACCGGCTCGTGCCGCGACTCGGGCTGGCTGCTGGTGCAGCTGCTGCGCCACCTGGGCCTGGCCGCGCGTTTCGTGTCGGGCTACCTCATTCAACTCACGTCTGACGTGAAAGCGGTGGACGGCCCCAACGGCCCCGAAAATGACTTCACCGACCTGCACGCCTGGTGCGAGGTGTTTTTGCCCGGCGCAGGCTGGATCGGACTGGACCCCACCAGCGGCCTGCTGGCGGGCGAAGGCCACGTGCCGCTGGCCTGCACACCGCAGCCGTCCAGTGCAGCGCCCGTGGAAGGCGGCATGGACAAGTGCGAGGTGACCTTTGCGCACCACATGCAGGTCACGCGCATCTATGAATCGCCCCGCGTCACCCTGCCCTACACCGACGAACAGTGGCGCAAAGTGGTGGCCCTGGGCCAGGCCGTGGACCAACGCCTGGAAGCCGGCGACGTGCGCCTGACCATGGGGGGCGAGCCCACCTACGTGGCCACCGCCGACCGCGATGCCGCCGAGTGGAACACCGACGCCTTGGGCCCCACCAAACGCGGCTATGCCACCGAGCTGGTGCACCGCCTGCGCGCCGAATACGGCAACGGTGGCTTTTTGCACCTGGGCCAGGGCAAGTGGTACCCCGGCGAGCAGCTGCCGCGCTGGGCCCTGTCCATCTTCTGGCGGGCCGACGGCCAGCCCATCTGGCACAACCCCGCCCTGTTTGCCGACGAACGCGACGTGGCCAGCTGCACATCTGACGATGCCCGCCGCTTCACGCAGGCGCTGGCACGCAAGCTGGGCCTCACCACCCAATGCATCACCCCCGGCTACGAAGACACCTGGTACTACCTGTGGCGCGAGCGCAAATTGCCCGTCAACGTGGACCCGTTCGACTCCAAGCTGAGCGACGAGCTGGAGCGCGTGCGCCTGCGCCGCGTGTTCAACCAGGGGCTGGAAACCACCATTGGCTATGTGTTGCCCTTGCAGGCCAATTCACAAGGCAGTTGGACGCAAAGCAACCCGCGTTTGGGGGGCACCACCTGGTCCACCGGCCCGTGGTTCTTCCGTGACGAGCGCATGTACCTGATTCCCGGCGACTCGCCCATGGGCTACCGCCTGCCGCTGGATTCCCTGCCCTGGGTGTCAACCGCTGACTACCCCTACCACATCGAGCAAGACCCCAGCACCCCGCGCGACGCGTTGCCCGAGGGCACGGCCCTGCGCCAGCAGTACGCCCCCCACCAGGTGGGCGGCGGTTTTGCCGAGGGTGGCACCGTGTCGCTGCAAAACACCAGCTACATACCGGCAGACCCCTCACAAGCCCCGCCCGCCATGGCTTACAACGCCGACGGCCAGGGCAACGTGGCCGCCCCCGGCCAGCCCACCAACGGCAAATACCCGCAGCGTGGCGAGTCGGCCGCCTGGCTGACCCGCACCGCCCTGTGTGTGGAAGCCCGCGACCCCCACCGTGCCAACGGCCCCAAGAGCGAGACCGACAACGGCGGCAAAAGCAGCCACCTGTACGTGTTCATGCCCCCTATGGCCCGCCTGGAGGACTACCTGGACCTGCTGGCTGCCGTGGAGGCCACGGCCGAAAAACTGGGCATGAAAATCGTGCTGGAGGGCTACCCGCCCCCCCGCGACCCGCGCCTGAAAATGCTGCAGGTCACGCCCGACCCCGGTGTGATCGAGGTGAACATCCACCCCGCCCACAACTGGGGCGAGCTGGTGGCGCACACCGAGTTTTTGTACGAAGCCGCGCACCAAACCCGTTTGTGCGCCGAAAAGTTCATGACCGACGGCCGCCACACCGGCACCGGCGGGGGCAACCACTTCGTGATGGGCGGGGCCACGCCCGCCGACAGCCCCTTCCTGCGCCGCCCCGAGCTGCTGGGCAGCCTGGTGGCCTACTGGCACAACCACCCGAGCCTGAGCTATTTGTTCAGCGGGCTGTTCATCGGCCCCACATCCCAGGCCCCGCGCGTGGACGAGGCCCGCAACGACCAGCTGTACGAGCTGGAAATTGCGCTGAACCAGATCGACGCCAACCGTGCCACCTATGGGCAACAGATGCCCCCGTGGCTGGTGGACCGCACGCTGCGCAACATCCTGGTGGACGTGAGCGGCAACACCCACCGCAGCGAGTTCTGCATCGACAAGCTGTATTCACCCGATTCATCCACCGGCCGTCTGGGCCTGCTGGAGCTGCGGGCGTTTGAAATGCCACCTCACGCCCGCATGAGCATTGCCCAGCAACTGCTGCTGCGCGCGCTGGTGGCCCGCTTCTGGGAAAACCCTTGGCGCGGCAAGCTGACCCGCTGGGGCACCGAGCTGCACGACCGCTTCCTGCTGCCCACCTTTGTGCGCATGGACTTTGAAGACGTGCTGGCCGACTTGGCGCAATGCGGCTTTGCGTTCGACATGGGCTGGTTCGAGCCGCACTTCGAGTTCCGCTTCCCGCTGGTGGGCCAGGTGGCCGCGCGCGGCATCGAGCTGACACTGCGCAACGCGCTGGAGCCCTGGCACGTCATGGGCGAAGAAGGGGCCAGCGGTGCCACCGTGCGCTACGTGGACTCGTCGCTGGAGCGGCTGGAGGTGCACGTCAGCGGCCTGAACGACAGCCGCTACGTGGTCACCTGCAACGGCCGCGCCATGGCCTTGCAACCCACGGGCACTGTGGGACAGTTTGTGGCGGGTGTGCGCTACAAAGCGTGGAACCCGCCGTCTGCCCTGCACCCCAGCATTGGGGCGCACGGCCCGCTGACCTTTGACATCGTCGACAACTGGATGCAGCGCAGCCTGGGCGGCTGCCAGTACCACGTGGTGCACCCCGGTGGCCGCAATTACGACAGCTTCCCGGTCAACTCGTTCGAGGCGGAAAGCCGCCGCCTGTCGCGCTTCTTCCAGATGGGCCACACCCCCGGTCGCATGCAGGTGGAGCCCGCCATCACCAACCGCGAGTTCCCGTTCACGCTCGACCTGCGCACCTGAACGCCCCCCCACAAAGCGCCACACAGACAGCGCCACACCCCAGGCAAAACCCCGGCACCCCGGTGTAAACCCTGGGGTGTGGCGTTCACGGCATACTCAAATTTGTGAGCGATTCGCCTTTGCCCCTTTTCAGCCCTCCGCCCCACGCCAGCCCCACCGAACAGGTGAAAGAGCTGGCGGCGCTCACCGCTGCGGGGCATTTCGACGAATTGCGCCTGCCCGGCACGGGCGAGCTGCGCCCCCACTGGGAAGCGTTTTTCGGGCATGTGGGCCTGGACGGGGTGGGCGAACTCAACCGCCGCGCCCAAAGCCTGGCACGGCAAATACGCGACAACGGCGTGACCTACAACGTCTACGCCGACCAGGCCCACGGCACGCAACGCCCCTGGTCGCTCGACCTGTTCCCCATGGTCGTCACACCCGGCGAATGGACGGGCATCGAAGCCGGTGTGCTGCAACGCACCCGGCTGCTGAACCTGATCTTGGCCGACATCTACGGCCCCCGCCAACTGCTCAAACGCGGCCTTCTGCCGCCTGCGCTGGTGCAGGGCCACCCCGGCTACCTGCGCGCCATGCACGGCGTGGTGCCGCTGGGCGGCACTTGGCTGAACATCGCCGCGTTCGACCTGGCCCGTGGCCCCGATGGCGGCTGGCGCGTGGTGTCACAACGCACACAGGCCCCGTCAGGCCTGGGCTATTTGCTGGAAAACCGCATTGCCATTGCCCGGCAGTTTCCCAAAGCCTTTGCGGGCATGAAGGTGCAGCGCCTGGCCGCCAGCTACCAGGCGCTGGTGCAGGGCATCCAAGCCATGGCGCCCAACGGAGCCAACACCCGCATCGCCCTGTTGACCCCTGGCCCTTACAACGAAACCTATTTCGAACACGCCTACCTGGCCCGCTACCTGGGCCTGAGCCTGGTCGAAGGCAGCGACCTGACCGTGCGCGACCAGCACCTGTATTTGAAAACCCTCAACGGCCTGGAGCCCGTGGACGCGCTCATCAAGCGCCTGGACGACCAGTGGCTGGACCCGCTGGAGCTGCGTGCCGACTCGGCCCTGGGCGTGCCCGGGCTGCTGCAAGTCATGCGGGCGGGCAACGTGCTGCTGGCCAATGCGCCGGGTTCGGCCCCGCTGGAGTCCAGCGCCCTGCTGGGTTTTTTGCCCGCCATCAGCCGCCAGTTGCTGGGCGAGGAACTGCTGCTGCCCGCCCTGCCCACTTGGTGGTGCGGCGAACACGCAGCCCTGCAACGCGTGCTGCCACAGCTCAAGACCAGCGTGGTCAAGTCCACCTACCCGGGGGGCGATGTCAGCACCGCCATGGGCCAGCGCCTGAGCGCCGATGCACTCGACCGCCTGACCGGCCGCATCGTCCAGCAGCCCGGCGACTTCACCGTGCAAGCCTACCTGCCACTGGCGCAAACGCCCACCTGGAGCGGCGACCACATTGCGCCGCGCTCGGCCATGCTGCGCGTGTACGTGCTGGCCGATGGCCCCAACAGCTGGCGTGTGCTGCCCGGCGGCCTGGTGCGCCTGGCCCCGCGCGGCGAGCTGATGGCCTCCATGCAAAAAGGCGGCAGCAGCGCAGACTGCTGGGTGCTGACCGACGGCGAGGTGGACCGCACCAGCCTGCTGCAAAGCGCCCCCACCACGCTGGCCATGGCGCAGAACAAACGCCCGGTCACCAGCCGCGCCGCCGAAAACCTGTTCTGGCTGGGCCGCTACACCGAACGCGCCGAAAACAGCGTGCGCCTGGCCCAAATCATTCTGCGCAACCTGCACAGCGAAGAACACGCCAGCCGCGCCCTGCAAGCCTGGATGTCGCGCCTGGCGCGCAACCACTCGCTGGTGTTGCCCGGTGTGCCGGCCCTGCCACCTGTTCAACCGGTGATGGCCGTCGAGCCCGACGCCGAAGCCACCCAACCCACCCCGCCCAGCCAGGCACAGCGCGTGTTCGAGCGCTCGCTGATCGCAGCCCTGGGCGACACCGAAGGCGCATGCAGCGTGGGCTTCAACCTGCGCGCGGTGCGCCTGGCGGCGGCCAACGTGCGCGAGCGCCTGTCGCAAGAGCAGCGCAACCTGATCGAACGCGCCGAATCCGAGTTTCTGGACCAATGCGACGGCCTGGGCGCCGACAACGAAAGCGCCTCGCAAGAAGCCCTCAACGCGCTGGAGGCCGCCAGCGAGTGGTTGGCCGGCATCACCGGCGCGCAAACCGACCGCATGGTGCGCGACAACGGCTGGCGGCTGCTGAGCATTGGCCGGCACATCGAGCGGCTGTCCACCCTGTCGGCCGCCATGCTGCAAGCCTTTGAGGCGGGCAGCGTGCTGGAATCGCACGGGTTCGAGGCGCTGGTGGCGCTGTTCGACAGCACCATCACCTTCCACGCCCACTACCAGCAGCGGCGCGACGTGGTGGCCCTGCTCGACCTGCTGCTGCTCAACCGCGACAACCCGCGCTCGCTGGCCTGGGTGCTGGTGACCTTGCGATCCCGCCTGAAAAAACTGGAACAAGGCGACCCGGCCTTTGCGCTGAACCTGTGCGCCAACCTGCCCGACCCCGACACCTGGGACCTGGCCGCTCTCAGCCAGCCCGACGCCGATGGGGCGCACACCTCCCTGATGGCCGTGCTGAAAGCCTGCGACGCGTCGGCCAAAGCCTTGTCAGACGCCCTCAGCCAACGCCACTTCAGCCACGCCGACCGCGACAACCGCAGCCTGCTGACCTGACCCCCCTCCACCGGCCTGCACACCCGCCCTGCCCCATGCGCCTGCGCATCGTCCACCACACCCACTACCGCTACGCCCCCGCCGTGGTGATGGCCCAGCACCTGGCCCACCTGCGCCCGCTGGTGTTGGCCGACCAGACGGTGACGGCGCACGCCGTGACCATTGCCCCCGAGCCCGCGCAAATCACCGAGTCGGTGGACGCCTTTGGCAACCTGCGCTGCTTTTTTGCGCTGCAAAGCCCGCACGAGGCCTTGTCGGTGTTGTCGGACTGCGAGGTGGAAACCCAACCCCCGCAGGCCCTGCCCGACTCCCCCCCGTGGGAAGACGTGCGCGACCACCTGACCTACCGCGCCGGTGCACCCTACGACCCGGCCAGCGAGTTCACGTTTGCGTCGCCCTTCGTGCCCCGCAGCCCCGTGCTGGCCGACTTTGCGCGGCCCGTGTTCGAGCCGGGTGAGCCGCTGCTGGCCTGCGCCCAGGCGCTGATGGCGCGCATCCACACCGAAATGACTTACCAAGGCGGCAGCACCGGCATCAACACGCCCACCCTGTCGGCGCTGGCCCAGCGCAGAGGGGTGTGCCAGGACTTTGCCCACATCATGATCGGCTGCCTGCGCAGCCTGGGCCTGCCCGCGCGCTACGTGAGCGGCTATTTGCTGACGCACCCGCCCGAGGGGCAGCCGCGCATGATCGGGGCCGACGCCTCACACGCCTGGGTGCAGGTGTATTGCCCCACGGCAGGCGTGGGTGCCGACCCGCTGGGTGGCGCGTGGGTGGACTTTGACCCCACCAACAACCGCAGCGGCTGGGGCCGCCCCGGCGAAGACTACGTGACCCTGGCCCTGGGCCGCGACTTTGGCGATGTGTCGCCCCTGCGCGGGGTGATTCAGGGCGGCTGCAGCCACCAGCTCACCGTGGCCGTGACGGTGGCCCCGCCCGACGAACTCGCACACGCCAACCTGCTGGCCACCGATACGCCCAACCCCTCCTCTGGCCAACACAACGCCGGGTGACTACCAGGGCCCGAAGGGTTGTGGGGAGGGCTTGCGCTGCGCCTCAAACGCGGCCAACAGCCCATCCACCAACACCCGCACCTTGACAGGGGTTTGTGTGTGGGCCTGGAACACCAGGTGGATGTCGGCCGATGGGGGGCTCCAGTCGGACAACACGGGCACCAACTGCCCGGCGCGCAAGTGGGCCGTCACCTCCCATTGCGAGCGGATGAGGATGCCATGCCCATCCAGCGCCCAGCCCAGGGCCGAGCTGCCGTCGTTGGTGCTGAGGTTGGCGCGGACCTTCACCGTTTCAGTCAGCCCGCCGTTGCGCAGGTGCCAGGTGCCAAAGGTTTCATCGCCCTCGCGGATGAAGATGCAGTTGTGCTTGCCCAAATCACGGGGGTGCTGGGGCACACCCGCGCTGGCCAGGTAAGCCGGGGTCGCGCACAACATGCGGCTGTTGCGCGCCAGCAGCCGGGCAGTCAGGCGGCTGTCCGTCAGGTCGCCAAAACGCACCATCACATCAAACCCCTGGTCCACCAGGTTCACGGAGCGGTCGCTCAGGTGCATTTGCACCTCCACCTGCGGGTGTTGCCGGGCAAACCGCGACAGCGCCGGGGCCAGGTGCGTGCGGCCAAACCCCAGTGTGGCCGCCAGGCGCACCGTGCCCTGGGGCTGGGTGGAGCCGCCGCCAATGCGCCCCTCCAGGGCTTTCATGTCGTCCAGGATGCGCACGCCTTCCATCAGGTATTGCTCGCCTTCAGGGGTGAGGCTGATTTTGCGGGTGGTGCGGTTCAACAGGCGCACCCCCAGGCGTTTTTCCAGGTTGGCCAGCCGCCGCGTGACCGCCGGTGGCGTGATGCCCAGCTCTTGCGCAGCGGCGGCCAGGTTGCCGTGTTTCACGATGAGGGCGAACAAGGCAATGTCTGAGAAGGCATTCATTGATAAATTTTACTTAATAGAGTGTGATTTTGTTTTGAACTATTGTTTTCATATTCATGGTTAGCATGGCCACCTTGACCCGGACACAACCATGACCCCTCACGTTTGGATGCCACACCCCTCACCCAGCAGCCCCCGCACGCTGTACCAAAAGCTGCTGGAATCGCACACCGTTCGCACGCTTGACGCCCAACACGTGCTGCTGTTTTGCGACCTGCACCTGATGAACGAATACACCAGCCCCCAGGCCTTTGCCGGGCTGGACGAGCGCCACGCCACCGTGCCCATGCCGGGCCAGAACGTGGCGGTGGTCAGCCACATCATCCCCACGCACCCGGTGCCGGTGCGGGTCATTCACAACCAGGCCTCGGCCCTGCAAGCCACCAACCTGGCCCAAAACTGCCGCCAGCACGGCATTGCGCTGTTTGACACCAACGACGCCATGCAAGGCATTGAGCACGTGGTGGCACCCGAGCACGGCATGATCCGCCCCGGCATGGTGGTGATTTGCGGCGACAGCCACACCACCACCTACGGCGCGCTGGGCGCACTGGGTTTTGGCATTGGCACGTCGGAGGTGGAGCATGTGCTGGCCACCCAAACGCTGGTGTACAAAACCGCCAAGGCCATGCGCATCCGTGTGGATGGGGTGTTGCCCCACGGCACCACCAGCAAAGACCTGATCCTGATGGTCATTGGCCGCATCGGGGCGCAAGGTGCCCGTGGCTATGTGGTGGAGTTTTGCGGCACCGCCATTGACGCGCTGTCGGTCGAGGCCCGATTCACCCTGTGCAACATGACCACAGAGGCCGGTTCGCGCGGCGCGCTGATGGCCCCCGACGCCACCGCCATCGACTACGTGCTGGCCAAATGCCCCGACATTGCAGGCGAACACCGCACCCAGGCGCTGGCCCAGTGGCAACACCTGCACAGCGATGCCGGTGCCGTGTTCGATGCCGAGCACGTGTTTGACGCGTCGCAGGTAGAGCCCCACGTCACCTGGGGCACCAGCCCTGACCAGGTGCTGCCCATTTCAGGGGCCGTGCCATCGCCCGACGGTGTGCCCCCCGAGCACCGGCGCAGCACCGAGCAGGCGCTGGCCTACACCCGCCTGTTGGCCGGTGCCCCCATTGCGGGCACACCCATCCAGCATGTGTTCATTGGCTCGTGCACCAACGCGCGGATTGAAGACCTGCGCGCCGCTGCTCAGGTGGTGGCGGGCCACGCGGTGGCACCGGGCGTCAGGGCCATGGTGGTGCCCGGCTCTGGCGCGGTGAAGGCACAGGCCGAGGCCGAGGGGCTGGACCGGGTATTTCTGGCCGCAGGCTTTGAGTGGCGCAAACCCGGCTGCTCCATGTGCCTGGCCATGAACGACGACGTGCTGACCGCTGGCACCCGCTGCGCCTCCACCACCAACCGCAACTTTGAGGGGCGCCAGGGGCGCGGGGCCATCACCCACCTCATGAGTCCCGCCATGGCCGCCGCCGCTGCCGTGACCGGCCACATCACCGACGTTCGCCGACTGGCGACACTGACATGACCACACCCCACACCGTCACCACTTTGCAGGGCACCGCAGCCCCCATCCGCATCGACAACCTGGACACCGACCAGATCATGCCCAAGCAGTTTTTGCTGGGCATCGACAAAGCAGGCCTGGCCCAAGGCCTGCTGTACGACCTGCGGCACGACAGCACAGGCCAGACCAGGCCCGGCTTTGTGCTGAACCGCCCCGCGTTTGCCCATACCAGCGTGCTGCTGGGCGGCGCCAACTTTGGCTGCGGCTCCAGCCGCGAGCACGCCGTGTGGGGCATGCTGCAGTTCGGCATCAAAGCCATCATTGCGCCCAGCTTTGGTGAAATTTTTCACTCCAACGCCATGGGCAACCAGCTGCTGCTGGTGACGCTGCCCACCGCACAGGTAGATGCCTTGATGCAGGCCGCCGAGCAACCCAACGCAGCGGCCCTCACCCTCGACATCGAAGCGCAACAGGTGCGGTGCGCGGGCTTGCCCCCCATGCCGTTCGACATTTCGCAGCGGCACAAAGAAATGTTCCTGAAAGGCGTGGACGTGGTGGGCATGTCGCTGACCCACCTGGATGACATTCAGGCCTTTGCCCGGCACCATTGGGCCCAACAGCCATGGCTGAAAGACGTGGCTGCGCGCATGAAGGCCCGGCTGTGAGCCACCCCAACCGCATGAGCCACCCCATGAGCCACACCATGCCCCCCCTGTTTCCGGCCTTTGAACCCCACCTGCTGGCGGTGAACGGCGTGCACATCCAGGCACGCATCGGTGGCGCTGGGCCACCTTTGCTGCTGTTGCACGGCCACCCGCAAACCCATGCCATCTGGCACCGTGTGGCCCCGCGGCTGGCACAAACCCACACGGTGGTAATGACCGATTTGCGGGGCTACGGCGATTCGTCCAAACCCGTGGGCGCGCCCGACCACAGCAACTATGCCAAGCGAACCCTGGCGCTGGACCAGGTGGCGGTGATGCGCCACTTGGGGTTTGACCGCTTTGACGTGCTGGCCCACGACCGGGGTGCCCGCGTGGCCCACCGGATGGCGGTGGACCACCCCAGCGCCGTGCAACGGCTGGTGCTGCTGGACATTGCCCCCACGCTGGCCATGTACGCCCAAACCACCGACGCGTTTGCCCGCGCCTACTGGCATTGGTTTTTTCTGATTCAGCCGCAACCCCTGCCCGAGCGCCTGATCGAAGCCAACCCCGCCGCCTATGTGCGCGACGTGATGGGCCGCCGCAGCGCGGGCCTGGCCCCGTTCGACCCCCGCGCCCTGGCCGAATACCAGCGCTGCCTGCAACTGCCCGGCACGGCCCACGGCATGTGCGAGGACTACCGCGCCTCGGCGAGCATCGACCTGGTGCACGACCAGCAAGACCGGGACGCAGGCGTCAAGCTGACGCAGCCGCTGCTGGTGCTGTGGGGCGAACAGGGCGTGGTGCACCAGTGCTTCAAGCCGCTGGCCGAATGGCAAAAAATTGCCACCCAGGCCACCGGGCACCCCCTGCCCTGCGGGCACTACATCGCGGAAGAAGACCCTGAGGGTTTGCTGGCTGCATTGGCGGCATTTGGGCTCTGACACTCCCGCTGGTCGGCAAGGCCCAAAAACGCCGCGTGGGTGGACAAATGAATGCGCCCGGCCAACCCCGCCAGCAGCCGGGTGCCTTGCATGCGGTCTTGCACGGGGCCTTTCAATTCGGCCAGGTGCAGGGCCACGCCGCGTGCACTCAGGTCGCGCTGCAAATCGGTCAGGGCTTCCAGGCCGGTCAGGTCCACACGGTTGACGGCGCTCATGATCAGCACCACCGCGTGGGGCTGGCTCAGCTTGGCCAGCTCGGCCAGCAGCCGGGTTTCAATGGCACGCAGGTTGCCGAAAAAAATGCTTTCGTCGATGCGCAAAAACAGCACGCCCGGCAGCGTTTCCACCCCGTGGCGCTCGACGTTGCGAAAGTGCTCGGTGCCCGCCACACGCCCCACCACCGCAATGTGCGGCGTGCTGGCCCGGTACAACAGCGTGGCCAGCGACAGCGCAATGCCCAGCACGATTCCCCCTTGCAGCCCCAGCACCAGCACCCCCAGCGCGGCGCCCGCCCAAGCCAGGGCATCGGCCCGGTCATAGGCCCAGGCGCGGCGGAACTCGTCCGCATCGACCATGCGGAGCGCCGCCACCACAATGCTGGCTGCCAGCACAGGCAGCGGAATGCGCGCAAAACCCGCCGTGCCCACCCACACCAGCGCCAGCATGGCAAACGCGGCCACCACACTGGCCAGCGGCGTTTGTGCGCCGGCCGCCACGTTGATGGCCGTGCGCGACAACCCACCCCCCACCGGCATGCCCCCGGCCACCGAGGCCACCACGTTCGACAGGCCCAGGCCCACCAGCTCCTGGTTGGGGTTGACGCGCTCGCGCCGCTTGATGGCCAGGGCTTGCGCCATGGCAATGTTTTGCACCGCGCCAATGAACGCCAGGACCAGCGCAGGCACCACCAGCACACCCAGTTCGTTCAAGCCCGACAAGCTCAGCCCCAGCTCGGGCAGCCCTTGTTTCACCGCGCCCACCACGGCCACGCCGTGGCGCACGTCCAGCTCCCACACCACCACCACGGCCGTGGCCAGCAGCACCACGGCCAGGGGCACCAGGCGCACCGCCATGTCGGCGGTGGCACGCGCCACACCCCTGCGCACCAGCGCAGGGGCCAAGGCCGTGCGCGCAGACACCAGCACCACCGCAGTGGCGGCTGACAGGGCCACTGTGGGCCAATGGGCGCAGGGCAGCTGGGCCAGGGTGCTGCTCAATTGCCCCCAGGTGCCCACACCGGCGGCCGACACGCCCAGCAGCAGCTTCAACTGGCTGATCAGAATCAGCCAGGCCGAGCCCGAAATGAAACCACTCACCACCGGGCGGCTGAGCAAGCCGGCCAAAAAACCCAGCCGCAACACCCCGCAAGCCAACACCAGCAGGCCCGACATCAGCGCCAGCGCCCCGGCCATGCCCGCATAGGCGGCCGAGCCGGGCGCGGCCAGCGGGCTGAGCACGTCAAACGTGACGATGGCCGTGATGGCCACCGGCCCCACCGCCTGCACCAGGCTGCTGCCCACCAGCGCATAGGCCAGCACCGGCAGGATGCTGACGTACAGCCCCGCCTGCGGCGGCAAACCCGCCAGCAGCGCATAGGCCAGGCTTTGCGGCAGCACCAGCAAGGCCACCACCCCGCCGGCCAACAGATCGGCCGTCAGGTGCTGGCGGGGGTAAGCGCGCCACCAAAGGCCGTCAACCAGCCCTGCACCCCGCACACACCAGCCCCGCCCACGAAGCGGTGCGTTCATGCAACCCTCCGGTCGCAACCATCGACGTTTTTGGAAGAAAACATACCGCCGAATGTAGCGGCAGTTGAGCCCACAGCGCCGCACCAGAAGCCATACATACTCGGGCACTGCCATCCACCACACACCCTATGAACGACCCCACCGCCGACTGGAAAACCCGCCAGATGATCAAAGCCTCTGGCTGGCCACTGAACCCCGACACCCTGGCCCCCGGCACCGACTTCAACGCCCCCCAGGCCAACGGGCTGGTGCCCCTGCACTGGGCTGTGCAAGGCGGCAAACCGGGTTTGCTGGAATACCTGCTGGCCCACGGGGCCGACGTGAACGCCCAGCCCCCCGGCGGCCACGGTCTGCTGGCCTGGGCGCTGGCCTCAAAAAACTACCAAACCGTGATGCTGCTGATCGACCGGCTGAAGGCCACCGGGGCCCCGCCGCCCGACGAGGCCCTGCAAAAGCACCTGGCCCAGGCCTTTGCCAGCAGCCACACCAACGCCAAAAACCGCCTGCAACAAACGCTGCGCGATTGGCAGCGCATCAGCAAGGCGGGCTGAATTCAGCCCGTGCGGGCAGCCCCGTTCACCCGCCGACCCTGCGCGTCCACCACGGCCTCGCCGTCTTCCTTGGCAAACGCGCCTTGCTGCGGGTTGGGCAGCAAATCCAGCACCGCCTCTGAGGGGCGGCACAACCTCACCCCCAGGGGGCTGACCACCAGCGGGCGGTTGATGAGCACGGGGTGGGCCACCATGAAGGCCAGCAACTGCTCGTCACTCCAGTGCGGCTGGTCCAGCCCCAGCTCGGCGTAGGGCGTGCCCTTTTCGCGGATGAGGGCGCGCACGCCCTGCCCTGTGGCGGCCACCAGTTCGGCCAGGCGGGCCTGGGTGGGCGGGGTTTGCAGGTATTCAATGACTTCAGGCTCAACACCACTGTTGCGGATGAGCGCCAGCACGTTGCGCGACGTGCCGCACTGGGGGTTGTGGTAAATCGTGATGTTTGACATTTTCGATATTTAAAATATAGCTACAAAATGAATACAGACAAGCGCTTTATGGCAAAAAAGCTTTAAATTTTTGCAACACCCCGCCCGTACCAGCCCTGGCTGCGGTTGACCACGGCCACCACCGCCAGCATCACCGGCACCTCGATCAGCACCCCCACCACGGTGGCCAGCGCTGCGCCCGAGTTGAAGCCAAACAGGCTGATGGCCGCGGCCACCGCCAGCTCAAAGAAGTTGCTGGCCCCAATCAGTGCCGACGGGCAAGCCACGCTGTGCTTTTCGCCCACGGCGCGGTTCAGCCAATAGGCAAGCCCCGAGTTGAACACCACCTGAATCAGGATGGGCACGGCCAGCATGGCAATCACCAGCGGCTGCTTCAAAATGGCTTCGCCCTGGAAGGCAAACAGCAGCACCAGCGTGACCAGCAGCGCCGCGATGCTGAACGGCCCCAGCCGCTCCATGGCCGCGTCAAACGCGCCCTGCCCTTTTTGCAGCAGCGCCTTGCGCAGCCACTGCGCCAGCGCCACGGGGATGACGATGTACAGCACCACCGACGTCACCAGCGTGGCCCACGGCACCACGATGGCCGACATACCCAGCAGCAACCCCACCAGCGGCGCAAACGCCACCACCATGATGCTGTCGTTCAGCGCCACCTGGCTCAGGGTGAACAACGGGTCACCACCGGTCAGGCGGCTCCACACAAACACCATGGCCGTGCAGGGCGCGGCGGCCAGCAAAATCAGCCCTGCCACATAACTGTCCAGCTGGTCGGCGGGCAGCCAATCGGCAAACACCTGGCGCACAAACAGCCAGCCCAGCAACGCCATGGAAAACGGCTTGACCAGCCAGTTGACGAACAGCGTCACGCCAATGCCCTTCATGTGCTGGCGCACCTGGCCCAAAGCGCCAAAGTCCACCTTCACCAGCATGGGAATGACCATCACCCAAATCAGCAGCCCCACCGGCAGGTTGACCTGCGCCACCTCCATGCGGCCCACGGCCTGGAACACGGCGGGGGCCAGTTGCCCCAGCGCAATGCCGGCCACGATGCACAAAAACACCCACACGGTCAGGTAGCGCTCAAACACGCTCATGGGTGCACCGGCGGCCCGCTGGGCCGTGGTTTCGCACTGGGCGCTCATGCGGCTTGCCCGATGTCGGCCATGTGTTGCTGGCGGGCCAACTGGTCCAGCGACTCCAGCGGCAGCGAGGTGAACAGCTCAAGGCGTCGGCGCAGCAACGCGGCCACTTGCACAAAGGCGTGGCGTTTGTCCGCATCGGTGCCCGTGGCTGCGGCCGGGTCGGGTGCGCCCCAGTGCGCCACCGCCGGGTGGCCGGGCCACACGGGGCAGGTTTCACCGGCGGCCTGGTCGCACACGGTGATGATGAAATCCATGTGCGGCGCGCCCTCGGCGGCAAATTCGCTCCACGATTTGCTGCGCAAGCCCTCGGTGGGCAAGCCACTGCCGCGCAAAAAGTCCAGCGTGAACGGGTTGACGGTCCCCGCCGGTTGGCTGCCGGCCGAATAGGCTTTGAAGCGGTGGGGGGCCAGCGCATTCAACTGCGCTTCGGCCAACACGCTGCGGGCCGAGTTGCCGGTGCACAAAAACAGCACGTTGTAAGGGGTGGCCTTGCCTGTCAAGTCAGGGGCAGAGGTAGGGGTCATGGCGGCTCCGGGTGTACAGGTGAGAGAGGTGCAGGTCAAGGGGGCGGCATCCACCCCACACGGTTGGCCTTGGCAGCAGTTTTCGGTCAGGTGGCCAATCAGCGCGTTCATGGTGTCGAAACGGGCGCTGTACATCAGCTTGCGGCCATCGGGCCGTTGCAGCAGCAAGCCCGATTGGGTGAGTTCTTTCAGGTGAAACGACAGGGCCGAAGGCGCCAGGGCCAACTGCTCGGCCAGCACACCCGCCGCCAGCCCCTCGGGCCCGGCCTGCACCAGCCGCTTGAACACGGCCAGCCGGGCGTCGTGCGCCAGGGCGGCCAGGGCTTTCACCACGTCGGTGTGGGTCATGGCGGCCCTCAGCAGCAGCGGGAGCCGGTGGCGGCGGGGGCGCAACAGCCGCCCCCTGCGGGGCTGGCCACGGAGGGGGCACAGCAGGCCTGAGCGGCAGCCTGCTGGGGTTCAGCATTGCCCGCATGGAACGTGGGGATGTCGCCCAGCGTGTGGAACTGCTCCCACGCCACGCCCTGGGGGTCGGTCACCCAGTATTTGTCGCTGCGGGCGTAGCAACAGGTGGTTTCGCCTTCGTCCAACAGGGCCATGTCGGCCGCCTGGGCTTGTGCCTTGAGCGTGGCCAGGTCGTCGGCGTTGTCCACTTGAATGCCGAAGTGGTCCACCCCTGGCTGCGCACCCCGGGTGGAAATGGCAAAGTTCACCGGCGGGTCGGTCAACATCCATTTGGCATAGTCGGCCTCCACACGGGCGGGCTCGCTGGCAAACAGCTTGCTGTAGAACGCTTGGCTGGCGGCCAGGTCGGACACATGCAGGTGAACGTGAAAGCGTTTCATGGGGCTCCTTTTATTTCAACAATTCAACAACTATTGAAATTAAACCACAGCCACGGCTGCCACCCAAACCCCCATTGCCCCAAGGGCTGGCACAAAGCTCGCAGCAGGGGCCGGGCCGATAATCAGGCCTCATGTCTGAACGCGTCATTCCCCTGGTCGACCACCGCACCCAAGGCAGGGTGGCCACCCTGCCACCCCGGCCCATTGCCGCCACCGGCCTGCTGGCCGACGGCCTGGGCCGCCCGCTGCGCGATTTGCGCATCAGCGTGACCGACCGCTGCAACTTCCA
>CAYFFJ010000051.1:0-6709 GCA_964342395.1 uncultured Hydrogenophaga sp.
CATCATGCCGCAGAAGAAAACCCCCGACGTGCCCGAGCTGGCACGGGGCAAAACCGGCCGCGTGGTGGGCCATTTGATGGGTCTCATCACCCTGATGAAGGGCCAGCCCCTGGCCTACAACAAAGACAACCAGGAAGACAAAGAGCCGCTGTTCGACACCGTGGACACGCTCAAAGACACGCTGCGCATCTTTGCCGAAATGATCGGCGGCCAGTTGAATGCGGAGACCGGTGTGAAAGAAGGCGGCATCACCGTCAACGCTGCGCCCATGCGTGCCGCCGCCCAAAAGGGCTACGCCACCGCCACCGACCTGGCCGACTACATGGTGAAGAAGGGCCTGCCCTTTCGCGACGCACACGAGGCCGTGGCCCATGCCGTGAAAACCGCGCAAGCCAAAGGCGTGGACCTGAGCGAGCTGAGCCTGGCCGAGCTGCAGGCCTTCCACCCGGCCATTGGCGCCGATGTGTTCGAGTGCCTGAGCCTGGAAGGCAGCCTGAACGCCCGCAACACCCTGGGCGGCACTGCACCTGAACAGGTGCGTGTGCAGCTGGCACGGCACCGCCAACGCTTGGCTGTTTGATGTGAACCCAACCGCCTGGCGGGGTCAAACCCCCAGGTAACGCTGCCACAGCGACGGGTCGGCGGCGAGTTGGGCCGAGTCGCCATGCCAGGCCACGCGGCCTTTTTCCAGCACGGTGTGGCGGTCGGCCAGCGGGATGAGGCGCTGGAGGTATTTGTCGATGACCAGAATGGTCTGCCCCTGGGCGCGCAGCGCGTCCAGGCAGCGCCAGATATCTTCGCGCACCAGCGGGGCCAGGCCTTCGGTGGCCTCGTCCAGTATCAGCAGGTGCGGGTTGGTCATGAGGGCGCGGCCAATGGCCAGCATCTGCTGTTCGCCGCCCGAGAGCTGGTTGCCCATGTGGCGGGCGCGCTCGGCCAGGCGGGGGAACAGGTGGTGCACGCGCTCCAGCGTCCAGGGGTTGCTGCTGCTGCGCCGGTTGGCGGCAAAGGCCAGCAGGTTTTCGCGCACGGAGAGGTTGGGGAAAATCTGCCGCCCCTCGGGCACCACGGCCAGGCCCATGCGGGCGATGCGGTCGGGGGCCAGGCCGTCGAGGCGCTCGCCCAGAAACCGCACGCTGCCCGCCTTGGGTGGCGTCAGTCCCAGGATGCAGCGCACGGTGGTGGTTTTGCCCATGCCGTTGCGGCCCAGCAGGGTGACCACTTCACCGGGCTGTATGGCCATGTTCACGCCAAACAGCACCTGGCTGGGGCCGTAGGCGGCTTCCAGGCGGCTCACTTCCAACAGGGCGCTCATGCCGCGTGCACCTCACCCAGGTAGGCGCGTTGCACCTCGGCATTGGCGCGGATGGCGTCGGGCGTGCCGGTGGCAATGAGGCGCCCGCCCACCAGCACGGAAATGCGGTCGGCCAGGCGGAACACGGCGTCCATGTCGTGCTCGACCAGCAGCAGCGTGGCCTCGCCGCGCAGGTCTTGCAGCAGGGCCACCATGCGTTCGCCCTCTTCAGGGCCCATGCCCGCCAGCGGCTCGTCGAGCAACAGCAGCTTGGGCCGCAACGCCAGCGCCAGGCCCACCTCCAGCTGCCGCTGCTCGCCGTGCGACAGGGCACCGGCGGGCGTGTGCAGCACGGCCCCCAGGCCCACGCGGGCCGCCACCTCGGCGGCTTGGGCGTAACGCTCGGCATCGCGCCGGGCCGGGGCCCAGAAGCGCCAGGGGCTGGCGGTGTGGGCCAACACGGCCAAGGCCAGGTTGTCGAGCACACTGAGCTTGGGGAACACGCTGGTGACCTGGTAACTGCGCACCAGCCCTGCCAGGGCACGGCGGGGCATGGGCTGTGCCGTCACGTCCACCCCGTCGAACACGATGCGGCCCGACGTGGGCGCCCACGCACCCGACAGCTGGTGGATGAGCGTGGTTTTGCCCGCGCCGTTGGGGCCAATGAGGGCGTGCACCTCGCCCGCCGTGACCGACAGGCTGGCGTGGTCGGTGGCGCACAGGCCGCCAAAGCGCATCACCAGGTCGTGGGTTTGCAGCAAGGCGGGGTGGCTCACAAGCCTTCTCCACCATGCAAAAAACAATAGCTTGAAAAGCAATACAGACAAGCGCTAGATGCCAATTTGTTCATTATTTCTTGCCTCCCACCAAACTCAGCAGCCCGTTGGGGGCGCGCAGCACCACGGCCAGCAGCACCGCGCCCAGGCCCAACTGCCAGTGGATGGTGTAGGCCGCCAGCACCTCTTCGGCCACCAGGAACAGCACGGCCCCGGCCAGTCCGCCGTACAGGCGGCCCACACCGCCCAGAATGACCATGACCATCAACATGCCCGACTGGCTCCACTGCATCAAAGACGGGCTGACAAACCCGCCCTGGTTGGCCAGCAGCGCGCCGGCCAAGCCCGCCAGCGCACCGGCCAGCGCGAACGCCGCCAGCTGAAAACGGTGCACCGCGTAGCCCAGCGCCTGCATGCGGGTGGCGTTGTCGCGGCTGGCTTGCAACACATGGCCGAAGCGGGCGTTCACCAGCCGGTGCACGCCCAAAAATGCCAGCACAAACACGGCCAGCACGGCGTAATAGAAGTGCGCATCCTGGCCCAAGTCGACACCCAGCCCCACGGTGGCTCGGGCGGGCAGCGGCAGGCCGTCGTCGCCGCCGTAGGCCTTGAGCGACACCATCAGGTGGTACAGCATCTGGGCAAAGGCCAGCGTGATCATGATGAAGCACACGCCCTGCGTGCGCAGGCTGATGGCACCCACCCCCAGCGCCAGCACCCCGCCCACGGCAAAGGCCAGCGGCCAGGTGGCCCACGCAGACAGCCAGCCCGCGTTCATGGCAATGCCCGCCGTGTAAGCGCCCATACCCACAAACGCGGCGTGGCCGAAGCTGACCATGCCGCCAAAACCCAAAATCAGATTCAGGCTGGTGGCGGCCAGCGCAAAAATCAGCACGCGGCTGGCCATGCCCACGTAAAAATCTTGCCCCAGCGCCTGGAGCGTGGGCGGCAACAGCAGCAACACCAGCAGCAAAGCCCCACCCCAGCGCGCATGCAAAGGGTGGTCCAGCGGGCTGGATGGGACGGGGCCGGAGGAGGAGGGCAAATCAGCCATGGGCGGGTAGGCGTTCACACAATGCGGTGGCACATGCATGCCCCCTCAAATCGGGTCAGACACCCAGTTGTCGAGCAACAGGCCAGGTACTTTGGCAAATTCGCGGGTGTTGTTGGTCACCAGCACCGATTTCAGGCAGAGCGCGTGCGCGGCAATCATGGTGTCCAGTGCGCCGATGGGGGTGCCCCGGCGCTCCAGGTCGGCACGCACATCGCCATACACCCAGGTGGCAGCGGCATCGAACGGCACGATTTCCAACGGGGCCAGAAACATTTCCAGCGCCTGCCGGTTGCGTGCCGAGCCGCTCTTGGCCACGCCAAATGCCAGTTCGGCGGCCACCACGCTGCTCACCCCAATGTCGCCCAACCGGTACTGGCTGAACCGCGTCAGCACCGCAGGCGGCTTGGTATTGATGATGTAAATACAGATGTTGGTGTCGAGCAGGATCATGGCTGGATGTCGGCCCGGGTCTGTGTATCAGGCTGCTCGCGCGTCAGCACAAAACCGGGCTCGAAAGCGGCCAGCCCCGCTTCCAGGGTTTGCCAAGGGTCGTCCAAGGGCAGCAGCAGCACGCCATTGCCAAAATGGCGAACACCCACCTCCACCCCGCCCAAACGGTATTCCTTGGGCAAACGCACCGCCTGGCTGCGGCCCGATTGAAAAATGCGTGCGGTGTCCATGTGCGCCTCCAGCAGATAACCATCAATGGTAACCACCATTATCTCCGCCAGCGCGGCCTTTCGCACTCAGCCATGGGCAGGAAAAAGCCCACGGGGTTTCCAAAACAGCACGGCGGCCATCAACGCGTAAATGAGGATGGGGGCCACGGCGGCCCCCACGGTGTCGGCGGCGGTGGCACCCAGCGTGGCGTGCAGTGCCAGCGGCAACAGGGTGCGCCCGGCGGTGTCCACCACCCCCACCAGCATGGCGCCCAGGAACGCGCCGCGCATGGAGCCAATGCCGCCGATGACGATGACCACAAAGGCCAGGATCAGAATGCTCTCGCCCATGCCCACCTGCACCGCCAGCAGCGGCCCCAGCAGCCCACCGGCCAGCGCACACAGGGCCGCGCCCAACGCAAACACCCCGGTGAACAGGCGGCGCACGGGCACGCCCATGGCCAGCGCCATCTCGCGGTTGGAAGCCCCTGCCCTCACCTGCATGCCCAGCCGGGTGTGGGTGACCAGCAAGTAAAGCCCCAGCGCCACCACCAGCCCCACGCAAATGATGAACAGGCGGTAGGCCGGGTAGCCCAAACCCGGCAACAGCTCCACCGGTCCGGCCAGCGCCGGGGGCGGGTTGAGCGAAATGGGCTGCGAGCCCCACACCATGCGCACCCCCTCGTTGGCCATCAGCAGCAGGGCAAAGGTGCCCAGCACTTGCGACAGGTGGTCGCGCTGGTAGAAGCGGCGCAGCAGGCTCAGCTCCAGCAGCACCCCCACGGCGGCGGTGGCCCCCACGCCCACGCTCAAGCCCCACCAGAACGAACCACTGGCCGCCGTGACGGTGGCCACCAGGTAGGCCCCCACCATGTAGAGCGAGCCGTGGGCCAGGTTGACCATGTCCATGATGCCAAACACCAACGTGAGGCCAGCGGCCAGCAGGAAGAGCATGAGCCCAAACTGCAGTCCGTTGAGCGACTGCTCCAGCACCAGGATGCCGTTCATGCCTTCACACCCGCGGGTCAGAGTGCGGACATCTTGCAATCGCCCGCATAGGCATCGGCGTGGTGCTGGAACACCTTGCCCAGCGTGCGGTTGGTGACACGGCCCTGGCTGTCTTTCGTGATGACGCGCAGGTGGTAGTCCTGGATGGGAAAGTGGTTGGTGTTGAACTTGAAAGCACCGCGCACCGAATCGAACTTGGCCGTTTCCAGCGCCTTGCGCACGGCGGCCTTGTCGGCCAGATTGCCTTTGACGTCTCGCACGGCGGCGTCCATCAGGCGGGCGGCATCGTAGCCTTGGGAAGCATAAAGGGTGGGCAAGCGGCCATAGGTCGCCTGGAAATCGGCCACAAACCGCTTGTTGGCGGCGTTGTCCATGTCGTGCGCCCACTGCGAGGTGTTGAACAGGCCCAGCATGGGCTCGCCCACGGCGCGGATCACGTCTTCGTCGGCCGAGAAGCCGGGGCCAAACAGCGTCATGTGTTTCGACAGGCCCGCGCCCACAAATTGCTTGATGAAATTGATGCCCAGGCCGCCAGGCAAAAAGATGTACACCGCATCGGCGCCCGAGGCGCGCATTTTGGACAACTCGGCCCCGTAGTCGAGCTGGTTCAGGGGGGTGTAGGCCTCCAGCACCACCTCGCCCTTGAAGTAACGCTTGAAACCCGTGAGGGCATCTTTGCCGGCGGGGTAGTTGGGCGCCAGGATGGCGGCTTTCTTGAAGCCTTTGTCCGTGACGGTCTTGCCCACGGCCTCGTGCAGGTTGTCGTTCTGCCAGGCCACGTTGAAAAAATAGGGGTTGCACTGCGCACCGGCGTACTGGCTGGGGCCGGCGTTGGCGCTGATGTAGAAGGTTTTGCTGGCAAAAATGGGCTGGCCCACCGCCAGCATGATGTTGGAAAACACCACGCCGGTCATGAAATCGACCTTGTCGCGCTTGAGGAGGCGGTCCGCCGTTTGCTTGGCTGCGTCAGGGCTCATCTGGTCGTCAGCCACGATGACCTCGGCAGGCAAACCACCCAATTTGCCACCCGCATGCTTCACCGCCAGGTTGAAGCCATCGCGGATGTCCACCCCCAACGCCGCGCCGGGGCCCGACAGCGTGCTGAGCAGCCCCACTTTCACCGGGCCGGCCGCGTGGGCCGCGCCCGCCAGCAGCGCTGAAACGGCCAGCACCGAGGCAGTGAGCGAAGCGGCAAACGGAGATGCAAGCAGGGCCATGGGTGTTGTCCTTTTTGGTGGGCAGTGGTGCAAAAATCACGAGCTTACCCGGTTGATCCGCGTCAAAGCATCGACCCCACACTGGCATTACCCTTGCACCCCATGGACACCACACTTGCCCCCACCCCCGGCCTGGATTGGGCCCCCAGCCTGCACACCGGCAACGGCCGCATGGACGACACGCACCACGAGTTTGTGGCGCAGCTCAACGCCCTGCTGGCCACCCCCATGCGCGACCAGCTGCCGCTGTACCGCGCCTTTCTGGCGCACACCGAGGCCCATTTCGCCCAGGAAGAGCGCTGGATGCTGGCCACCGGCTTCAGCCCCGACAACTGCCACGCGAGCCACCACGCCACCATCCTGGACACCATGCGCGCCGTGGAAACCCACTACCTGGACGGCGACAACCACATCATCAGCCGCCTGGCCGAAGCGCTGGCCGAGTGGTTTCCCCAGCACACCGCCAGCATGGACACGGGCCTGGCCCTGCACCTGAAAGAGGTTGGGTTCGACACCGCCACCGAAACGCTGCCCAACCCCGGCACGGTGCGCCCGGCCACCATGAGTGGTTGCGGCAGCGTCAGCTGCAGTTGACCCACAATTTTTTTCACAAGCGGCCCACGCGCTTTCACAACCGGTGACACAGGGGGCGGGCTACGATGCCCGCCAGCTTTTCGCCCCCACACCGGAGACAACCCATG
>CAYFFJ010000051.1:6719-7102 GCA_964342395.1 uncultured Hydrogenophaga sp.
AACCCATGAGCGTGATCACCACCATTGAAGACCTGCGCGTGCTGGCGCAAAAGCGCGTGCCCCGCATGTTTTACGACTACGCCGATTCAGGCAGCTGGACGGAAAGCACCTACCGCGCCAACGAAAGCGATTTCCAGAAAATCAAGTTCCGCCAGCGCGTGGCCGTGAACATGGACAACCGCAGCACGGCCACCCAAATGATCGGCCAGCAAGTGGCCATGCCCGTGGCCCTGGCCCCCACCGGCCTGACCGGCATGCAGCACGCCGACGGCGAAATCAAGGCCGCGCGGGCCGCCCAAAAGTTTGGCGTGCCCTTCACCCTGTCCACCATGAGCATTTGCTCGATTGAAGACGTGGCCGAACACGCGGGCAAAGGCTTTTGG
>CAYFFJ010000051.1:7112-19926 GCA_964342395.1 uncultured Hydrogenophaga sp.
CAGCGCGCCGGCCAGCGGCAGGTCGTGGTTCCAGCTGTACGTGATGAAAGACCGCGACTTCATCGAACGCCTGATCGACCGCGCCAAGGCCGCCGGTTGCAGCGCGCTGGTGCTGACGCTGGACCTGCAAATCCTGGGTCAACGCCACAAAGACCTGAAAAACGGCCTGTCCGCCCCTCCGAAGCTCACGCTGGCCAACATCCTCAACATGGCCACCAAACCCCGCTGGGGGTTGGGCATGCTGGGCACCCGCCGCCACGGGTTCGGCAATATCGTGGGCCACGTCAAGGGCGTGGACAACATGGGATCTTTGAGCGAATGGACGGCCAAGCAGTTTGACCCCGCGCTGAACTGGGGTGACGTGGAGTGGATCAAGAAGCGCTGGGGCGGCAAACTCATCCTCAAAGGCATTCAAGACAACATCGATGCCCGCCTGGCGGTGGACAGCGGGGCCGATGCCTTGATCGTCAGCAACCACGGTGGCCGCCAGCTCGACGGTGCCGAAAGCTCCATCCACGCCCTGCCACGCATCGTGGCCGAGGTGGGCCAGCACATTGAAGTGCACATGGACGGTGGCATCCGCAGCGGCCAGGACGTGCTGCGCGCCCGCGCCCTGGGCGCCAAGGGCGTGTACATCGGCCGCCCCTTCCTGTATGGCCTGGGTGCCATGGGAGAGGCCGGGGTGAGCAAAGCCCTTGAAATCCTCCACAAAGAGCTGGACCTGAGCATGGCCTTTTGCGGGCACACCCGCATCGACAACGTCACCCAAGACATCCTGCTGCCGGGCACTTTTCCCACAGCAGCGTGACATTTGTCGTGCTCCCCGGTGACAGTGCCAGCCGCCGCGCTGGCCCTTTGGTTGATGCGGTACGATGATTCAAACCACCAGGGCACCCCATGAGCATGTTGAAAGAATTCAAGGAATTTGCCGTCAAAGGCAACGTTGTCGATCTGGCCGTGGGCGTGATCGTTGGCGGCGCGTTCGGCAAAATCGTCGGCTCGCTGGTGGACGACGTGATCATGCCGGTGGTGGGCCGCGTGGTGGGCAACCTCGATTTTTCAGGCATGTTCGTGGTGCTGGGCAAGGTGCCCGAAGGCACCGGCATGACGCTGGTGGAGCTGAAAAAAGCCGGTGTGCCCGTGTTGGCCTACGGCAACTTCATCACCGTGGCCGTCAACTTTTTGATTTTGGCGTTCATCATTTTCATGATGGTCAAACAAATCAACCGCCTCAAACGCGAAGAACCCGCAGCACCGACCGCGCCCGAGGCACCCGCGCCCACCCCTGAAGACATTTTGTTGCTGCGCGAAATCCGCGACAACCTGAAGAAATAAGCCTCAGCACCGCTGGGCTGCCCGGCGCGCCCAGCGCACCGCCGCCAGCAGGCTGGACGGGTCGGCCCCCCCTGTGCCCGCCACGTCAAACGCGGTGCCGTGGTCTGGGCTGCTGCGCACAAAGGGCAGGCCCAGCGTCACGTTCACACCGTGTTCCACGCCCAGGTATTTCACGGGAATCAGCCCCTGGTCGTGGTACATGGCCACCACCGCGTCAAATTCACCCGTGCGAGCGCGCATGAACACGGTGTCGGGCGCAAAGGGGCCCCACACGTCCATGCCTTCGCTGCGCGCCTGGGCCATGGCCGGGGCGATGGTGTCGATTTCTTCGCGACCAAACAAGCCACCTTCGCCGGCATGCGGGTTCAACCCCGCCACCGCCACGCGCAAAGGCCGCCCGCCCAACCCCCGCCCGGGGCCCAGGCTGGTCTGCACAATGCGCAGCGTTTGCAACACGTTGTCGAACGTGACCGCCTCCAGCGCCTGGCGCAACGACACGTGGATGCTGACCAGCACGGTTGTCAGCTCGGGGTTGGCCAGCATCATGCGCACCGGCAAGTCGGCCACGGCACAGCCCCGGTGCCCGGCGGCCAGGGCCTGCAAAAACTCGGTGTGGCCGGGATGGCTGAAACCCGCCGCGCTGAACGCTTCTTTGTGGATGGGGGCCGTCACCACGGCCGCCGCCTGCCCTCGCAGCGCGGAGCGGGCTGCGGCGGCGATGCAATCGGCCGCGGCCCGGCCTGCGACAGCGCTGACCTGCCCGAACACGGGCAACGCATCGGGGGCGCAAGGCGCACACGCCTGCCAGACGGCCAAGCAACGCGGGGGCACGGCGGCAAAACCGGCGGGGTCATCCAGCACGGCCAGGGGCAGCAGGCCACCCACCACGCGGGCGGCGCGCTGCAAGGTGGCCACATCGCCCGCTACCACGCAACCGGCCATGTCTTCGGGCGCATCGCGAAAGGCTTTGGCGATGATTTCGGGACCAATGCCCGCCGGGTCGCCCTGGGTGATGAGAAGGGGCAAAGCGGTCATGCGGGGTTGTCTATGTTGATGAAGGTGTGGCGCAGCCCCAGGGTCTGTGCCAGGTGTTCGCCCACCGCTTGCACGCCGTAGCGCTCGGTGGCGTGGTGGCCGCAGGCCAGGTAAGCCACGCCGCATTCGCGGGCGTGATGGGCCTGGGGCTCTGAAATTTCACCGGTGATGAACACGCTGGCCCCGGCGGCAATGGCGGCCTCGAAATACGACTGCGCCCCACCCGTGCACCAAGCCACCGTGCCCACGGGCTGGTCCGCAGGGCCCACACAGGTCACGGCGCGGTCCAGGCGCTGGCCCACGTGGGCGGCAAGTGCACCCAAGGTGCCCGGCCCGCCAGCGGCAACGGTGCCCAAAAACCCCAGGTTCTGCTCACCAAAACGGCCGGCAGGGCCCTCGGCCATTTGAAAACCCAGCACGCGGGCCAGTTGGGCGTTGTTGCCCAGGGTGGGGTGGGCGTCCAGCGGCAGGTGGTAGGCCAGCAGGCTGACGTCGTTGGCCATCAAGGCCTTGATGCGGCGGTGCAGCCAGCCGGTGATGCGCCCTTCGTACCCGCGCCAGAACAGCCCGTGGTGCACCAGCACCGCATCGGCCCCGGCGGCCACGGCCGCCTCAATGAAGGCCAAACTGGCCGTCACGCCGGTGACCAGGTGCGCCACCTGTGCACGGCCTTCCACCTGCAGGCCGTTGGGGCCGTAGTCCTTGAACAGCTGAGGCGACAGCAGGCCGCCCAGGTGGGCGACCAGATCGGCCAGGGGCAGGCCTGTGCCGGGCGTGAATGCGGGGCCTGGAGCGGGTGCGGGTACGGGTGCGTTCATGGGTGCACCCATTTTGCCAGCCACCTCCGGTTTCACCCGCCTCCGCTTGTGGTGGCCGACAATTCGGGTCATGTCCCAGTTTTTTGAAGTTCACCCCGACAACCCCCAACCCCGCCTGCTGAAACAGGCCGTGGCCCTGCTGGCCAAAGGCGGCGTGCTGGCCGTGCCCACCGATTCCAGCTACGCCCTGGTGTGCCACCTCGACGACAAAGCCGCCGCCGACCGGCTGCGCCGCATCCGTGGGGTGGACGACAAGCACCACCTGACGCTGCTGTGCCGCGACCTGAGCGAGCTGGCCAGCTACGCCCGCGTGGACAACCGCCAGTACCGCCTGCTGAAACTGGGCACCCCAGGGGCCTACACCTTCATTCTGGAGGCCAGCAAAGAAGTGCCACGCCGCGTCAGCCACCCCTCGCGCAAAACCATTGGCCTGCGGGTGCCCGAACACACCACCTTGCAAGAACTGCTGGCCCATCACGGCGCCCCGCTGCTGGCCACCACCCTCATTCCGCCCGGCGACACCGAGGCGCTGAACGACCCGCACGACATCCGCGAGCGCTTCGAACACGACCTGGCCGGTGTGATCGACGCCGGGGCCTGCGCCCTGGCACCCACCACGGTGGTGGACCTCACGCCCATGGACAAGGGCGACGACCCCGTGGTGCTGCGCGAAGGCGCCGGGCCCCTGGCCGCCATCGGCCTGGCGTGAACCCGCCGACGGGGAAGGCAACGCGTCTGGGAGAATGCCGCCCATGGACTTTGCCCAACTGATTCAGACCGTTGCCGTCTACGCCCTGCCGGTGGTGTTTGCCATCACCCTGCACGAGGCCGCGCACGGCTACGCCGCCCGCCACTTTGGCGACAACACCGCTCACATGCTGGGGCGCATCACGCTCAACCCCCTGAAACACGTCGACCCGGTGGGCACCCTCGTCATGCCGCTGGTGCTGTATTTCGCCACCTCGGGGGCGTTTCTGTTTGGCTACGCCAAACCGGTGCCCGTGAATTTCGGCCGCCTGCGCAACCCCAAACGCGACATGGTGTGGGTGGCCCTGGCCGGGCCTGGGGCCAATCTGGTGCAAGCCATTGGCTGGACGGTGGCGGCCTACCTCATGGTGGCATCGGGCGTGGAAGAGCGCTTCTGGCTGGGCATGGCCAAAGCCGGCATCCTCACCAACCTGGTGATGTTTGCCTTCAACCTGTTCCCCCTGCCCCCGCTGGACGGCGGGCGCATTCTGGTGGGCCTGTTGCCCATGCGGGCGGCGCTGGCGGTGTCGCGCATCGAGCCCTACGGGTTTTTCATCGTCATGGCGTTGGTCATCACCGGTGTGGTCGGCAGCCTGTGGCTGCAGCCGCTGATGGCCGTCACCTCAGGCGCCATCGAACTGCTGCTGACTCCGCTGCGCACCTTGCTTTTTTAAATAGCTACAAACCCTTACCCATCAAGCGGTAGAGGCCTATTTTTCTTATATTTTCAGCTCCATGACTGTTCAACGCATTCTCACCGGCATCACCACCTCTGGCACTCCGCACCTGGGCAACTACGTGGGGGCCGTGCGCCCTTCCGTGCAAGCCAGCACCCGGCCCGGGGTGCAGAGCTTTTACTTCCTGGCCGACTACCACGCCCTCATCAAAACCGGCGACCCGGCGCGGGTGCAGCGCTCCACGCTGGAAATTGCCGCCACCTGGCTGGCCGCCGGACTGGACCCCGAGCGCGTGGTGTTTTACCGCCAGTCCGACGTGCCCGAAATCCCCGAGCTGACCTGGTTCCTGACCTGCGTCACCGGCAAAGGCGTGCTCAACCGCGCCCACGCCTACAAAGCCAGCGTGGACAAAAACACCGCCACCGGCACCGAGCCCGACGACGGCGTGACCGCCGGCCTGTTCATGTACCCCGTGCTGATGGGGGCCGACATTTTGATGTTCAACGCCCACCAGGTGCCCGTGGGGCGCGACCAGATCCAGCACATTGAAATGGCGCGCGACATGGCCGCCAGCTTCAACCACCTGTACGGCGAACACTTCACCCTGCCCGAAGCCGCCATCGACGACAACGTGGCCACCCTGCCCGGGCTGGACGGCCGCAAGATGAGCAAGAGCTACGACAACACCATCCCGCTGTTCGTGCCGCGCGACCAGCTGAAAAAACTGGTCATGGGCCTGCTGACCGACTCGCGCGCTCCCGGCGAGCCCAAAAGCACCGAAGGCAGCGCCCTGTTCCAGATCTACCAGGCCTTTGCCAGCGCGCCAGAAACCGCCGCCATGCGCCAGGCGTTTGCCGACGGCATCGCCTGGGGCGAAGCCAAGCAACAGCTGTTCGAACGGCTGGACGCCGAAATTGCCCCCATGCGTGCGGCCTACGACCATTACATGGCGCACCCCGAAGAGGTGGAGCGCATCCTGCTGGCGGGGGCCGCCAAAGCCCGCGCCATTGCCACCCCATTCGCGCAAAAGCTGCGCCACGCCGTGGGCCTGCGCCACCTGGCGGCAGGGGCTGCCCCGGCCAAAACCGAAAAAACCGCCAAAGCGGCCCTGGCCACGTTCAAGCAATA
Organism: uncultured Hydrogenophaga sp.; assembly: GCA_964342395.1. Lineage (GTDB taxonomy): Bacteria > Pseudomonadota > Gammaproteobacteria > Burkholderiales > Burkholderiaceae_C > UBA2334. Next base: position 12,853 of record CAYFFJ010000051.1, read on the forward strand.
CCTCGAAAAAGACGGCCTGTTCTATTTCAAACTGGCCGATGCCAGCGGCCAGTTGCTGCTGCAAAGCACCGGCTTTGACCAACCCAAAGCCTGCGGCGCGGCCATTGCCACCCTGCAGGCACAAGGCAGCGCTGCCCTGGCCGACCTGGGCCAAAGCCTGCAACCCGGCGTGACCACCGACACGCTGGACGCCGCCATGGCCGCCCTGCATGCCCCCTGAACTGGTGTTTGCCGCGCTGGGGCTCACCCTGGCAGCGGCACTGGCGCTGTACCCCGCCTGGGTGCGCTGGCGGCACCGGCGCTTGCACCAGCGCCCTTTCCCGTCTGCCTGGCGCAAGCTGCTGCGCCAGCGCTTCCCGCTGTACCACCGTTTGCCCCCGCCCTTGCAAAAGCGCCTGCAGGGCCTGGTGCAAGTGCTGGTGGCCGACGTGCCTTTCATCGGTTGCCAGGGCCTGCGCGTGACGGACGACATGCGCGTGCTGATCGCCGCCCAGGCCTGCCTGCTGGTGCTCGAACGCCCCGGCAATGGCCCGCCCTACCCGGGCCTGCGCCAGGTGCTGGTGTACCCCGGCCCCTTTGTCGTGAAAGCCGAACGCCACCACCCCGGCGGCGTGGTCAGCCAGGGGCGCGAGGTGCGCCTGGGTGAATCGTGGCAACACGGCCAGGTGGTGCTGTCATGGCCCGATGCCCAGGCCGGGGCACAAGCCGGTGTGTGGGGCGGCATGGCGCTGGACCCCAGTGCCCACAACGTGGTGTGGCACGAATTCGCCCACCAGCTCGACCAGGAAACCGGCCCCGCCAACGGCGCGCCCGTGCTGCGCCAAGGGCAATCCCAGCGCGGCTGGGCGGCCGTGTTTCAGCGCGAATACGAAGACCTGCGCTGGCTCACCGACGCGGGCGAACCCACCCTCATCGACCCCTACGGCGCCACTGCGCCCGAAGAATTTTTTGCTGTGGTGACCGAAACGTTTTTCCTGCAACCCCTCACCCTGGCCCAGCAACACCCGGCGCTGTACCAACAGTTGCAGCTTTTTTACGGCTTGAACCCAGCCCAGTGGGCGTGACCCAGTGCCCAAGCTCGCCAGCGAACACCTGAACCTGCTCCTGGCCTTTGACAACCTGCACCGGCAGGCCATGGGCAGGCTCAAGCCAGATGGCCCCATGTGATCGTTTGCAACTTGTTTCAGCGCCGGTCAACGCCCGCCGTCATCGCCGTCCCCATCGAGGCTGAAACGATCAAACCCATCGCCAGCCACTGGTGGACGCTCAGGTGCTCGTCAAGCAGCGCCATGGCCAGCAGGGCGGCCACGGCGGGCTCCAGGCTGAGCATGATGCCGAAGGCCGCTTTGGGCAGGCGCTTGAGCGCCATCATCTCCAACGACATGGGGATGGCGCTGGACATCACCGCCACGGCCAGCCCCACCCCCAGCACGGCGGGTGACAGCAGCGCCGCGCCCGCATGCACCACGCCAAGGGGCACCACCACCACCGCGGCCACCAGCAGCCCCAACGACACGGCATGCCCCGCGTGCAGGTGCCCCAAGCGCTTGCCGAACACGATGTAGGTGGCCCACAACAGCGCCGCGCCCAGCGCGTAGGCCACGCCCACGGGGTCCAGCGCACTGGCATTCAAACTGTCTGCGCCCAGCGGCAACAGCAAGCCCAGCCCTGTGACCGCCAGCAGCACCCAGACAAAGTCAACCGCCCTGCGCGAGGCGTAAACCGCCACGGCCAGTGGCCCGGCAAACTCAATCGCCACCGCCAGCCCAAAGGGCAGCGTGCGCAGAGACAGGTAGAACAACAGGTTCATGCCCCCCAGTGCCGCGCCATACAGCGCGATGGCACGCGCATCGCCCGCCCGCAGGTGCCAGCGCCAGGGCCGCCACACCCCCAGCAGCAGCAACGCCGACAAACCCACCCGCACCGCCGTGGTGCCCTGCGCCCCCACCAGCGGAAACAGCCCGTGCTTGGCCCACGACGTGCCCACGCCCAGCGCCGTGACGGAGCCGAGCACGGCGAGAAAGGGAAAGAAGTGTTGGTAGCGGTGCAAGAACGTCATGGCGTGAAAATATAGTTCGCCTCGTCAGCGCTTTTGGCTCTGAATTCGCAGCCAAAACGCATCTTTCACTCAGTCTGCCAGCCATGTCCGCAACCGCAGCCACCCCAGCCATCGACAGCTTCGACCTGGCCATCCTGGCTGGAAGTGTTTCTGGAGAACGAGCGCCCTGACCGCACCGCCCCGCTGCGAACCCGCATCGATGAGCGACTGCGACGCGCTCACCCAACGCTTGCTGGCAGGCGACGACAACGTGCGGCGCTTTCGCACCTCGGTGTCGCTGGGGTGTTTGAAGGCGGGGCTGCAAGTGCCGCTGGTGTCTGCCGCTTAATGCATATAGAAAGTTTGCTATGAATTTAATTTAATAGCAAACAATCAAATACCATCATACGACAGAGCCCGGTTTGGCCTCAAAGCAGGGTTTTTAGTCTTCTATCTACCCACCGGCGCTCTCTCCGGTGGCAGCAACCTGGCCACGCTTTGTGCAACAAAGCCCCTCAAAAGCAATCATCGTTGCGAAGGGTATCGCTGCTGCTTGGAAAAATTAATGGCCTCAAACACCGCCTTAGACACCGGCTTGCTGTAGAGGTAACCCTGTGCAACCTGGCAACCATGGGTCTGCAGGAAGGCCGCCTGTTCAAGCGTCTCGACCCCTTCGGCCACCACGTCCTGCCCCAGGCAACGTGCAATGGAAAGAATCGCCTTCACCAGCTCTCCACGAAAATGCTCGGCGGTGATAGTGCCAATGAACGAGCGGTCAATTTTCAGGGTGTTGATCGGAAAGCGTGCCAGGTAGCTCAGCGATGAATAACCTGTGCCGAAATCGTCGATGGCGATGGTGACACCCATGGCGCTGAAGCTTTTCAGCATCTCCAGCACTTGGCCCTGCTCGTCAAGCAGCAAGCTCTCGGTTATCTCCAATTCAATCCACTGCGGTTGGCAGCCGGTTTCTTCGAGAATATTACGCACCGTACCAACCAAGTCGTGGGACTGGAACTGGCGCGCAGACAGGTTGATGGCCACCGTATGCAAAGGCTTCTGCGCACCGTTCCAATCGCAGGCAGCGCGGCAAGCATCACGCAGTACCCACTGGCCAATTTCGACAATCAGCCCGCTGTCCTCGGCAATCGAGATGAACTGGTTCGGCGGCACGATGCCACACTGCGGATGGTTCCAGCGCAGCAAGGCTTCTGAGCCCACCAGCATGTTGTCGCCCAAGAAAACCTTGGGCTGGTAATACAACTCCAGTTCGTCGCGTTCCAGCGCACGACGCAACTCCGACTCCAGCAACAATTTTTCGGTCGCACTGGCCGTGAGGTCTTTGGAATAAAAGCGGAAATTGTTGCGTCCGGAGCGCTTGGCGAAATACATGGCTGAATCTGCCTGCTTGATCAGCTCGTTCGGATCGGTATCGTCACAGGGGTACACCGCAATGCCAATGCTGGTGGACACGAATACTTCGTTGCCCTCCAGAAAAAACGGTTCATTGAATGCAGTCAGAATTTTGCTGGCCACTCGCCCGAGATCATCGCCGCTGCGGATGTCGGGCAACACAATGGCGAACTCGTCCCCACCCAGGCGAGCCACGGTGTCGTAGTTGCGCACACACAAGGGCAGTCGAAGTGCAGTTTCGCGCAACAGGGCGTCGCCGGCGGGGTGACCCAGCGAGTCGTTGATGGTCTTGAAGCGGTCCAGATCCAACAGCATCACTCCAGCCAGTTGGCCGTGCCATTCTGCATCGTGAAGCACCTGGCGCAGGCGATCATTGAACAGGGCGCGGTTTGGCAACGCGGTCAGACTGTCATAGAACGCCATCTGATGAATCTTCTGGCGGAAATTGTTCAGCTCGGAGATGTCACGGCCGACCGCCAACACGGTGACCGCAGTGCCGTTGGCATCAAACTCCGCCGTGAGGCGGATATGGCTGCAGACTTCCTGCCCACTCTTGTCATGCCAGACCAACTCGAATTCTGCGTTGACGCCGGTTGCGAGGACCTCGCGCAATTTGTCCTCGTAGATCTTGGATTGCTCTCCACCAGGAACCTCGGTGGGGGTCTTGCCCAGTGCCACACCCAAGCCACCTTCGATGCCATTGGCCAGGGCCTGATTGGCAAAGATACGGACACAATCGCGGTTGTAACGGGCAATGGTGTCTGGGGTGTTGTCGATCAGGGTGCGCAACTCATGCTCGCGCTCGGTCAGCGCGGTTTCCAGGCGCCGCTGCTCAGTGACATCGCGTATGGCTGCACAAATCGCCCCTGCGCTGGCATCGATGTTGGGCGGACGGGACAGGGAAATGTCCACGAAAAATTCACTGCCATCTTTGCGACGGCCGCTCAGCTTGGTCGCGTCCCCCCCCATCTTTCTACCCTTCGAAGGCCCATGGATAAACCCACTGCGATGCGTCGCGTGCTCACCACGCGCCTCCGGTGGCACCAACATTTCAATCGACTGGCCCATCAGTTCGTCATCTGCATAACCAAACATCCGGCAAAGCTGCGCGTTCACCAGCGTAATGGTGCCTTGTTCGTTCACCAACAACATGCCATCAGGTGCTGATTGCAGAATGCTGCGGTACCAGGCTTCGGTTCGCTGAAGTTGCTCCCTGGAGGCCTTCAGTGTTGCAGACTGTTGCTCCATGTCGCGGGCTGTTTCTTCCAGCGTTCGATTGAGCGCAGTGATTTGGTCCAGGTTTTCCCGCAATTCGCACTCTGTTTTCTTGCGCTCGGTGATGTCACGCGCCACTGTCAGGGCGAATCTCCCCCTGCCCTCTTCAAACTGCACACCGGAGATTTCTACCGGATAGGTGCGACCGTCTTTGGTCCGGTGACGCGTCTCAATGGTGTTCACCACGCCCAGCCGGGACTCGCTCACTATTTCCAATATCATTTCCCTCGGCATGTCAGAGTCAATGTCGCAAGGCCCCATGGTCATCAGCTCTTCGCGGCTATAACCCAGGGCACGGCAAGCCGTTTCATTCACATAGTTGAAGCGAAGCTTGTCGTCAAGCATGAAAATGCTATCTGCTGACATATTGATGGCGCGGTCTAGCAGTTCCAGCTGCTGCTGTGCCCGCTTGCGCTCGGTGATGTCATGCACATAGCCGTACCAGATGATGCCGCCATCCGAATGTGGTGCCGGATGGGTGTTGGACTCCATCCAGCGCTCACCGCGCGTGGGGTGAATGATCCGGTACTCCTCGTGCCAAGTCGTCATGCTGCGCGCTGATTGCGCAATCGAATCCACCACTCTTTGGGCGTCGTCTGGGTGGGTCGCCGCCAAGAGCGGCGTTGCGTCGTTCACCACGTCTTGGGGCAGCAAGCCAAACAATTCTTCGATTTTCCGAGAGACATAGGGCATGCATATCGAACCGTCCGGACGCGAATAGAACGCCCCCATCATGCCCGGTGAAGACTCGGCCAGCGCACGCAGCTCGCGCTCACGCTCTACCAGCTCATTCTGCAGGCGTTTGCGCTCGGTGATGTCACGACTGATGGCAACAACATACCGCTGCCCATCGCTGAACGTAAAAGGGGATTTTTGGGTCAGCAGATAACGCTTATGGCCATCTGCTCCGGTGAACGCGTCCTCATTGCCCTTGACTTGACAGGACTTGAACACCAAATCGTCTTCTTTCCAGAACACATCCGCTTGCTCTTTGGACAAGAAATCGCAGTTCGTCTTCCCAAGCAATGCTTCACGAGGGTGGCCGAGCAAGGTGCAAAAGGTGTCGTTGAGCAGTATCCAGCGATGCTCACTGTCCTTGACGGAGATGGGGTCCGAGATGGAATTGATGACCTTGCTGAGAAAGTTGCGCGAGTCCTGCAGCTCAAGTTCCATGCGCTTGCGCTCGGTGATGTTGCGCGAAAAGACCGTCAGCCCGACGATTTCACCGTTCTCATTGCCAATGGGCGAGCCGTGGTGCTCATGGTATTCGCAGGTCGTAGCGCCGTCCTGCACAACTTCTTCCGTCGTCTCAACAGAGAGACTTTGACCCGCCAGCACCGGTTCGAATCCACGTCGGAAAAACTCCCTGAATTCCGCGCGTTCGACAATATCGGCCGCGCTCATCCCGATGGCGATGTCTACCCCCCTCAGTTTTTTTGAACTTTGGCTGTGTACAGCATTGAACAGCAGGTAGCGGCAGTCTCGGTCAAGCACCCAAACGCCCACGTCGGATGCACTCTCCATCACAGAATGCAGCAGCTTGTTTTGGGCAAGGTAACGCGCTTCGCGCTCCTGATCCGCCAATGTCAATTCCTTGTTCTGAAGGTTTGACGCTACGTAAGAGCGCACGGCATCATGGACTTGGCGCGACAGCAACAGCATCAGCCCCAGATAAACCAACGCGATCAAAGCCATGATGGGCTGGTCAAATAGAAATAACCACAGAGCAACTGGCAGCAAACAGAACAGCATGAATGCGCTGGATGCCTGCGGAATTGATGCCATGGTCGCGCTGGCAAATGCGCTGACCCCCGCTATCACGAAGACCAGCAGAAGGGTGGTTTGATCACGAGGCGACTCCGGGAAGCAAAAGACAGTGAGCCCCCAGCACAACCCCGTGGCAGCAGCCCCGATCACAGAACCAGCGATCCATTGCTTCGGCTCGGCGCGGGTGCTTTGGTCCAGCTTCAGAAAGCGGCGGGCGAACAGGTAGCGAACCCCCAGGATCGACCACAGTACCAAAAGCCAGGCCAGCAGCCCCTGCTGGGCAACGACCTGCCACAAAGCGACCACCACCAGCAATGACACCAGCAGGCTGGAAACTGTTGAGAGCATGACTCGTTGGTACGCCATACGCAGCCGTGTCAGGGTCAGGTCTTTAACGTCACCTTGCATGCTTGCCAATCTCTTTCATCGTGAAAAGCTCTAACGTGATACAGACAAGCACCTATCCTGGCATTCTCAAGCTGGACGAAATAAACCGGTTCAATGAATTCAGCCAATCCAGTCGCACCGCCGGGAGTGTCAGGATTTCTGTGTGTGAGGCGGTTTCAGAAATTATCTGCTGAGTA
>CAYFFJ010000052.1:0-19899 GCA_964342395.1 uncultured Hydrogenophaga sp.
GGTCGGCAATTTTCAGCAGGATGTTGCTGCGTGTGGCGGCATCGGTCTTGCCCCACTTGTCGGCGGCGGCGTGGGCCGCGTCCAGCGCCAGCTCGATGTCTTCGGCGGTGGAGCGGGCAGCCTGCGTGTAGACCTGGCCGTTGACGGGGGTGATGACGTCAAAGTACTGGCCCTTGACCGGCGCCACCCACTGGCCGCCAATGAAGTTGTTGTATTGGGCTTTGTAAACGTGCTTGGCACCTGCGGCACCTGGGGCTGCGTAAATCATGCGTATCTCCTGTGATTTTTTCAAAAGTAGCGGTTGATCGAAGGGGTTGCCTGTCGAAGGCCCACTCCATGGCACAAACTCCGTGCCACCTTTTTCAAAAAATCACAGATTGATGATTCACATAGTTTTTTTCCCATCCCCTCGCATTTCAACAGGCTTGATGTGTGCCACACCGGGTGCAGATTGACACACTCCAGCGGCACAAGTGGCTGACAGTTGTTGCATTTTGGCTATCGATGCAACACGCCTGATATGAAGAAAATTTCACACCCTGCCCGCCCCAGGCGCAGCGGTGGTTCAAGCACTGAGCACCACAGGCGGCACAGCCACGTGGGCCAACTGCCCCATGCGCCTCAAGGCTTGTTGCTCCGCGTCAGTCCAGGCCGCAGCAAAACTCAGCCGCAGGCAGGCATTGAAGCGGTCGGTGGCGGTGAACAGCGCGCCAGGACCGAATGAAATGCCCTCAGCCGTGCACCGCTCGAACAGGGCCATGGCATCGTGCTCGGGTGGCAACTCCACCCACAGGGTGTAGCCCGCGGGCGGGTTGCTGACACGGGTTCCCCGCGGAAAATGCGCCGCAATCAGGCGGCGGGCTTCGTCCAGCCGCTGCTTCATGTTTTCACTCAAGCGGCGCAGGCGAGCCTCGTAGCCCCCTTGGGTCAGCAGGTCGGCCAGGGCGTGTTCCAGCACGGCATTGGTGGCACCGCCGTGCACGCGTTTGAGCGTGGCAACCCGGTCACGCCACCGGCCGGCATCCACCCATCCCAGGCGCACGCCAGGTGCCAGCGTTTTGGTGAATGAGCCACACACCATCACCCCCCCGTCTAGGTCAAAACCCTTGGCGGCTTTGCGACGCTCATCGGAGGCCAACAGGTCATTGAACACCACGTCCTCAATCAAAGGTATGCCGCGCGCGGACAACAGGGCCACCAAAGCCCGCTTGGCTGCCAATGGCATGACCGCGCCCATGGGGTTGGACAGCGTGGGCACCGCCAGCAGCGCTTTGACGGGTTGGGTATCCAAGGCCAGCTGCAAGGCAGGCAACGACAACCCGGTGCGCGGGTGGGTGGGAATCTCCAACGCACGCAGCCCCAAAGACTCCAGCAGGTCCAGAAATCCAAAATAGGTGGGAGACTCCAGCGCCACCACGTCGCCCGGGCGGGTAACGGCCTGCAAGCACAGGCTGACCGCATGGGTACAGCTGGCGGTGATGACGATGTTGTCGGCCTCCAAGTTGCACCCCAGGTGCAAGGCGCGTCGGGCCACGGCCTGGCGCAGGTCCAAAGTGCCCGCCGACACGTCGTACTCCACCAAGGCGTGCCGGTGCACGCGGGTGGCCCGGCTGAGTGCAACGCGGATGCGGTCATCCTGAAAAAAACTTTGGTCCTTGGGAAACGCCCCGCCAAAACTGATGCCCTTGCCCTGTGTTTGCTGGGCAAACATCTGGCCCGAACGGCTTTCCCGCTCCACAGGCAGGCTGCGCTTGGGGGGGCGGCTGACAGAAGGCAATGGCAAGGTTCTGCGGCGCGGGGGCACAAAGTAGCCCGCCTTGGGCCGTGCCTGGGCCAAACCACGCTCTTCCAGCCAGCGGAACGCTTGCACTGCGGTGGACATGGACACGCCCGCCTGCAAGGCCATGTCCCGCACCGAAGGCAGGCGTTGCCCCGGCTTGAACGCCCCGCTTTGCACCAGCGCCGCCATGCGCTGCGCCAACTGAACGTACAGGGCAGGCGCACGCCCTGGCATGGCACACAGCGTTGTGGCAGTGGGGCAAGGCTCGGGGGAGAGAGGCAACGGGTCCATGGTCTGGCGATTTTGCAACCATCGCGGGCGGGGAAGCCGCGTCATCTGTGTGGCAAGGGTGCACAGTTGGCGGTCAAAACCACCAGTACAGAAGGCGCCTGTGCCCGGTTGCCCGGCACAGCACAGGCCACCCCTGTGTCTGGCGCCCAGGCGGCATGCAGGCCACAGTGAAACCCAAGCGATTTCACCCACCGGAGGCCCCATGCCACAGTTTCTGCAGCCCACTTTGCCCCCCACTCCCTTCACCCGTTTGGCCGCAGGCCAGGCGCGGGTTGTCAACACCAGCGAAAGCACAACCCTGACCGTGTGCCAGGGCCGCCTCTGGGTCACCCTGCCCGGCTGCGCTGAAGACTTTTTTGTGCACGCAGGGCAGCAACTGCGCCTGCCGCGCAACGGCGCACTGGTGCAGGCCGACGGGCCACCGGGAGCCGCCAGCTACCGGCTGACGCCCGATGTGGCGGCGCCGAGCGGGCACCCTTTCGCGTGGCTTTCCAACCTGGGGGCGGTGACAGGCAGCCAGCGCGCCAGCTCCGCCAGGTGAGCGATGAACACCACCCGCTGGACCAGCTCGGGGGGCATGCCCTCGCGGGGGTGCAAGCAAAACACTTGCATGCCCGCTGCCAGCCCTGCCTGCACGCCGGGCAGGCTGTCTTCCACCACAGCGCAGTGGGCCGCTGGCACACCCAGGGCCGCAGCGGCGTGCAAAAACAGGCCGGGCTCGGGTTTGAACGAGCCCACCTCGTAGGCTGAAAACAGGTGCTCGTCGGCAAAGTGGCGGCGCAAGCCTGCCAGCGACAAGGCCAGCTCCACCTTCTGGCGCGGGCCATTGGTGCCCACACAAAACGGCAGGGCCGATCGCGCCAGTTGGGCCAACAGGTCGTCAGCGCCCGGCATGGCGCTCAGCCCCTGGTGAAACCGCTCGTTCATGGCGGCCCGGGCACCGGCGGTGAGGGCCGACACGCGTTCGGGCGTGGGCACCCCGCCCACCGGGGCATCAAGTTGCGCGGCCACCCACGCCATGCACACCTGCAAGCTCACCCCGCGAAACTGGCGGTGGGCCAGCTCGCGCGACAGGTTCAGCCCCTGGCGCAAGCAAAACCCGTGCAGGGCGTCCAGGCCCGGCACCTCGCTGTCCACCAGGGTGCCATCTGAATCAAAGATAACGGCGTGGACCCAAGGCATGGGGGCTTCGTTCAAAACGGTTGGCGTGGGGGTGCTCATGCCGCGATTGTTTCATGCAGACCGGGCGGCGCCTTGCCAGCAAACACGCCTGCCATTCATCCGACAATATGTCTATCAAAACCATCACAAAGCAAAAGTGCTGCCGTCGACACGCATCGAAATGCACCCACCCCGCACCGCACTGACCACCGTTTGGTTGGCCCTGGCCGTCCACGGCAGCGTGCACGCCGCCGAGGCCCAGGTGGCAGTGGCCGCCAACTTTGCCGAGCCCATCAAAGCCATTGCCGCCGTGCTGGAAAAAACCACGGGCCACACCCTGAACGTGACGCTGGGGGCCACCGGCAAGCTGTACGCCCAAATCAAAAACGGGGCCCCGTTCGACCTGCTGCTGGCCGCCGACACCGCCACCCCCGCCAAGCTGGAAGCCGAAGGCCTGGCACAGCCGGGCAGCCGCTTCACCTACGCCACCGGCAAGCTGGTGCTGTGGTCGGCCCAAGTGGGCCGGGTGGACGACCAAGGCCTGGTGCTCAAAGCCGCCAACCTGGGCAAAGTGGCCCTGGCCAGCCCCAAGGTCGCCCCCTACGGCGCGGCGGCGGTGCAAGCCATGGGCCAACTGGGGTTGATGGCCGCCCTGGCCCCCAAGCTGGTGCAAGGCGAAAGCATTGGCCAAGCCTTTGCGTTTGCCGCCACGGGCAACGCCGACGTGGGCTTTGTGGCCCTGTCACAAGTGCTGGAAGGCGGCAAGCTGAAAAGCGGCTCGGTGTGGGTGGTGCCGCAGCACCTCTACAGCCCCATTCGGCAAGACGCGGTGCTGCTGAAAAAAGCCACCCCCAACGCCGCGGCCCAGGCGCTGGTGACACTGCTGCAAAGCCCCAGCATCAAAGACCTGATCCGCTCTCACGGTTACGCTCTGTGAACACTTGAACCCCATGGCATTCCTCACCCCGTCAGACCTGCAAGCCCTGTGGCTCACCGCCCAGGTGGCGGCGCTCACCACCGCCATCCTGGCGCTGGTGGGCACGCCCCTGGCCTGGTGGCTGGCACGCACCCGCTCTTGGCTCAAACCCCCGCTGGCGGCGCTGGTGGCCCTGCCCATCGTCCTGCCGCCGTCGGTGCTGGGGTTTTATTTGCTGGTGCTGATGGGGCCACACGGCCCGGCAGGGCAGCTCACACAGGCCTGGGGGCTGGGCACGCTGCCGTTCACCTTCGCCGGGCTGGTGGTGGCGTCGGTGCTGTATTCGCTGCCCTTCATGGTGCAACCGCTGCAAAACGCTTTCGAGGCCCTGGGCGAGCGCCCGCTGGAGGTGGCGGCCACCCTGCGCGCCTCGCCTTTTGACACGTTTTTCAGCGTGGTGCTGCCGCTGTGCAAATCGGGCTTGGTCACCGGGGCCATCATGGCTTTTGCCCACACCGTGGGCGAGTTTGGCGTGGTGCTGATGGTGGGCGGCAACATCCCGGGCGTGACCCGCGTGGTGTCGGTGCAAATTTACGACCACGTCGAGGCCCTGGAATACAGCGACGCCCACCGCCTGGCCGCCGTGATGCTGGGCTTTTCGTTCGTGTGCCTGCTGGCGCTGCACCTGTACAGCCAACGCAGCCAAAGAGGCCAAAGGGGCCGGGCATGAACAACCTGCACCTGCAAGCCCGCCTGGCGCGGGCCGGCTTTCAGCTGGACGTGGACCTGGCCCTGCCCGGCCGGGGCGTGACCGTGCTGTTTGGCCCTTCGGGCTCGGGCAAAACCACCTGCCTGCGCGTGCTGGCCGGGCTGGAGCCCCAGGCGCAGGGCCGCATCAGCGTGGCGGGTGAGGTGTGGCAAGACAGCGCCACCCGCCACTTCACCCCCGTGCACCGTCGCCCGCTGGGCTGTGTGTTTCAAGAGGCCAGCCTGTTTGCCCACCTGAACGTGGCGCGCAACATCCGCTACGGGTTTGACCGCACACCCGCCGCCCAGCGCCGCCACGGCTGGGACCACGCCCTGGACTTGCTGGGCATTCGCCCCCTGCTGGACCGCATGCCGCACGAGCTGTCGGGCGGCGAGCGCCAGCGCGTGGCAATGGCCCGCGCCCTGGTCACCAGCCCCCAAGTGCTGCTGATGGACGAACCCCTGGCCGCGCTCGATGCGGCCCGCAAGGCCGACATCCTGCCGTGGCTGGAGCAGTTGCACGAGACGCTGGACATACCGGTGGTCTACGTCACCCACGCCATCGAAGAAGTGGTGCGCCTGGCCGACCACCTGGTGCTGCTGGACCAGGGCCGGGTGCTGGCCCAAGGCCCGGTGGCCGAGCTGCTGACCCGCACCGACCTGCCCCTGGCGTATGGCGATCAGGCCAGCACCCTGATCGAAGCCCGCACCTGCGGGCCAGATGCCGAACTGGGCATGTGCGCCCTTGCCTTTGAAGGCGGCCAGCTGCTGCTGCCCCAAACCCGCGCACAGCCCTTGCCCGAACACACCCGGGTGCGGGTGCGCATTCAGGCGCGTGACGTGAGCCTGTCGCTGGACGCGCCCTCGCGCAGCAGCGTGCTCAACGTGCTGCCCGCCACCGTGACCGACGTGCAACCCGATGGCACGGCCCAAGCCCTGGTGGGCTTGCAACTGGGCAGTGCCCCGGGCGGGGCAAGGGTGCTGTCGCGCATCAGCCGCTATTCAGCCAACCGGCTGGGGCTGGCGCCCGGTGTGCGCGTGTTCGCGCAAATCAAAGGGGTGGCGTTGGTTCGGTGACCAGGGGTGGCTCACTTGCCCGCGCTGGGGAAGAACAGCTGCTCGCCACCAATTTTGTAGCTGGCAATGCTTTGCTGGCCTGCGCTGGATGTCACCCAGTCCACAAACTTCTGGCCCTCGGCGGTTTTCACCTGGGGGTGTTTGGCGGCGCTGACCAGCATCACGCCGTAGGGGTTGAACAGGCGTTTGTCGCCCTCCACCAGCACGGCCAGATCGGCGCGGTTTTTGAAGTTGAGCCAGGTGCCCCGGTCGGCCAGCGCGTAAGCACCGCTGCCCGCGGCGATGTTGAGCGCGGGGCCCATGCCGCAGCCGCAGTCTTTGTAGCCGGTGCCCTTGTGGGCATCGGTGTCGGTCATTTTCCAGAAGCGCAGCTCAGCGGCGTGGGTACCGCTTTTGTCGCCGCGCGACACAAACGCAGCGTTGGCCACAGCCACCTTTTTCAGCGCGGCCACGATGTCGCTGCCCCGGGTGCCAGCGGGGTCGGCCTTGGGGCCGATCAGCACGAAGTCGTTGTACATCACGTCGTGGCGCCTGGCGGCAAAGCCGTCGGCCACAAACTTGTCTTCGGCCACGCGGTCGTGCACAAACAGCACGTCGGCATCGCCCCGGCGCGCCATGTCAATGGCCTGGCCCGTGCCCAAGGCCACCACCTTGATGTCAATGCCGTGCGCCTGTTTGAACGCCGGCAGCAGGTGAGCAAACAGGCCCGACTGCTCGGTGGAGGTGGTGGACGCCATCACGATGGACGGTGTTTGTGCCTGCACGAAGCCACAAAAAGTGGTAGCTACAAAGGCAATACCAGCAAGCGCCAGGAGGCTATTTTGCTTAAAAAATGTCATGCAGTTTCTCCTTGAACGAACAAATGGGCTTCGGGGTGGCGGTGGGGCAGCACCTCACCGCTGAAGAAATCGGCCACGGGCAAATCGGCCAGCACGCGGCCCTGCTCCAGGTACACCACCCGGGTGGCCAGGCGCTTGACCTGGCCCAGGTTGTGGCTGGCAAACACCAGGGTCATGTGTTGGCCCAGTTCGGCAATCAGGGCTTCCACGTCGCGCTTGGCGTGGGGGTCGAGGCTGGCAGTGGGCTCGTCGAGCAGCAGCACATCGGGCTGCAGGCCACAGGCCCGCACCAGCGCCAGGCGCTGCTGCTGCCCGCCCGACAGGGTTTTGGCCGGGCGCTGCGCCAGGTCGGCCAGGCCCACTTGGGCCAAGGCCTGCACGGCCCGCTCACGCGCCTGCCGCCAGGGCATGCCCCGCAGCCAAAGGGCCAGCGCCACGTTCGTTTGGGCCGAGGTGCGCAGCATGTGCGGACGCTGGAACACCATGGCCTGCGTCAAAGCGGGGGGAGCCACGCGCTGCCCCTGCGTCAACGGCACCAGGCCGTGCAGCACCCGCAGCAGCGTGCTTTTGCCGCTGCCGTTGGCCCCCACCAGGGCCACGCGTTCACCGGGGCGTATGGCCAGGTCGACGTGTTTCAGCGCCCAATGCCCCCCCAGCTGCAGACTGGCGCCGACCAAGGCCATCGCGGCTGTCATGCGCGGGCCCCCTGCGGCACGGGGCGGGCGTGGCAGGCCCCCTCCAGGCGCTGCTTCCAGCGCCGCAGGACCAACAGCAGCAGGTTGAGCGCGGCCACCACGCCCAGCAGCACCATGCCCAGCCCCAAGGCCAGGGGCAAATCGCCCTTGCTGGTTTCCAGGGCAATGGCGGTGGTCATCACGCGGGTGAAACCGTCGATGTTGCCACCCACGATCATCACGGCCCCCACCTCGGAAATGGCGCGGCCAAACGCGGCAATCCCCACGGTCAGCAAGGCAAAACGTTCGTCCCACAGCAGCAAGGCGGCGCGTTGCCAGCGGCGCGCGCCCAGCGACTGCCATTGCTCGCCATGGGCGCGGTCAGCGTCTTCAATGGCCTGGCGCGTGAGCGCCGTGACCACCGGCACCACCAGCACACACTGCGCCAGCACCATGGCCTGAAAACTGAACATCCAGCCCAAAAACCCCAGCGGCCCGGTGCGGCTGAGCAGCAAATACACCACCAGCCCCACCACCACCGAGGGCAAAGCCAGCAAGGTGTTGAGCCCCGCCAGCACCAGCCCCCGCCCCGCAAACCGCGACAACGCCAGCCACGCCCCCCACCACAAACCCAGGCCACAGGCCAGCGCACACGCCGTGGCACTGACGGCCAACGACCGCGCCACGATGCGCCACAACAAAGGGTCGCCCGACACCAGCAGTTGCAGTGCGGTGGCCAGGCTGTCGGCAAAACCGTTCATGGGAGGGGGTACAGACGCAAAAGGTGTGTGAAAGAGAAGCGCGTGCATCGTAGGGGCCTCCCACCCCGGTGACGCTAGGGGTTGGTACGGTATGAAGCACCGTGCATACGACCCACGCAGCACCCGGCGCCCCTTCGGGCAAACTGGCGGCATGCCGAGCCCGAACGCGCCTCCGAACCCGCCCCCACCGGCCCCCCAGCCCACCACCGCCCCCCGCGTGACGCTGGGCTACGGGTTCGCCCCCCAGCGGGGCCGCAGCACCCTGCTGGGCAACCCGCTGCTGGATTTGCTGCAAGCCGTGCGCGAACAAGGCTCCATTTCCGGCGCCGCGAGGCAAATGGGCCTGTCCTACCGCCACGTGTGGGGCCAGCTGAAAGTGTGGGAAACGCAGGTAGGCCACCCCCTCATCCTGTGGGACCGCGGCCAGGCCGCCCGCCTGACACCGTTTGCCGACAAGCTGCTGTGGGCCGAGCGGCTGGCGCAAGCCCGGCTGGCGCCGCAAATTGAAGCCCTGCGCGCCGAGCTGGAACGCGCGCTGGCCACCGTGTTTGACGACCGCACCCGGGTGCTGGCCCTGCACGCCAGCCACGACGACGCGCTGTCGCACCTGATGGACTTGGGCCAACACAGCGGCCTGCACCTGGACGTGCAGTTCACCGGCAGCGTGGACGCCATTCGCGCGCTGAACGAAGGCCGCTGCCAGTTGGCCGGCTTCCACACCCGCCAGCAACCCGCCCCCCGCACCCTGACCGCGCGCACCTACAAACCGCTGCTCAAGCCCGGGCGGCACAAATTGATTGGGTTTGCGCTGCGCAGCATGGGCCTGGTGGTGGCCGCAGGCAACCCACTGAAGCTGCACACCCTGGCCGACGTGGCCAAGACGCAAGCACGCTGGGTGAACCGCCCGCTGGGCACGGGCACCCGCGTGCTGCTGGACGAACTGCTGGCCGACGCGGGCCTGGCGCCCGACCGCCTGAACGGCTACGGCCACAGCCAGCCTTCCCACGCGGCCGTGGCACAGGCCGTGGCTGCGGGCCAAGCGGATGCGGGGCTGGTGAACGAATCCGCCGCCCGTGGCGCGGGCCTGGGTTTTGTGCCCCTGGTGCAAGAGCGCTACCAGCTGGTGTGCCTGAAGTCAGAGCTGGACTCGCCCGCCGTGCTGGCCCTGCGCCAGCTCCTGGCCTCGCCCACCTGGGGCCAAGCCCTGCTGACCCTGCCCGGCTACGCCAACGACGAGGGCGGCACCGTCAAACCCATGAACCGCTGCCTGCCCTGGTGGGCGTTCAAAAGCTGAGCATGGGTCGGTCTGTGAGAAACGTCGGATGGCGGCCTCGTTTACCGGTCGAGAACGCCAGTCAGCGACTGTGTGCCAATGACTTGTGCTGAAGGTTCCACAGAGAAACCTCGGCAACCAACGTTGTCAGAGGCAATGAGGCGTCCAGCCGCAGCACGCCAGCTTCACCGGTGGGGGGCTCCAGCGTAGCAAACTGGCTATCGACGAGGCTGGCAGCAAAGAAATGCGACGACCGTGAAGCCACCCGGGCCTGGGCCATTTCACGCGTCAGGTCCAGAAACACAAAACGCAAACCGGGCGAAGCGGCCCGCAGTCGATTCCGGTATTGGCGTTTGAGTGCCGAGCAGGTCAGCACCGCCCCGTGGGGCGCGGCCTGCAGGTGCTCGCCCAGCAGGATCAGCCAGCCATCCCGGTCTTCATCGGTGAGGGCAATGCCCTGGCTCATCTTGGCACGGCTCTGTTCGCTGTGGTGCTCGTCGCCCTCGATCAGCGGCAGACCTTCGACCTGGGCCACAGCGGCGCCCAGACTGGACTTGCCGCAGCCCGAGACCCCCATGATGACGACCGATGCAGACATGGTGGGTGGCCTCAGCGCTTGGTGGTGCGGAACTTCTTGAGTTCGCCGTAGAAAGACTGCGCGAAATCCTTGCCAATGGTCTCGGTGTTCTTGTCGATCACCGGTTGCACCGCGTCGCGTATTTTGTCCAATTCGGCCTCTGGCATTTCGTTGACGCTCATGCCCTTGGCCTTGAGCTGTGATACCACCTCACCCGCCTGGCGCAGTTCTTCGGCGCGCTGGAAGCTGCGCGTGTCTTCTGCCACCTTCTGCACGGCCTTTTGCTGATCGGGCGTGAGACTGGACCACCACTTCTTCGACGCGACCAGTGCCACCGGCGTGTAGACGTGGTTGGTGATGGTGAGGTACTTCTGTACCTCGAACATCTTGTTGGCAAACATGTCCACCACCGGGTGTTCGTAGCCGTCCAGCGCCTTGATTTCCAGCGCCGGGTACACCTCGGGAAAGGCCATTGGCACCGCGTTCATGCCCATGGCGTTGAAGCTGGCGAGCGCCATCGGGCTCTGCATCACGCGGACCTTGAGGCCTTTCATCTCGGCCATGGAATTGAGCGGTCGCTTGCTGTTGGACATGTTGCGAAACGCGCCGCCAGCCCACACCAGGCCCTGCAGGTTCATGTCGGCCAGGCCGTCCAGCATCTTGCGGCCGACCAGGCCGTCCAGCACATAGGCCGCCTCGGCATCGCTGCCGAAGATGAACGGGAAGTCGAAGATCTGCATCTCCTTCCTGCGGGCCGAGATCGGCGACAGCGCGCCCATGTAGAGGTCTTGCGTGCCGCTCTGCGTGGCGATCAGCATCTTGTCTTCACCGCCCAGCACGGCGCTGCCGTAGACGTCGATCACCACCTTGCCGCCGGTGGCCTTTTCCACGTTGGCGGCGAACTGCTTCATGGCCGCAGCACGGGGGTGGGCGTCGGCGAACGAGTGGCCGAGTTTTGCGCGCTTCACGTCTTGCGCGAGGGTTGCGGTGGTAGCGCACAGCGCGAGGGCGGCGCAGGCGATGCCGGCCAATTGCCGGTTGAAAAGGCGTCGGGGAAGTGAGGTCATCGTTGTCTCCATGGTTGTTTCAGGTTCAGGCATGCAGGGCATTCAGTTCGGCGCGCGTGGGCAACCCGTCGGCATCGCCGGGGAACTGCACCACCCGCGCACCAATGGCGTTGCCGCGCGCAGCGGCGGCGGCCAGGGGCAGGCCTTCGAGCAGGCCCGAGATCACGCCTACGGCGAAGCCGTCGCCAGCGCCCACGGTGTCCACCACCCGGGCCACCGGCGCTCCGACCACATGGCCGCTGCCCTGCGGGGTGGCAAAGAAGGCACCTTGCGGGCCGAGCTTGACCACCACGCCCTGGGCGCCACGCGCCAGGTAGAAGTCGGCAATTCCCTGCACGCTGTCGCGCCCGGTCAGCAGCCGCCCTTCCTCGATACCGGGCAGCACCCAGTCGCTGAAGGTCGAGAGTTGGTTCAGGCAATCCACCATCTCGTCCTTCGAACGCCAAAGGGTCGGGCGCAGGTTGGGGTCGAACGAGATCGACAGGCCCGCCGCACGGGCTCGCTGCGCCAGTTCAAACACCAGTTCGCGGGTCGACGGCGTGACACCGACAAAGATGCCCGTCAGGTGCAGGTGGCGGGCGCGGGTGCAACAGTCGCTGGCGAGTTCGCTGGCCTGCATGTGGCTGGCAGCCGAGCCTTTGCGGAAATATTGGATTTGCGGGTCACTGCCGTCGTCGCTGCGCGACTTGAGCATGAAGCCAGTCGGGTGGTCTGCGTCCATTGCCACCTGCTGGCGGTCAATGCCTTCGCGCGCCAGCACGTCGGCGATGTGCCGGCCAAACAGGTCTTGCCCCAGCCGACTCAGGTAACCCACGCGCAGGCCCAGCCGGGCCAGGCCAATGGCGACGTTGAATTCGGCGCCGGCGGTGGTGCGGGCGAACGAACTGGCGTCGTCCAGCGGGCCGACCTGCTGCGCGGCAAACAGCACCATCGCTTCACCGACGGTGATGACATCCAGCGTCTTGCTCGGCGTGTTCATTCGAAACTCAGCACGACTTTCATCGACTGCGACCGGTCGGCGGCGAGCGCGAAGGCGCGGCCCGCGTCGCGAAAGGGCAGAGTGGCCGACACCAGCGGCTTCAGGTCCACCAGCCGCTGGTTGATCAGCGACACCGCCACGCCGAACTCTTCGTGGAAACGGAAGGCCCCGCGCACGTCGAACTCCTTGGCCACGATGGTGTTGAAGGGCAAGGTGAGTTCGCTGCCCGAGAGGCCGAGCTGCACGATCAGGCCGCGCGGGCGCACCACATCGAACGCGGCGCGCAGCGCGCTGGCGTTGCCGCTGGCCTCGAACAACACGTCGAATTGGCCCTTTTCAGCTGCGTACTTGGCCAATTCGCCGGGCGCCTCGGCCACGTTGATCACCTGGTCGGCACCCACGGCGAGCGCCTTGCGCAGCGGTTGCGGCACCACGTCGGTGGCGACGATGTGGGTCGCGCCGGCGCGGCGCGCGGCAATGATCAGCATGCCGCCGATGGGGCCGCAGCCCGTGACCAGTACCCTGCGGCCCAGCAGCGGGCCGGCGCGGTTCACGGCGTGCAGCGCCACCGCCAGCGGCTCAGCCATCGAGCCCTCGGCGTCCGAGATGCCGTCGGCCAGCGGGAAAGCCTGCGCGGCATTGATCACCAGCTCCTGACGGAACGCACCCTGCACGTGCGGCATGCGCATGGCGCTGCCGAAGTAGCGCATGTCCAGGCAGTGGTTCTGCAGGCCGAGCTGGCAGAAGCGGCACTGGCCGCAGGCGTGGCTGGGGTTCACTGCAATGCGCTGGCCCACGGCAAGGTGCCTCACGTCGGGCGCCACCTC
Source organism: uncultured Hydrogenophaga sp. (assembly GCA_964342395.1). Taxonomy (GTDB): domain Bacteria; phylum Pseudomonadota; class Gammaproteobacteria; order Burkholderiales; family Burkholderiaceae_C; genus UBA2334. Next base: position 12,970 of record CAYFFJ010000052.1, read on the forward strand.
GTCGAGCACGCCGGCCACCTCGTGGCCCAGCACCATCGGCTGCTGGATGCGGATGGCGCCGAAACCACCGTGCTGGTAGTAGTGCAGATCGGAGCCGCAGATACCGCCCGCTCGCACGCGTACGCGCACTTGGCCGGGGCCGACGACGGGGGTGGGGACGTTTTCGACCCGCAGGTCGAGTGGGGAGTGAATGACAAGGGCTTCCATGAGGGTGCTGCTTGATGGGGTAAGGGGGACGGGCGGGGGGAGATCAGTGCGTCATCATCTGCAGCGGCCACATGACGATCTGCGGAAACACGACCAGCAGGAACATCACGATGGTCTGCGCCACCATAAAGGGCCATACGCCCTTGATGGCGCCGCTCATGGGAATTTTGGCGACACTGCACACCACGTTGAGTACCGTGCCCACGGGGGGGGTGACCAGGCCGATGGCGTTGTTCATGATGAAAAGCACCCCGAAGTACACCGGGTCGATGCCGGCCTGTCGCAGGACCGGCATCAACACCGGCGTCATGATCAGCACCGTGGGAGTGAAGTCCAACGCGGTGCCGACGATCAACACCAGGACCATCAGCACGAAGGTCAGCAGCATCTTGTTGTCCATCAGCGGCTCGACCAGCTCGGCCAGCTGCTGCGGGATGTTGGCCGTGGTGATCAGCCAGGCCGAGACGCCCGCAGCCGACACCAGGAACATGATCACCGCCGTGGTTTCGGCCGCTCGGTAGAACAGGTGGAACAACTGGGCAAGCTTGATCTCGCGGTACACCACCAGGCCCACGAACAGCGAGTACACCGCCGCAATCACGGCCGCTTCGGTGGGCGTGAAGATGCCGAACTTCAGGCCACCGATGATCACGATCGGCAGCGTCAGCGCCCACAGCGCCTCGCGCGTTGCCGTCATGCGCTCGGCGGTCGTTCGCTTGGGTTCGGCCTGCACCTTGTCGCGTCCGATGGACCAGCGCCAGGCCAGCATGATCGCCACGCCCATCAGCAGGCCGGGCACGATGCCGGCGATGAAGAGCTTGGTGATGGAGACGCCGCCGGTCACGCCATACAGGATCATCGCGATCGAGGGCGGGATCACCGGCGCGATGATGCCGCCGCAGGCGATCAGACCGCAGGAGCGGTTCACGTTGTAGCCGGCGTTGCGCATCATGGGCACCAGCACGGCGGCCAGCGCGGCGGTGTCGGCCACGGCCGATCCCGACAGCGAGGCCATGATCACGGCGGCCATGACGGCCACGTAACCCAGGCCGCCCCGGATGTGGCCGACCCAGGACATCGCCATCATGATGATGCGGCGCGTCATGCCACCGGCGTTCATGAACTCGCCAGCCAGCATGAAGAAGGGCACGGCCAGCAGCGGGAAGCTGTTGGCACCGTCCCACATGTTCTGGATCACGATCTGTGGGTCGGTGACGCCCATGTAGAACATCATCACGATGCCGCAGCCGATCAGCGCAAACGCCACCGGCATGCCCAGCGCCATCAGGCCGAGCAGAGAAGAGATGAAGACGAAAATAGTCATGGTTTCACCCCGGTGGTGGCGGGATGAGCGGCCGCCTGTGCGACCATTTCCCGTTCGGCTTCAAGGGCATCGACCATGCCCTCTTCGTGCACATCGATCAGTTCGTCGTCCGCCACGGTGCCAGCGAACAGGCGGATCAGATTGGACAGGCAGATCAGGCCGATGGCCGAGCCCGTCAGGTAACTCACGCCAAAGACCCAGAGCATGCTCAACTGCGCCACGGGCGAAGCGTTGCCTTCGATGATTTCGTGTTGCAGGTACGTGCCGCAGACGATGTACACACAGCACACCAGCATCACGGCTTGGCTCAGGCCCCAGCACACCTTGCGCCCGAGCACGGGCAGGGCCTGCACCAGAATGTCAACCCCCAGGTGGGCGCGGCGGCGCATGCCGACAATGGCGCCGAGGAAGGTCATCCAGACAAACGCGAAACGCGGGATCTCCTCTGAGAGGTCGATGCCGGTGTTGAAGAACAGCCGCAACATGACATTGCCAAATACCATGATCAGCATGACCACCAAGCACAGCACCATCACGGCCTCGAGCGCACGTGTCAACCAGTCGGCCAAGGCCTTGAATGTGTTTCCCATGGGAATCCCCGGGTTGAATAAAGGGAAAAAAGCCGGATGGACTGAAAGGCCCATCCGGAGCGCCGAGCCCTACTTGGCGGCGCGGGCTTTGTCGATTTCGGCGTAGAAGCCCTTGACGAAGTCCTCGCCGATGATGGGCGCGAACTTGGCCACCACGGGCTTGACCTTTTCCTGAATGCGAGCGAGTTCAGCCGGGCTGACGGTGTTCATGGTCACGCCAGCCGCCTTGAACTTGGCGACCACGTCGGAGTCACCTTCGTCAAGCAACCTGCGTTGCAGCAGGCCGGCTTCGGTGGCTGCTTTCTGGATGCTGGCCTGGTCGGCAGGCGACAGGGTGTCCCAGAACTTCTTGGAGGCCACCAGCGCCACCGGCGTGTACACGTGGTTGGTCACCGAGATGAACTTCTGCACTTCCTGCATCTTGTTGGAGTACATGTGCACCAGCGGGTTTTCCTGGCCGTCGAGCGCCTTGATTTCCAGTGCCGGGAACACCTCGGCGAAGGCCATGGGTACGGCGTTGGCGCCGATGGTTTTCCAGGTTTCGAGCGCCACCGGGTTGGCCATCACGCGGATTTTCAGACCGGCCACGTCTTCGAGCTTGTTGACGCTGCGCTTGCTGTTGGAGAGGTTGCGAAAGCCCATGCCGGTCCAGGTCAGGCCCACCAAGCCTGCGGGCTCTATCTTCTGGAAGATCGTCTTGGACGAGGCGCCGTCGAGCACCGCGTAGACCTCTTTTTCGTTCTGGAACATGAAGGGCAGGTCCCAGACCTGCACTTCTTTCACGCGGGTGGACAGCGGCGCGAGCGTTCCGATGTACAGCTCCTGCGTGCCCGACTGCACGGCCTGCAACTGCTTCTCGTCGCTGCCCAGGGAACCGCCGTGGTAGGCCTGCACCTTCACATTGCCCTTGGTGTAGGCAGTGGCCAACTCGGCGAACTTGTTCATCGCTGCGGCCTGGGGGTGGGTCTCGGGCATGGCGTGGCCGATCTTGGCCTTGACTTCGGCCAGCGCGGCGGTGGAGCACAGCGCGAGCGCTGCACCCACCATCAACGTCAGTCGGCGCAGGGTGAAATGGGAAGAGGTTTTGGTGGTCATGCGGTTGTCTCCTTCTTGGTGCTGGGTTGGAATTGAGCGTGGCCGACCCAAGCGCCTGCCATGCCGTGAAAACGGGTTGCGGGATTCAGGGCGTCTGCAGCGTGCCGTCGGCCAGGCGGGTCTGGGTCCAGGTGGTCACATTGACTTCGCACGGGTACTTGGCCGCCTCGGTTTCGTTGAGGTCCACACCCAGGCCGGGTTTGTCGTTGGCGTACACATAACCCTGGCGGAATTCGGGCAGACCGGGGAACACGTCGAGCAGCGCCTCGCGCGGGCCCTTGAGTTCCTGGATCACAAAGTTCGGCGGCTCGGTGCCCGACCATTCCTGCACGCCGAAGTTGCGCGCGGCCAGGTCAATGTGGATGTTGGCCGCGTGCGCCAGCGGCGACATGTCGCCCGGGCCGTGCCAAGCGGTGCGCACGCCGTACTGTTCGGCAAACAGCTGCAGCTTGCGGCCAGGCGTGATGCCGCCCACCTGACTCAGGTGCACGCGGATGAAGTCGATCAGCCGCTCGGCGATCAGATTTCGCCACTCGAAGGGGTGGTTGAACAGCTCACCCTGCGCCAGAGGGATGTTGGTCTTGTCGCGCAGCTGGCGGATCCACTCGCCCTCTTCCAGCGCGATCGCGTCTTCCAGGAAAAACAAGTCAAACGGCTCCAGCGCCTGGGCGAAGCGGATCGCGTCGCTGGGCTTGAGGCGCTCGTGTACGTCGTGGCACAGCTCCACGTCAAAACCCACGCGGCTGCGGATGCCGTCAAACAGCTTGACTGTCTCGCGCATGTACTTGCGCGCGTCCAGGTACACGCCGACCGGCGAGCGCTCAGGTGCGCTGCCGGGCGCGGCACCGAAAACACTGCCGCCGTAACCCCCGCTTTGGCAGCGGATGTGCGTGATGCCCTGCTCGCGATACCTCTGGATGTTGTCGCACAGCTCACTCAGGGAGTCCCCGTCGGCGTGGCGGTAGATCGGCACGCCCTCGCGCACCTTGCCGCCAAACAGCTGGTACAGCGGCATGTTGGCCAGCTTGCCCTTGATGTCCCACAGCGCCATGTCGATACCGGAGATTGCGTTGTTTTCGATCGGGCCGTTGCGCCAGTAGGCGTTTTGGTGCATCAGCTGCCACAGCTCTTCGATGGCGTGCACGTCGCGGCCCACCACCAGCGGCTTGAGGTATTCCTCTATCAGACACTTCACCGCGAGGTGCCGGTAGGCGAAGGTGCCGCAGCCAAGGCCGTAGAGGCCCGGCTGGTTGGTCTCGACCTTGACCACCAAAAGGTTAATGCCTTCAGGGGCAGTCAGGACGACCTTGACATCCGTGATGAGTGTGGACATGGGTGTGTCTCGTGGTTCTTTTTGGGCGCTGTCGGGGGCGGTTCAGAGCACCGAGAGCCAGCCGCCATCCACATAAATGATCTGGCCGTTGATGTAGTTGGAAGCGGCTGACGACAGGAAGACCGCCGTGCCCACCAGCTCCTCGGGCTTGCCCCAGCGCTGCGCCGGGTTGCTGCTTTTCACCCAGGCGTCGAAGCTCGGGTTGTTCACCAGCGCCTCGTTCATGTCGGTCAGGATGTAGCCGGGGCCGATGGAATTGGCCTGGATGTTGAACTGCGCCCACTCCGCCGCCATCGCCTTGGACAGCAGCTTGATGCCGCCCTTGGCCACCGTGTAGGGCGCCACCGTGGCTCGCGCGGCCTCGCTGGTGAGGGAGCCGACGTTGATGATCTTGCCGCCCCGGCCGCGCGCGATCATGCGGCGCGCTGTGGCCCGGCCCACCAGGAAGGCAGCCGTGAGGTTAGTGTCGATCACGCGCTGCCAGTCGGCCAGCGGCAGATCGACCATGGGCTGGCGGTGCTGGATGCCAGCGTTGTTGATCAGGATGTCGATGGCCAGGCCCTGCTGGTCGAACTGGGCGAAGGTCGCTTCCACCGAGGCCTCGTCCGCCACATCAAAGGCTGCGCCTGCCGCGTCCAGGCCCAACGCCTGCAGCTGCTTCACGGCCGCGTCCACCGCCGCCGCCTGGCGGCTGTTGACGATGACCTTTGCGCCCGCCTCTGCCAAGCCCTGGGCGAAGGCAAAACCGATGCCCCGTGAAGAGCCGGTGATCAGGGCGGTACGCCCGCAGAGGTCGAACATGGAGGGGCTGGTGTGGGATGTCATGGTGGCGAATTTATATTACGTATGATGTTTTAATAGATATGGAAAACCCTAACCCTGTGCACGCTTCATCGTCGTACATACTCTGTGTGTGACCTGAATTCTGGTGAATTCATATGTCATACCTCATATAAAACCATGAATCCAAGACCCACTGCGCCACGCGCCACCTTCCAGGAACAGGTTCTGGACACGCTGGGCCGGGAAATCTGTTCGGGCCAGATCCGGCCCGGGCAACTGCTGCCGCCAGAGGCCGATCTGTGTGCGCGTTTCAGCTTCAGCCGCATCGTGATCCGCGAGGCCATCAAGTCGCTGGCGGCCAAGGGTTTGCTGGAGGTGACACGGCGGGTGGGCACCCTGGTGCTGGAGCCCACCCGCTGGAACCTGTTTGACCCGGACATCATCTTCTGGCGCGCCGAGTCCGCCGTGTTCGACCCCGTTTTATCTCGCGACCTGATGGAGATGCGCCGCATCATCGAACCGGCTGCTGTGCGTATGGCCGCTTTGCGCGCCAGCGACGAAGACCGCCGCAACCTGCGCTCGGCCTACATGGCCATGGCGCGTGCCGTGGCCGGCAAAGGCGACTACGTCAAGGCAGACCTGGCCTTTCACACCACCATCCTCTCGGCCTGCGGCAACCAGTTCGTGCGCCAGATGCAGGACGCCATGTCGGCCCTGCTGCGGGTCAACTTCGACGTGATCACCACCAAACCCGGCGGGCCGGCGCATTCGCTGCCACTGCACGAGGCGGTGTGCGCGGCCATCGAACAGGGCGACGCCGAGGCCGCCGAACGCGCCGCACTGATCCTGATCAACGGGGCCGAAGAAGACCTGCGCGAGCTGGTGCCGGCGCGTGCCGCAGAAACGCGTGCCGGGTCAGCGTGAACCAGACCGCCGGCCCGCGCAGCAGTGCTTTGTTGCCCAAATCGGTGGGCTGCGTACAGGGCGCGGGTGCTTGCATCTGGCAGGGCAAAGGCGGGGTTGCGGCGATGTGCTGGTTATCGGCCTGGGGAAAGCGCACTTGCTTGCGCGCGTGATAGGCGGGCGTGCCAATGAAGGCCTGCACTACAGGGCTGGCCAGCAGGCAATACAGGTCGTGGTAATGGCGCAAGGGGTGTTGGGCGCGGTGTCGTCAAACCCGAGTTCAAGGAGGATGCCGTCTTTAATGCCCCCCAGTGCGCCGGTTCGCACGGGGTAAATGAGCCGGATGCCCGCGCTGCGGCTTTTTGCATCATCAAAAAGTGAGGTTGCCCTTGAAAAGGGGAGTTCTTGGCCTTGTTGAAAATATCGACAAGGAGCCGAGAGATGGGACACAAGCAGGTGCGTGCGCAGTACACGCAAGAGTTCAAAGTAGAGGCTGTGCGACAAGTGCGAGCTGGTCAGGCCATTGAACTGGCCTATGTGGGGGACGTACGCGGTTTCACGGGTGATCGGTTGGGCGCAAGGTGTTCAGATGTTTCATTCAGTTTGACACAAGCAACAGAAGCCCATGGTGTTTTCAACAAGCGGCACGGGAGTGTCAGGATTTCTGTGTGTGAGGCGGTTTCAGAAATTATCTG
>CAYFFJ010000053.1:0-19768 GCA_964342395.1 uncultured Hydrogenophaga sp.
CGGGTCTTGCAGGCGGCGGGCGATGGAGGCCGCGCCGCGCAGGCTCACGTCCACGTCGGGCATTTCCTGGCTGGCGAATTCACTGGCGCTGTAAACGGAGGCGCCTGCTTCGCTGACCACCACCTTTTCAAGCGGCTTGCCCTCGGCTGCTGCGCCAGCGCCCGCCAGCAGCTTCATCAAATCGGCGGCCAGCTTGTCGGTTTCGCGGCTGGCGGTGCCGTTGCCAATGGCAATCAGGTTCACGCCGTGTTTCTGGCACAGCTTGGCGAGCGTGTGCAGACTGCCCTCCCAGTCGCGGCGGGGTTCGTGGGGGTACACGGTGCTGGTGTCCACCAGTTTGCCGGTGGCATCGACCACGGCCACCTTCACGCCGGTGCGGATGCCGGGGTCCAGGCCCAGCACCACACGGGGGCCGGCAGGTGCGGCCAGCAGCAGGTCGCGCAGGTTGTCGGCAAACACCTTGATGGCGGTGGCTTCGGCCCCCTCGCGCAGGCGGGCAAACAGGTCGCGCTCGGTGGACAGGCTGAGTTTCACCCGCCAGGCCCAGGCCACGCATTTGCGCAGCAGGTCGTCGGCCGCCCTGCCCTTGTGGCCCCAGCCCAGGTGGTGGGCAATCTTGCCCTCGGCCATGCTGGGCACAGAGGCCAATTTTTGTGTAGCTGAAACACCAGACCCATAAAGCGCTGGGGCCTGTTTTTGCTCAAAATTTGGTGCCAGGTCGGGTGGCAGCAGCTTCACATCCAATATTTCCAGCCCACGGCCCCGGAACACGGCCAAGGCGCGGTGAGAGGGCACGCGGCCCAGGGGCTCGTCGTAGTCGAAGTAGTCGCGGAACTTGGCCACATCGGGGTGGTTTTCGTCTTTGCCGGGGGCCAGCTGGCTGCGCAGCAGGCCGTCGCTCCACAGCCACTCGCGCAGCTTTTGCACCAGCCCGGCGTCTTCGGCCCAGCGTTCGCTGAGGATGTCGCGCACACCGTCGAGCACGGCTTGCGTGGTGGAAAAATCGGTGCCCTCGGGCGTGCCCGCCGGTTTCAGGTAGGCCTGTGCTTCGTCCACCGGGTTGAGCGCGGGGTTGGCCAGCAGCGCGTCGGCCAGGGGCTCAATGCCTGCCTCGCGGGCCATCATGCCCTTGGTGCGGCGTTTGGGTTTGTAGGGCAGGTACAGGTCTTCCAGCTCCTGCTTGGTGGGCGCCGCCTCGATGGCGGCGCGCAAAGCGGGGGTGAGCTTGCCTTGCTCGGCAATGCTTTTCAGCACGGCTTCGCGGCGGTCGGTCAGCTCGCGCAGGTAGGCCAGGCGGGTGTCGAGCTCGCGCAGCTGGATGTCGTCCAGCCCGCCGGTGGCCTCTTTGCGGTAGCGGGCGATGAAGGGCACGGTGGCCCCGCCGTCGAGCAACTCCACGGCCGCCAGCACCTGGGCGGCTTTCACGTTCAACTCTTGGGCAATCTGGGCAACGATGGGGGTCATGTCGGAGAAGAAAAACGCGGTGGTCCGCAAAGGGCGGGCAGTTTGCCACACCCGCGCCAAGCCCGGTCATTGGCGCGGGTGGCTGTCAGGGGCGCCGCATTTCCACATGGGGAATGCCGTCTTCGATGTAGCCCGGGCCCTCGGCCACAAAACCATGCTGGCCGTAAAACGCCTGCAAATGCGCTTGCGCCCCGATGCGGATGGGCTGCGTCCCCCACAGCGTGGCCAACGCGGCGCAGGCCTGAGCCATCAGCTCATGTCCCAATGAACCGCCGAGCGCCCTGCCCCGCCCCGCTGCGGCGGTGACCACGCGGCCCACGCTGGCTTCGGCAAAGGCCAGGCCTTGGGGCACCAGGCGGGCGTAGGCCAGCAGTTGGCCGCTGGCGTCCTGGCCCAGCAGGTGGTGGCAGGCAGGGTCGAGGCCGTCCACGTCCTGGAACGCACAGTTTTGCTCGACCACAAACACCGCCGAGCGCAGTTGGAGCACGGCGTACAGCTCGGTCAGACCCAAACCCTCGAAGGGCAGGCAACGCCAGTGCAGCAAGGTGATGTCTGTCACGCAGCCCACCCGGGCAGCTTTGTCACAACAGCGAAGCAATCGGCTCCATAGACTGAACTGCACATATTTTTGTGCGCCCCATTGTTTATTTGGAGCCTTTCATGAGCAACGACAATCCCCTCGACACCCTTGCCGACACCGCCCAAAAAGCCCAGGACAGCGCCGCAGAGGTGCTCAGCCAGGCAACAGAAACCGTGACCGACACGGGCACCAGCATGCTGGATTCCGTCATGGACGTGGTAAACAGCGTGAAAGACACCGTGGTGTCCACGTTTGAGCAATTGGTGGGGGGCTCCAGCGGGTCCACCGAAGAAGCGGCAGACAACGAAGACGGCGACGCCAAAAGCTGATGCCTTGGGGCGCGGGCCTTGTTTCGGTCCGCGCTTATGGGTCACCAGGTTCACACCAGCTTGACCAGTTGCTTGCCGAAGTTCTGGCCCTTCAGCAGGCCCAGAAACGCCTCGGGCGCGGCTTCCAGCCCCAAGGCCACGGTTTCGCGGGGGCGCAGCTTGCCGGTGCCCACCAAGGTGCCCAGCTCGGCCAGGGCTTCAGGCCAGACTTCCATGTGTTCGCTGACGATGAAGCCTTCTACCTTCAGGCGGTTGATGAGGATCAGCGCGGGGTTGGCCATGGGCAGCGGCGCGCCGTTGTAGCCGGCGATCATCCCGCACACGGCAATGCGGGCAAACGCGTTGGTGCGCAGCAGCACGGCATCCAGCACCCTACCGCCCACGTTTTCAAAGCAGCCGTCGATGCCGTTGGGGCAAACCCCTTTCAGCGCTTTGGACAGGCTGATGCTGTCGGCGTGCGCTTTGTGGTCCACGCAGGCATCGAAGCCCAGTTCTTCCACCGCATAGGCGCACTTCTCTGCGCCACCGGCAATGCCCACCACGCGGCAGCCGCGTGCCTTGGCCAATGCCGCGAAGGCGCTGCCCACCGCACCTGTGGCGGCGCTGATCACCACGGTTTCACCGGCCTTGGGGGCGATGATTTTCACCAGCCCGTACCAGGCGGTCACGCCGGGCATGCCCACCGCACCCAGGTAGTGGCTCAGTGGCACATGGGTGGTGTCCACGCGGCGCAGGTTGCCGGGCACGTTGGCATCGACCACGCTGTATTCCTGCCATCCCCCCATGCCCACCACTTGGTCGCCCACGGCGAATTTGGGGTGGCGGCTGTCGGCCACCTCGCCCGCGGTGCCACCGATCATCACTTCGCCCAGGGGCTGGGCAGCGGCGTAGTTTTTGCCGTCGTTCATGCGGCCACGCATGTAGGGATCGAGGCTGAGGAAGTGGTGGTGCACCAGCACCTGGCCCTCTGCCAACTCACCCAGGGCCGGGGTGTGGGTGGTGACGAGTTTGAAGTTGCTGGCCACGGCGTCGCCCACGGGGCGGTTGTCGAGCAGGAGTTGGCGGTTTTGGGGCATGGTGCGGTCTTGGGTGGGTCAATCGGTGGGGGTGTTCAGCGCGTTCACACTGCGCCGCCCGGTGGCCAGGCGGGGCACGTACTTGAAGGTGGCGGTGGCGTGGGCACACAGGCGGCCGCGCGCGTCGAACACGCTGCCCTCGGTGAACGCCATGGTCATGGTGCGGTGCAGCAGCTTGCCTTTGGCCAGCAGTGCCCCGCCGTCGCCACGCGCGGCTTGCATGAAACTGGTTTTCATTTCAATGGTGACGCAGCCCATGTCGGCTTCAGCGCCACTCAGCACGCTGCGGGCGGCGTGGGCCATGACGACGTCGAGCAAGGTCATGCTCGCGCCGCCGTGCACCACGCTGAACGAGTTCAGGTGTTCGGGCCGGGCGGCAAACCGTATGTCGGCCTCGCCGCCCTCAAAACGCAGCAGATCAAAGCCCAGGTGTTCAACAAAGGGAATGGGAATGGGGAAGTTCATGGGCCAATCATCTCTGGTTCAACTGCCGGGAGGTGCGAACCATGGGCGTTTCCTGTTTTCGGTGGAGGCGCATTGTGTGGGACACCTGCCTTGGGCGCTTGTCGCGGGGGCGATAATTTCGCGCATGCACCACCACCTCTACGCCATCGGCAACGCCTTGGTTGACACCGAATACGAAGTCACCGATTCCCAACTGCAAACCCTGGGTGTGGAAAAACACCGCATGACGCTGATTGACGCCCCCCGCCGCGCCGAGCTGCTGGCCCAGGTGCAAGGCCAACACGCCCGGCGCACCGGCGGAGGCTCGGCAGGCAACACGGTGGTGGCCCTGGCCCAATTGGGCGGCCATGCGTTTTATTCGTGCCGCGTGGCCGACGACGAATTGGGTGCGTTCTACCGCGAAGACCTGGCCGCCAACCAGGTGGCCACCAACCTCAGCCACGGCCCGCTGGCCCACGGCCAGACCGGCAGTTGCCTGGTGTTCGTCACACCCGACGCCGCACGCAGCATGTGCACCTTCCTGGGTGCCACGGCCGAGCTGGACACCACCGCCCTGCACCCCAAAGACCTTGCCAAAGCCCGCGTGTACTACATGGAAGGCTACCTGTCAGCCTCACCCACCGGCCTGGCCGCTGCGCTGGAAGGCCGCGCCCAGGCCAAGGCCGCCGGGGTGACCCTGGCCACCACACTGAGCGACGTGAGCATGATCAACTTCTGCCGCCCCGGCCTTGAGGCCCTGGTGGGCAACGGCGATCTGGACTACTTGTTTGCCAACGAAGACGAGGCCGAGGCCTGGAGCGGCCACAGCGCCGCCGGCGATGCGAGCGCCCTGCTGGCGGCCATGGCCCCGCTGGCACGCACGGTGTGCATCACGCGCGGCGCCAAAGGCTGCTGGGTGCTGGCCCAAGGCGATGTCACGGCCGTGCCTGGCACCCCTGCGCAAGCGGTGGACACCAATGGCGCGGGCGACATGTTTGCCGGGGCCTTTTTGTACGCCGTCACGCACGGGCACAGCCACACACAAGCGGCCACACTGGGCAACATGGCCGCTGCGGCGGTGGTCAGCCAGCACGGCAACCGGCTGACCACGGCACAGCTGCAGGACATCAAGAACCGCTTCGAGGCCCCGCAGGCGGTGCCCCATCCAGCGGCTTGAGCACGACAATGGCTGCCACTTGACGCACTGCCCCGTGCATCTGCCCCCATGAATGCCCCTCGCATCGCCGCCCTGTTTCTGGCCTTCGGTATCGCTTGGATCCTGGTGTCTGACCGCGCGTTGGAGGCCCTGGTGCAGGACCCGCAAGGCCGAGCGGCCGTGCAGTCCGTCAAAGGCATAGCCTTTGTGTGGCTCAGCGCCTTGCTGGTTTACCTGCTGGTGCGGACTGCCGAGCGCACCCAGGCCCGGCTGGAGCAGGCCGCCTTGCAAGAGCGCGACCGCCTGGCCCAGGTGCTGAACGTGAGCCCCGCCGTGATTTACGCCCTGCGCCCTGCCCCTGGCGGCGCCTGGGCCGTGGACTTTGTGGGCGACAACGTGGAGCGCATCACAGGCTTCAGCCGCCAGCAATGGCTGGACGAGCCGGGTTTTTGGCTCAGCTGCGTCCACCCCGATGACCAAGCCGCCGCGCTGGCGGCCCAGCAGCATTTGACCCAGGCCGGACGGGTGGAACACCGCTACCGCTTGTGCCGAGCTGACGGCAGCCACCGCTGGATACGCGACGAACTGGTGCTGGTGAAAGACGCTGCGGGCAACCCCACCCGTGTGGTGGGTGCCTGGCAAGACATCACGGAGCACCGGCAGGCGGCCGAGCAATCGCGGCTGGTGGCCAAGGTGTTTGAGTCCAGCCAGGAGGGCATTTTCATCACCGATGCGCACTCGCAATTCATTTCAGTGAACCAGGCCTTCACCCGGGTCACCGGGTACACGCTGGACGAATTGCAAGGCAAAACACCGGCCATTTTGAGTTCGGGTGTGCACGACCAAACCTTTTACCGTGCCATGTGGAAGGCCGTGGCCGAGCACGGCCGCTGGGAAGGTGAAATCTGGAACCGCCGCAAAAACGGCGAGCTGTACCCCGAGTGGCTCACCGTCAGCGCCATCACCGGGGCACAGGGCCAGCCCGAGCAATACCTGGGCCTGTTCACCGAAACGTCCAGCCGCAAAGACGCCGAGGCCCGCATCGAGCGGCTGGTGAACTACGACGCGCTCACCAGCCTGCCCAACCGCGCCCTGTTGTTTGACCGCGCCAAGGTGGCCCTGGCTGCAGCCCAGCGCAACCACGGCCACGCCACGGTGATGCACCTGAACGTGGACCACTTCAAAAACATCAACGAGTCGTTTGGCCATGAAGTGGGCGACCAGGTGCTGGTGACCGTGGCGCAACGCCTGGTCACCCACCTCAAGCCCGACGACACCGTGACCCGCCTGGGCAGCGACGACTTCATCGTGCTGCTGCCCCACACCGGCGCGCGCGACGCCAGCGACGTGGCCCACCGCCTGATGAACACCCTGGAAGCCCCCATGGCCGTGGGCGACCAGGTGCTGCGCGTCACCGCCAGCGTGGGTGTGGCCGAGTTTCCCGACAACGGCAGCACCCTGGCGCTGTTGGCCCAGGCGGCCGAAACCGCCGTCCACCACGCCAAACGCGAGGGGCGCAACACCGTTCGGTTTTACTCCGCCAGTTTTCAAACCCAGATGGAAGAGGCCCGGGCCGTCGAACGCGGCCTGCACCTGGCCGTGGAGCGCCACGAACTGGTGCTGCACTACCAGCCCCAGATCAGCGCCCAAACCGGCCTCATCATCGGGGTAGAGGCGCTGGTGCGCTGGCAACACCCCGAATGGGGCCTGGTGCCGCCCGCACGCTTCATTCCCCTGGCCGAAAAAGTCGGGTTGATCCGGGGCATTGGCGAGTGGGTGCTGGTACAGGCCCTGGCCGACAGCGCCGCCTGGCAGGCCGCTGGGTTGCCAGCGGTGCCGGTGGCGGTGAACCTGTCAATGGCGCAATTCCGGCACGAAGGCCTGCGCGATTTCGTCACCCAGGCCCTGGAGCGCAGCGGCCTGCCGCCCCACCTGCTGGAGCTGGAACTGACCGAAAGCGTGGCCATGGAAGATTCCGAGTTCACCACCGCCACCATCCGTGGCTTGAAAGACCTGGGGCTGCTGCTGTCCATCGACGACTTTGGCACCGGCTACTCGTCGCTGAGCTACCTGAAACGGTTTGCCATCGACAAACTGAAAATCGACCAGTCGTTCGTGCGCGGCCTGAACGTGGACGCGGAAGACGACGCCATTGTGCTGGCCGTCATCCACCTGGCGCACAGCCTGGGGCTGCGCACCATTGCCGAAGGGGTGGAAACCCCGGCACAGGCTGCCAGCCTGCGCGCCAAAGGCTGCGATGAATTCCAGGGCTACCTGTTCAGCCGCCCAGTGCCTGCGGCCGAGCTGGCGGTGTTGCTGGGCAACGGGGCTTACACCTTGCCCCTGCCCACCGACGATGTCAGCCCGCCTGAGGGGTGTCGCCCGCAGAGGACAGAAAATCCAGCACAAGGGAAGTAAATTCCACAGGCCGCTCCACCATGGGCACATGCCCGCAGGTTTCCAATACCACGGGCTGGGCGTGAGGCATCAAGCGCATCAGCGTGTCAAGATGGCTCACGGGCAGAAACCGGTCCTGCCGACCCCAGACCACACACACAGGCGCCTGGATGCGCCGCGCCTTGGCGTGCGAGTTGTCGATGACCGATGGGCGAAAACCGCACAGGTGGATCAAGCCCCGCAAGGTTTTCATGAAGGCCACCTGTGCGCCTGGTTGCCGGGCCAGTGCCACTTTCTCCCGCACCATCTCTGGCGTGACGCACGCCGGATCGGCCACCGCCGTTCGCCACAGCCGGGCGGTGCCGAACGCGGTGGGCCGGGTGAGCCACTCACCCAACACCGGCAGCGAAGCCAGCCTGAAATCGAACAAAGTCGGGTTGGCCAGGGCCGCCGGGGCCGACAGCACCAGCGAGCGGACCCGATCAGGCGCAACCGCTGCGCACTCGATGGCCACCCGACCCCCCAGGGAATTGCCGACAAGGGCCGCAGTGCTCAATCCCACCGCATCCATGAACCCCAGCGTGAACGCGGCCAGGGTCGCCACATCGTAGGCCACATCGGTGGGCTTGGCCGTGAGCCCGCACCCCAGCAGGTCCAGCGCGTACACCCGGTGCCGAGTGGCCAGGGCCTGGATGCTGTGTTCCCACTCCAGCACCGAGCAGCCAATGCCGTGGATCAACACCACCGCAGACCCGTCCTGCCCCGCCTGCCAATACCGGACCTGGCTGCCCCCTACCGTGGTGAATTGGTCCACGGGGCGATTCATGTGCAGCGCCGTCATGCCTTGGCCTTGAGCATTTGCTCACACACGTAGTGGGCCAGCGCGTACACGGTTTCAGACGGGTTGTAGCCAATGGAGGTGGGCAGCAAACTGGCATCGACCACGTACAGGTTTTTCACGTCGTGCGTTTCACCGTGGGGGTTCACCACGGTGTGCTTCGGGTCGCGCCCCATGCGGCAGGTGCCCTGCGGGTGAAACGAGGTGTATTTGTAGCGGGCGGGCTCGTTCTTCAGACCGCCCATCACCGTGTCCACGTCTTCCACCCTGTCAATGCTGGCGATGTGCGACGTGGGCAAATACAGGCGCTTGGCCCCGGAGGCAAACAAGATTTTGGCCGTGGCCACCAGCCCCTTTTTCATGGCCTCGAAATCTTCGTTGTCCACGGCATATTCGATGTGCTTTTGCCCGTCCTTCCAGCTGACCTGGCCCACGTTTTTGTCGTGAATCAGGCTGATGAGCCGGATGGTGTTCTGGTAGCCCGACATGTAGGCCACGTACGGTTTGCCCGTGCCCGGCTCGGCCTGGAAGGCGGCCTCCACGGGCTCCTGGATGGCGTTGAGCAGGATGTAGCCGCCCTTGTCCGGCAGGGTGTTCTGGTCCATGTACAACGAGTGGGTGGCCCCGTGGAAGTCGCGCACCTCGTGCGGGAATTCGGCTGTGACCGACATCGACGGGTGGCACGCGAAGTTCTTGCCCACCTGCCCGCTGCTGTTGGCCAGCCCGCTTTTGAGCAGCAGCAACGGCGTTTGTATGGGCCCGGCCGCCAGCACCACGATGGGTGCATCCACTTGAATGTCAGCCTTTTTCTCCCCTGTGGCCGGGTCAACGATCACACCTTTCACGCCCACCGCCTTGCCGTTGGAGGCCAGCACCTCGGTCACCCGCGTGTCGGCATGGATCACCGCGCCGTGTGCCACCGCCCAGGGCAGGTAAGTGACCAGCATGGACTGCTTGCGGTCGGTGGTGCACCCGCTGAAGCAAAAACCCGTCATGGCGCAGTCTTTGATGTTGCGGCGGGCCTTGCCCTGGGGGTAGCCCAGTTTGTCCATGCCTTGTCCGATCAGCAACGCGCCCGGGCTGGTTTCCTGCGGGCCCACGGTGCGGATGTGCAGGTGGCGCTCCACCTTCTCGAAAATGGGCTTCATCACGGCAGGGGTGAGGTTGGTCAGCCCAAACGCCTTGGCCCACAGCTTCAGGTAGTAATCAGGGGTGCGAAAGCACAGTGCCGCGTTCACCACCGTGGAGCCGCCCACACAAGCGCCTTGCAGCACCGAAATGTCGCCGGTCGAGTTGGTCTGGCCGCCATGGTCCTGGTAGAGGGTGCCCATGGCCACCGCCAGCATTTCGGGGAATTTGTCTGACGTGACGTAGGGCCCTGCTTCCAGCACCACCACCTTCTTGCCGGCCTTGGCCAGCTCGTAGGCGGCAATGGCCCCACCCGCCCCCGAGCCCACCACCACCGCGTCCACCTTCAGGTGGAGGTGGCTGGTGCGGATGTCTGAGGCCTGCGTGACCTTGAGGCCTTGCTTTTCAACTTTGAGGGTGTGTTGTTTCATGTTGTCTCCGGGTGTAGGGCTCAGCGGGTGGGCAGGGGTGCGTTGCCCAGCGTCTTGAAGCCGTTGCGTTTTGAAATGGGGCCGCTGTAGCCCACGGCCTCCCAGGTGCCGGGGTTGGCCCAATAAGACAGTTGCACCAATTTCTTCAGGCCCATGGCCAAGGCACGGTGCGGCACCTCTTTGGCGTTGCCCCAGGCGTCCAGAAACGCCGCAGCGGTGGTGTCGTCCAAGGCCGTGAAACGCTTGCCGTGCGCGGCCAAGGGGCCGTCGTTGAAATACTGCAAACCGCCTTTGAGGCCCGCCAGAATGTGGGGCGCCATGGTGCCCAGCAAGGCCGCGTCCAGCGTGCCCAGCAGTGCCTCGGGTGTCCAGGGCGCCAGCGGGCTGCCGCTCACCGGCAGCACCACTTGTGCCAGCCGCGTGAACAAAGCGGCTTCGGCTTCACTCATGAACTTCACGCCCGGAGGCAATGCGGCACTGGCCATGCCCGCCAGTCCGGCTGCGCCGGCCGCGCCAGCAAAGCGCAGAAAGTCGCGCCGCTGCAAACGGCCCAGGGCCGCCGCCACGGTGGCCATGTCGGCGGCCGGGCGATTGAGGTTGATCATCATCGTGGGGTCTCCTGGTGGGGGTGTCTCAAAAAGGCAAAATCACCTTGACTTTGAGCGCCGCGCCTTCGGGGCGGTTGCGCACGGCAAAATCTTGCTGCAGCTTGGCTGTGACAAAGAAGCCCGATGCGTCCTGGTACTTGAGGGCGGGGCCGATGGCCAATGCACGGCCCTTGGCATCGGCGAGTTGGGCACCGTTCAACCGGTCATCGGTGGTCTGCTGGTACACGTAGCCGCCCAGGCCCACCGTCCAACCGTTGCCCAGGCCCCATCCCAGCGCATAGTCAAAGTGGAATTCCTGACCCGATCGGTATTTCGTGTCGTTGTTGGTGCCGTTGAACTCGTAATGCAACTTGATGTCGGCGTTGAGCCCCATCGGCTGGGTGTGGCTGATCGCCGCCACCGGCCCCACCGTCCAGTGGTTGCGCCCCAGGTTGACCAGATCGGCTTTGTTGTAGGCGCCCGTGGGGGCGTGCACGTCCAGCGCCAACACGTAATGCAGCTTGTCGGAGGGATGGTAGGTCAGGAAAGGTCCAAAGATCACGTCGCCCAAGCCGGTCTTGCGCTGGCTCTTGCCTGCAATCTTGGCGTCGATGTCCAACAGTGGCAGGAAGCCATGAAACCCGAAGTGACCGCCCAGCATTTGGGTTTGGCCAATCCAGATCAGGCGCGGCACAAAGGCCGTGACGCCGACCTTGAACGGCAGCGCCACTTCGTTGCCGCGTGCGTCGCGCAGCTTGTTGAAGCGGTCATATGAGCCATAGCCCAGCAAGTAGGTGCCAGGAGGTGGCGCCACGCCAAGCAGGTAGCTCTCGGCACCCTGGGGGTAGGCGCTGCCACCGCCCTCGGTGGCCAGGGCGGGCATGCAGGACAGGCAGGTAAAAGCTGCGGCAAACGGCAGCAAGAGGTGTTGTGGATGGCGGGTCATGTGTGTCTCCGTGGGGTGGTTTCAGGTGATGTCAGAAGGGGTAAACAATGGGTTGGTCCATCACGCTCACCCATTGGGTTTGGGTGAACTCGTCCAGGTTGGCCGGGCCGCCGAAACGCCCCCCGTTGCCCGAAGTCCCCATGCCCCCGAACGGCACGTGGAATTCGTTGTTCACGGTCTGGTCGTTGACGTGGACCATGCCGGTGTGCAACCGGTTGACCACCGCCATGGCACGCGACACATTGGCGCTGTGCACCGCTGCGGCCAGCCCATAGGCCGATGCGTTGACCAGGGCAATGGCCTCTTCTTCGGTGTCAAACACGGTAATGGGCGCCACCGGACCGAAAATTTCCTCGGCAAAAGCGGGCATGTCGGGCGTAACGCCCGCCAGCACCGTGGGCTGGAAGAACAGGCCTTCGTGTGTGCCACCGGTCAACACCCGGGCGCCTTGCGCCACGCTGAGGTCCACGATGTCCTGCACGCGGCTGCATTGTTTGGCGTTGATGAGCGGGCCCAGGTGGGCGGGCCCCGCATGGGGGTTGCCCACGCAAAGGGCTTTGGCGCGTTGCACCAGCTTGTGGGTGTAAGCCTCTGCCACGCCGCGTTGCACCAGATGACGGCCGGCTTGCATGCAAATTTGCCCCTGGTGCAAAAACGCCGCCCAGGCACCATTGGAGGCAGCAGCGTCCAGGTTGGCATCGTCCAGGACCACGATGGCGTTGTTGCCGCCCAGTTCAAGTGCCACTTTTTTCAGCAAACCGCCGCAGGTGGCACCAATGCTTTTGCCCACGGCGGTGGAGCCTGTGAACGAAATCATCTCCACATCGGGGTGGCGCACCAAGGCATCGCCAGCCTCGGGGCCACCGGGCAACACATGCAACACGCCATCGGGCAAGCCCGCATCGGCAAACACCTGGGCAATCAGGTGCCCCCCGGTCACGGCGGCCTGGGCATCGGGTTTGAGCAACACCGCGTTGCCCAGTGCCAGCGCCGGTGCCACCGAACGCATGGCCAGCAGCAGCGGGAAGTTCCAGGGGGCAATCACCCCCACCGTGCCCAGCGGCACCCGCCGCCACAGGTTGGTACGCCCAGGCATGGCCGACGGAAACAACTGCCCGCAGGCTTGCATGGGCAGCGCAGCGGCCATCAGCATTTGTTCGTGGGTGGCGTGCAGTTCCCAGTCGGCTTTCGGACCAATGGAGCCGCATTCACGCACGTTCCACAGGTTGAAATCGGTGGCTCGCGCTTTCAGCAAGCGAGCGGCCTCGCGCATCACGGCGGCGCGCTGGTCAAACGGTGTGGCGGCCCAGGCAGCGCGCGCGGCTTTGGCGCTGGCGGCGGCGCGGCTGACATCGGCCGGATGGGCAATGCCCGTGGCTTCAAGGGTTTGGCCGGTGGCGGGCTCACGCACCGGCTGTGTGCCGCCGGTGGCGTCAATCCACCCGTTGCTGAAAATTTTGCCTGACCAGATGGCGGGGCTGTGTGCACTCATCGCTTGTCTCCGTGTGGGGTTGTCGGTGTGCCGCAAGACACGGGGACGGTTTTTGCAAAGGGCGTGCCAAATAAGCAATACATTGCATATTTTGGTGTTTCATTCGGGTAAACACTGGGGTTTATGGGGTTTGAACGGTCCCAACACGACACGGTCGCACCCCTGCCCAGGTGCAGAACGCCCTCTCGCACAGCCCGCCACGTCTCGTTTTGAGACGATTTGTCTCAGCACCGGGTAAACACGCATCCACCCGATACGGGCATGAACTAAAGTGCATGCTCTGCACAGGTCGACCATGAACACACCCGCCACTGCCCCTCGACTGCGCCCGCCCGACTACCAACCCGAACGCATTTGGGAGGCCCGGCAACACTACTTCGACGGACTGCCGTTGCCGGTGGGGTTTTTGGCCCAACCGCTGTTGCGCTCCTGGGAGCGCTGCCGCCAATCAGGGCGTGCACCACAAGAGCATGTGGTGTTTGATCCCGTGGAGCGCAGCCACCTGACGGCGCTGCTGGAGCGGGAGCACCGTTTTTTGCACGCAGCAAGCCCCGAGCTGGATGTGCTGGCCCAGCGGGTGTCGGGGGTGGGTTATGCCGTGCTGCTGACCGATGCCGTGGGGCAGGTGCTGGCCGTGGCTGGCGACTTGGGCCAGCACAGCCCTCCCATGCGACAGGCTTTTCGCCCCGGGGTGGACGTGTCTGAAGCCGCCATTGGCACCAGCGCCATGTCCGTGGCGCTGGCCGAGCAACGCTCAGTGCGGGTGTTGGGGCCCGAGCACTACTTTGCCAACAACCAGATTTTTCACTGCTGCGCAGCCCCCGTGTTTGACCCCCGAGGGCGGCTGTTGGGCTCGGTGGACGTGACGCGTGACGCCCCGCAGCTGGCCACCGGTGTCATGGGGCTGACCCACCAGTGCGCCCAGCAGATCGAGCAGCGGCTGTTTGACGCCCTGCCCGCTTTCCTGCGCATTGAACTGGCCGATGCGCGGGGAGCCAGCCTGGCGTTCGACCGGGACGGCCGCCTGCTGGCGGCCAATGGCGCGGCACGCCAGCTGTTCGACATGGCCGTGGTGGGCGACGGCAGCACGTTCGAAGATCTGTTTGAAGGGCGGTTTGGCGCCTGGGCCTCGCGCGCCACACGCAGCCACACCCGGGTGCACCCCCTCCAGTTGCACGGCGGGGTGCGGCTGATGGGCCTTCCATTGGCCCCGTCGTTCACCGGGAGCGTGGTGGCGGTGGCCCATGGCACGCCAACGGCTCACACCGACGGCACGGCGCTGTCGCCCCCACAACGGTTGGCGCTTCGGGCATTGGAGGCGGGCCTGCCCGTGTTGGTCACAGGGGAAACCGGGGCGGGCAAAGAGGTCGCCGCCCGCGCCCTGCACCAGGCCAGCCAACGGGCCAAAGCCCCGTTTTTGGCCATCAACTGCGGCACGCTCACGCCAGAACTGGTGGCATCAGAACTGTTTGGCCACGTGGAGGGGGCCTTCACCGGCGCGGTTCGCGGCGGCAGCCTGGGCAAATTTGAAGCCGCGCGGGGGGGCACGGTGTTTCTCGACGAAATTGGCGACATGCCTCTGCCCCTGCAAGTGGCGCTCTTGCGGGTATTGGACCGGGGCGAGGTGTTGCCCGTGGGCGCCACCCAGCCTCGCGCTGTGGACGTGCGGGTGATCTGCGCCACCCACCGCGAGCTGCCCGCACGGGTGGCCGAAGGCAGCTTCCGCGAAGACCTGTACTACCGCTTGTGCGGTTTTGTCCTGACCGTGCCTCCCTTGCGCGAGCGCGATGACTTTGACACGGTGTTGGACACGTTGTGCCAACAGGTGGGAGGCGACGCCTCTCGCCTCTCGCCCGCGCTGCGGGCTGCACTCCAACAGCAGCCCTGGCCAGGCAACGTGCGCCAGTTGCAACACGCCTTGACCTTGGCCTTTGCCGTGGCCGACCCCTTGCAAAACCTGGAAATGGCCGATTTTGGCCTGGGCGCTGCCCCCCCTTCTGCCAAAGCCCCTGCCCCGCCACGGGAGCGGCACGACACCGAACGCCATGCCCTGGCCACGGCGCTGCAACAAACCCGTGGCAATGTCACCGCTGCGGCGGCACTGCTGGGCATGGGCCGGGCAACGCTCTACCGCAAGCTCAAAGCCAACCCCGACTGGGCCAGCGTCTGAAACGCCAAAAAACCACAGCCCAACCGCTGCCTGTTGCGCCCCCAGGGCGGACGCACCCATGATGCAAGCCACGGCAGTGCGTTCACGCCGGTTTTCTTCGCCAGGAGCGTTGACCCATGCAGACATCCCGGTTCAGCCTGTTTTCACGCGCGTTTCAGGGCCGCACCCACGGCACACCCTCGGTCGGCCTGGGCTTGCAGGGCGGCGGCGCACACGGGGCCTTCACCTGGGGCGTGCTGGACGCGTTGCTGCAAGACGGGCGGCTGGCGCTGTCCAGCGTCAGCGGCACCAGCGCCGGGGCCATGAATGCCGTGGCCTTGGCCCAGGGGCTGATGGCAGGCGGCCCCGATGGCGCGCGCCAGGCGCTGGACACCTTCTGGACGGCGGTGGCCGCCAGCGCACCGTTTGAGATGGCCTCGCTGTCTGCCGACGGCCAGCGGGTGGTGCTGCCGCCCGCCGTGCGGCTGATGCTGCAATGGTCGCAAATGCTGGCCCCCGAGCAGTTCAACCCCTTCGGTGCCAACCCGCTGCGCGACATCTTGCTGGCGCAGGTGGATTTCGAGCGCCTGCGCCGCGACTGCCCGCTGCCCGTGTTCATTGCCGCCACACACGCACACACCGGGCAGTTGCGGCTGTTCAGAGCGCACGAGCTGAGCGCCGAAGCCGTGCTGGCCTCGGCCTGCCTGCCCAACCTGCACCACACGGTGCTGGTGGACGGCCAACCCTACTGGGACGGCGGCTACGCCGCCAACCCGCCGGTGTGGCCGCTGCTGCACGCCAGCCCACGCAGCGACGTGCTGCTGGTGCTGCTGTCGCCACTGACCCACCCGGACACGCCCACCAGTGCCAGTGGCATCCGCCACCGCACACTGGAGTTTGCGTTCAACGGCGCGTTTTTGCGCGAAATGCGGCTGCTGGCCCAATGGCAGCAGCAGGCCCAAACCGGCTGGCTGCGGCTGGGCAAGTGGGAGCGCAGGCTGGCAGGCGCCCGGTTTCACCTGATCGAAGCGTCAGAGCGCCTCAGCACCCTGGGCATGGAAAGCAAACTGGTGGCCACGCTGCCCATCTTCAGGCACCTGATGGCCCTGGGCCGCGAACATGCCCAGGCCTGGCTGGACAGGCATGCGGCCAGCGTGGGCCGGCGCAGCACGGTCGATTTGGCCCATGTGTTCGGCACCGACTGACGCAGGGCCGCAGCACCCCACCGTGCCAGGCATCAACCCCACGCAATAATGAAACCCCGTTTTTGATTGGAGTGCTCCCGTGACCCTGCTCGTGCTTGGCCTTGTGCTGTTCCTTGGCATCCATTCGGCACGCATCGTGGCGGAAAACTGGCGGCAGCAGCGGCTGAACACGCTGGGCGAGGCGGCCTGGAAAGGCGCCTACTCGCTCATCTCGGTGGCGGGTTTTGCGCTGCTGGTGTGGGGCTACGGCGTGGCCCGGCAAACGCCCGTGGTGCTGTGGGTGCCCCCTGTGGCCACGCGCCACGCGGCGGCGCTGCTGATGCTGCTGTCGTTCGTGCTGCTCACCGCTGCCTACGTGCCGCGCAACGCGCTGAAGCAGCGGCTGAAGCACCCCATGGTGCTGGGCATCAAAGTGTGGGCGCTGGCCCACCTGCTGTGCAACGGTAACCTGGCCGACGTGGTGCTGTTTGGCAGCTTTCTGGTGTGGGCCGTGCTGTCTTTTCGGGCCGCGCGCCTGCGCGATGCCGCAGCGGTGGTGGCCAGCGAGCTGACCCACAGCCTGGCCAGCCGCACGTTGCTCGCGGTCGGTGTGGGCGTTGCCGCGTGGGCCGTGTTTGCGTTCTGGGCGCATGGCCTGCTGATTGGGGTGCGCCCGTTCGGGGTGTGACACCGCCTGCCGTTGAACCTCGGTTAGACTGCCGCCCATGCCGTTCGCCCGCACCCAGCCCATTGCCGCCCCAGTTGCCATTGCCCTGGCTGCTGGCGCCATGCTGTGTGCACGAATGACCATGACCACCATTACCATCGCGGCCACCTGATCGCGCAGGTGGCCGTTCCAACGGCCACTGGTGTGACGCTCTCTCCGCAAGAAAACACCCAGCCTGAGCCGCTGGGTTTGTTTTTTTGTTCTGGAGATGCTTCACATGTCACACCGCCCTGCCCCCCACCTTGCGGCCCCTGCCGCGCACTTTCCCCCCTTGCCTGTGTTGCGCATTGGCCTGCTGGGCCTGGGCACCGTGGGTGCAGGCACCCTGGCCGTGCTGCGGCGCAACCACCCCACCATTGCCCGGCGCACCGGGCGGCACCTGGTGGTGACCCACGTGGCCGCGCGCAACGTGGCACGGGCCCAGGCCCTGGCGGGCCCTGACGTGCAGGTGCTGGCCGATGCCCATGCCGTGGCCACCCACCCCGATGTGGACGTGGTGGTCGAAGCCGTGGGTGGCACCGGCGCAGCGCTGGACTGGGTGCTGGCCGCCCTGGCCAGCGGCAAACACGTGGTCACCGCCAACAAGGCGCTGCTGGCCGAGAAGGGCCACCTCGTGTTCGAGGCCGCGCAGCGCCACGGGCGGGTGGTGGCGTTCGAGGGGGCGGTGGCCGTCAGCATCCCCATCATCAAGGCGCTGCGCGAGGGCCTGGGGGGCAACCGCATCGAGTGGCTGGCCGGCATCATCAACGGCACCAGCAACTTCATCCTGAGTGCCATGCGCACGCAGGGCCTGTCGTTCGACGCGGCGCTGGCCCAGGCCCAGGCGCTGGGGTATGCCGAAGCCGACCCGGCCTTCGACATCCACGGCCACGACGCGGCGCACAAGCTCACCCTGCTGGCGGCGGTGGCCTTTGGCATGCCGCTGCGCCACGCCCAGGTGCACACCGAGGGCATTGCCGCCCTCACCACCGCCGACAGCGTGTGTGCGCAGGCGCTGGGCTACCGCATCAAGCTGCTGGGGCTGGCGCGACGCCAGCCGGGCGGGGTGGAGCTGCGGGTGCACCCCACGCTCATCCCTGCCGACCACCTGCTGGCACAGGTGGAGGGCTCGCTCAACGGCATCGTGGTGCAGGGCGACGCCAGCGGCCCCACCCTGCACTGCGGCGCCGGGGCGGGGGGCGAGCAGACGGCCTCGGCCATCGTGGCCGATCTGATGGACCTGGCCCGGCTGGACGGCGGCAGCGCACCCCAGGCCGTGCCCCTGCTGGGCGTGCAACCCTGGGCCACCGAAGACCTGGCCGTGCTGCCCATGGCCGATGTGCTCACCCGCCACTGCCTGCGCATACCGGCCCCCGCACCGGGTGCCTTGCTGGCCCCGGTGCTGGCCTGCCTGCACGCCGCCGGACTGGAGGCGGACGTGCTCACCCCCGTGCCCGAAGCCGCCTGCGCCCCCGGGCTGCTGGTGTTGACCCGCGCCGCCACCGAGCGTGCCGCGCAACAGGCGGTGGCGGCCCTTGGCAGCCTGGCCGGGGTGAGTGGCCCGGTGGTGCGCATCCGGGTGGAACGCCTGACATGATGCCGGGCATGCCTGCCCTGCGCGACCGCAGCCGCCCAGACGGCGGAGAGGGCATCAATCCAGCGTCACACCCGCCTGCTTGATCACCTTTTCCCACTTGGCCGTTTCGGCGCTGATGAACGCATCGCAGGCCTCGGGGCTGGTGCCTTCGGCGAACGTGCCCATGGCTTCGAGCTTGGCCCGGGTGTCGTCGCTGTGGACGATGGCGTTGACGGCATCCGACATGCGTTTGACCACATCGCGCGGCGTGCCGGCCGGGGCAATCATGCTGGCCCAGGTGCTGCCGATCAGGCCCGGGATGCCCTGCTCCACGAAGGTGGGCACATCGGGCACGGCGGGCAGGCGCTTGTCGCTGGACACGCCGATCAGCCGCACGCGACCGCTCTTGCCCGCCTGGATCAGCCCCGTGGGCGCGTCGAAAAACAGCTGGATCTGGCCGCCCAGCAGGTCGGTCAGCGCAGGGGCCGCGCCCCGGTAGGGGATGTGAACCATGAAAGTTTGCGTCAGCGCCTTCATCAGCTCGCTGGTCAGGTGTGCGGCCGAACCCGTGCCCGACGAACCAAAACTGACCTTCCCCGGGTTGGCCTTGGCGTAGGCCACCAGCTCTTTCGTGTTTTTGAACGGCGCGTTGTTGGGCACGGCGGCCAGCAACGGCGACACGCCCATGAGCGACACCCCCACCAGGTCTTTGCGCGGGTTGTAGGGCAGCTTGGGGTACAGGCTGGTGTTGGCCGCATAGGCCGCGATCACCACGCCGAAGGTGTGCCCGTCGGGCGCCGCCTTGGCCACCATGTCCACACCGATGATGCTGTTGGCCCCCGGCTTGTTCTCGATGACGATGGGCTGGCCCAGTGCTTTTTGCAGGCCCACCTGCAACAGGCGCGCCATCTGGTCGGTGAAACCGCCTGCGGTGTACGGCACGATGATTTTGATGGGTCGGCTGGGCCAGGCCGCTGCTGCACCGGTTTGAGCACCACTTTGGGCCATGGCAGGCACGGCGGCAGAGGCCAAGCCAGCAACCGTGGCCTGAAGCACGGTGCGGCGGGTGAGTGTTGTGGTCTTGGCAGCGGTCATGGCGTGGACTCAAATATCAAAATAAGTAGCTTAAAACGCTTGCGTATAAAGCGCTAAAGGCATTTTTGGCTCAAAAAAAGCGCCCTCAAGGACGCTGATGGCGCTGCGGTTCACTCCGTGTGTCAAAGGCTGTTGACCAGCTCAGGCACCGCGACAAAGAGGTCCGCCTCCAGCCCGTAGTCGGCCACGC
>CAYFFJ010000054.1:0-299 GCA_964342395.1 uncultured Hydrogenophaga sp.
GTCGGGGTTTTTCTTCTGCGGCATGATGGAGCTGCCGGTGGTGAAGCGGTCGGCAATTTTGATGAAACCAAAGTTCTGGCTCATCCAGATGATGAGTTCTTCGCTCAGGCGGCTGATGTGCACCATGCAAAGCGAAGCAGCGGCAGTGAATTCGATGGCAAAGTCGCGGTCGCTGACGGCGTCCAGGCTGTTTTGGCACACCTGGGCGTTACCTGCTTCATCGACCATGCCCAGGGTGCGGGCCACGCGCTCGCGGTCCAGCGGGTAGGTGGTGCCGGCCAGCGCGGCTGCTCCGAGTG
>CAYFFJ010000054.1:309-14305 GCA_964342395.1 uncultured Hydrogenophaga sp.
GGTTGGTGCGGCGGCGCACGTCGGCCATGCGTTCGCCGTCGCGGGCAAACATCTCCACGTAGGCCAGCAGGTGGTGGGCAAAACTCACGGGCTGGGCCACCTGCAGGTGGGTGAAGCCGGGCAATATCACTTCCACGTTTTTCTCTGCCACATCGACCAGGGCGGTTTGCACCTCGTTCAGCAGCACGCCAATGGAGTCGATTTCGGAGCGCAGCCACAGGCGCACGTCGGTGGCCACCTGGTC
Organism: uncultured Hydrogenophaga sp.; assembly: GCA_964342395.1. Taxonomy (GTDB): domain Bacteria; phylum Pseudomonadota; class Gammaproteobacteria; order Burkholderiales; family Burkholderiaceae_C; genus UBA2334. Next base: position 554 of record CAYFFJ010000054.1, read on the forward strand.
GTTGCGGCTGCGCCCGGTGTGCAGGCGTTTGCCCGCGTCACCGCCACCAGCTTGGTGAATGATTTGAGTTAAGCGGGCTTCAATGTTCAGGTGCACGTCTTCCAGGTCCAGCTTCCACTCGAACGCGCCCGACTCGATTTCTGAAGCAATTTGGGCCATACCGATTTGTATGGAAGAAAAGTCTGCTACAGAAATGATATTTTGACTGCTCAGCATTTCGGCATGCGCCAGGCTGCCCTGGATGTCAGCCTGCCACAGGCGTTTGTCAAAAAACACGCTGGCCGTGTAGCGCTTGACCAGGTCGCTCATGGGCTCTGAGAACAGGGCAGACCAGGCTTGGGATTTGGTGTCGAGTTGGTTCGGGGAAGTCATGTGTGTGCGCCGGTGCGGGTGGCCTGGCCAATAATGGAACGGTCGCTGCGGCACAACCGCTGCAAGCCCCGTCTGGTGTATGAAAGAGCCCGAGATTTTATCGACCCTCCAGCTGCCCGCCTCGGCACTGCTCCCGCCCGTGCAGCCGCAGGTGTGGGTGTTCGATGCCTGCCATGTGGGCGTGGTGCTGCGCGCCGTGTGGTTTGTGCTGGCGGTGTTGGGTGTGGGCCTGCTGTTTGTGCACCCGTTGGGCCTGGACTGGGCGCTGGAGTGGGCCGTTCTCACCGCCGTGACCCAGCCCGCCGTGTTGCTGTGGCTGTCGCTGGGGTGCTGGTCCAAGGCCTGGTTGGGCCGCTGGCCTTTGCCTGCACAGGTCGCCTCGGGGGTGGGTCTGGGTGCCGTTGCCGGGGTGTTTGCGGCGGGTTTGTGGGCCTGGCTGGGCCTGGGGGCCGAGCCGCGCTGGTTGGCGGCTGCCCTGGGCGGCGCGTTGGTGGCCGGCGTGCTGGTGGCGGGGCTGGTGTGGCGTGCCCGGGCGCAGCTGCCCGCCAGCACCACGGCGCGGCTGACCGAGCTGCAGTCGCGCATTCGCCCCCATTTTTTGTTCAACACCCTCAACAGTGCCATTGCCTTGGTGCGTGCCGAGCCCGCCCGCGCCGAAGCGCTGCTGGAAGACCTGAGCGAGCTGTTTCGCAGCGCCCTGGCCGATGGCCAGCAGGCCGTGACCCTGGCGCAAGAGCTGGCGCTGGCCGAGCGCTACCTGGCCATCGAACAGGTGCGTTTCGGCCAGCGCCTGCGCCTGCACTGGGCGCTGGACCCAGACCCCGCCGTGGGCCTGGCCACGCTACCGCCCTTGCTGCTGCAGCCCCTGGTGGAAAACGCGGTGAAACACGGCGTGGAGCCCAGCGTCAGCGGGGCCAACATCCGCATCAGCACCGAGCGCCGGGGCGAAACGGTGGTCATCAAAGTGGTGAACACAGTCCCTGCCGGCGCAGGCCCGCAGGGCATGGGACTTGCGCTGGCCAATGTGCGCGAACGCCTGGCCCTGATGCACGACCTGAGAGCCCGTTTCAAAAGCGGCCAGGTGGACGGTGTGCACGTGGTGCGGCTGGAAGTGCCGCTGACGTAGCCCCTGGCGCCGGGGGTGCGACACTCGGGGTCAATTCAATCATCCAAGTGGATAGGGACATGACATTGCTGATCAAAGCCGCCCTCATGGGCATTGTGGAAGGGCTGACCGAGTTTTTACCCATTTCCAGCACCGGGCACCTGATATTGGCGGGCAGCTTGCTGGGGTTTGTGGACGCCAAGGCCAAGGTGTTTGACATCGCCATCCAGACCGGCGCCATTTTTGCGGTCATCCTGGTGTATTGGCAAAAAATCAAAGGCACGGTGGCGGCCTTGCCCAGCCAGCAACAGGCGCGGCTGTTTGCCCTGAACGTGGCCATTGCCTTCACCCCTGCGGTGGTGCTGGGCCTGCTGTTTGGCAAGGCCATCAAGGCGCATTTGTTCACCCCCACCGTGGTGGCCAGCACGTTCATCTTGGGCGGCTTCATCATTTTGTGGGCCGAGGCACGCCAGGCGCGGGCCGAGACGGCGCCGCGCATTTTGGATGCCGACGACATGACCTGGCAAGACGCCCTGAAGGTGGGCCTGGTGCAGTGTTTTGCCATGGTGCCGGGCACCAGCCGCAGTGGGGCCACCATCATCGGTGGCATGTTGATGGGCTTGTCGCGCAAGGCCGCCACCGATTTTTCGTTCTACCTGGCCATTCCCACCCTCGTGGGGGCGGGCGCTTACAGCCTGTACAAAGAACGTGCGCTGCTGAGCTGGGCCGATGCGCCGGTGTTTGGCGTGGGCCTGCTGTTTGCCTTTCTCAGTGCCTGGCTGTGTATCCGGTGGCTGCTGCGCTACATCGCCAGCCACAGTTTTGTGGGCTTTGCGTACTACCGCATTGCGTTTGGCATTTTGATTTTGGTCACGGCCCACTTGGGCTGGGTCACGTGGGCGGATTGAACATGACGCCGCCACGCCCCCTGCTGCCCCTGCGCCTGCACATTCAGCCCAGCCGCACCGACACCCGGCCCCTGGTGCTGTTCCACGGCAAAGGCTGCCCCGACGGTTTTGCCGCCGCGCTGGCCGCCTGGCTGTTTTACGAAGGCCAGGCCGAGTTCCGGGGGCTGGACCACGGCGAGGTCAACACCTTGGCCGATCTGGTGGACGTGACCGGGCGCAGCGTCTACATCCTGGATTTTTCGCTGCCCGCCGAGTTGCTGGCCGCCATTGACGAGCGCGCCCAACGCCTGGTGATGCTGGACCACCACCAAAGCGCCGCCGACAAGCTGGCCGGGTTCAGCTGCCGCTGCGGGGTGGTGCACTTCGACATGGGCAAAAGCGGCGCCCGCCTGGCCTGGGAATTCTTCTTCCCCGAGCGCGAGGTGCCCGCCCTGGTGGCGATGGTGGAAGACCGCGACATCTGGGCCTGGCAAATCGAGGGCAGCGCGGCGTTTTTGTCGGCCCTTGACATGGAAAAGCAGGACTTTGCCCGCTGGGCCGCCTTGGCCGAGTTGCAAGGCGATGCCCTGGCCGCGTTCATGGCGCGCGGCCAGGCCATGGACGAAAAGTTCAAAAAACTGGCCGACGAAATGGCCGAAGACGCGGTGCCCGTCGTCTTCAACGGCGAGCGCGGCCTGATGGTCAACGCCCCCAGCGCCTTCCACAGCCTGGTGGGCAACCTGCTCAGCCAGCAATGCGGCACGTTTGCCGTGGTGTGGGCGGTGAACAAAAAAGGCGCGGTGAAGGTGGCGCTGCGCTCGGTGCGCGGCTACAGCGTCATCCCGCTGGCCGAAAGCATGGGCGGTGGCGGCCACGCGCAGGCCAGCGCGTTTCGCATGCCGGTGGCGCGGTTGCCTGAGTTGCTGAGCGGCGCGTTCAACGCCTGAGCCCCGGTTTTCAAAGCCCCCGCAGCACCTCGGCCACCACATCGGCGGTTTCTTGGGGCCGCTCCATGGGGAACAGGTGTGTGCCCTCGATCAACCGCAGGCGTTCGGGGTGCTGGTCGGGTCGCACCACTTTGCGGGTCATGCCCATGCCCACCTGTTTCATTTCGACCGAACGGGTGCCGCCCACAAACGCCACCGGGCAGGGCAGCGGGTGGAGGCGCAGCAAGCGGTCCAGGTTGTGGGGCAGGCTGTTGTAGATGGCGGTTTCCACGTCGCGGTCAAAACGCAACACGCGTTGCGTGCCGCCGTCGGGCAGGGCCTGGTCTTCGGTGCCGTGGGCGATGTAGTCGGCCAGCGCCTGGGGATGCCAGGCTGCAAAGGCGTTTTTGTCTTGGAAGTGAGCCAGTGCCGCCGCCGCGTCGGGCCACTGGTGGCGGCGCTTGCGGCTGACCGCGCCGGGCGACAGGTGCCCCACCATTTGTGTGTGTTTGGCCACGGCCAGGGCGTTGGCTTTCCAGCCGCCCAGCACGGGTGAGTCGAGCAGCACCACGCCTTGCACCCCCTTGCCGCCCAGGTGGGCGAAGCGGGCCGCACACATCAGGCTGACAAACCCGCCCAGCGAGTGGCCCACCAGGTACACCGGCCCAGCGTGGTTGCGCACCAGGGGGTCGGCAAAGTCGGCCAGCTGCTGCACCAGGTGGGGCCAGTTGCTGGTGACGGGGTAGCGTGGGTCGTGGCCAAAACGGTCCAGCGGCGCCACGGCCAAACCGTGGGCGCGCAGGCCTTCAAACACCTGGCCGTAGGTGGCGCCTGGGAAACTGTTGCCGTGGCTGAAGATGACCAACGGCTGGGTGGCGGCGGTGGTGGTGGGCAAGGTCAAATCAGTTTTTCCGATTCGTTGCTGATTTTTTTCAATGGCAGGCTGCGGGTGCTGCCGCTGAGCAGGGGCACTTCGGTGTGGCTGCCGTCCCAGGTGGGGTCTTCGATGCTGTCAAACACCTCGCGCAGCTTTTGGCCCCAGGTGCTGTGCACCATTTTGAAATAGGGGTTGTGTTCGTCGATGCAAGTGATTTTGTCGCTCTGCAGGGCATCGGCTTCGTACACGGCCATGTCCAGCGGCAGGCCCACCGAGAGGTTGGATTTCAGCGTGGAGTCCATGCTGACCAGCACACACTTGGCGGCTTCGTCCAGCGGGGTGTGGGGCGTGATCACGCGGTCCAGCACGGGCTTGCCGTATTTGCTTTCACCGATCTGGAAAAACGGCGTTTCGGGCGTGGCCTCGATGAAGTTGCCGGCCGAATACACCTGGAACAGGCGCATGCCTTCGCCTTTGATTTGCCCGCCGAAGATCATGGACACGTTGAAGTCCACGCCCGAGGCTTTGAGCGACGCGCCGTCGCGCTCGAACACGTGGCGCACGGCCGAGCCCAGCACCCGGGCCGCGTCAAACATGCTGGGCGCGTTCCAGATGGTGATGGGTTCGCCGTCTTCTCCCTTGAGCTTCTCCACCTGCAAAATTTCACGCACCGACTGCGAAATGCTCAGGTTGCCCGCCGACAGCAGGCACATGAAGCGGTCGCCCGGTTTCTCGTACACGATCATTTTTCGGAAAGTGCTGATCTGGTCCAACCCGGCGTTGGTGCGGGAATCGGACAGAAAAACCAGTCCGGCATTGAGTTTGACGGCGCAGCAGTAAGTCATGGAAATGTGAGAGTGAAAACAAAAACAGGGGATGGCTTCTGAGGCGCTTCAAGCGCTGTCAGCGGCCAGCCATTGGGCAGGGCTGAAAACGCGCAAGGGCCCGCCATGAAAATCGCGGCCATTTCGGGTGATCACCGCCTCTGCCCCCGACATCGCAGCGGCGTGGGCCAGTACGGCGTCCTCAAAGTCGGCCATGGGGCTGACCAGCGCGTGCTCCACCACGGAGCGGGTGACGGGGGCCACTTCCACCAAATGCAGCAGTTGGGTCAGGTGTTCCCGTGCAGCGGCATCGCCCACGGTTTTTTCGGCGACGTAATGAAGGGTGGTGATGGTGGTGGCGCAAACGCAAGCGGCCAACAAACCCTTCTCGATTTGTGAGAACACCTGCGCGGCGGCTTCGGCGTGGGGAACGCGGTCCAGCAGCAGGTCCAGCACCACGTTGGTGTCGAGCACTACCTTCATCGGTGTTTGGCCGCCAGGTGGGCCAGGTGGTCGGCTTCGGTGACAGAAGCCGTTTTCAATGCGCCACGCAATTTTGACGTGATGGGGCTTGCGGTGGGCGTTGCCGAAGGCGGACGCTGGGCTTGTCCGCTCAACTGGGCGAAGTAGTCGGCCACCAGCACCGACACCGAGCGGCCATTGGCACGCGCATAGTCTTTGGCGGCGGCAATCAGCTGCTCGTCAAGCCGGAGGGTCAGTTTGGTGGACATAGGGGGTGCCGTACAAGTAGGCCGTCATTGTACGTTTGAGCCCTCGCCGGTGTTTTCATGACTGCCGCAGTGTCCCGGCGCTACAGCAGTTTTTTCAACCGGTACACAAGCTCGAGCGCATCGCGGGCGCTCAGCGTATCGGGGTCAACCCTTGCAATTTCCGCTTCCACCGCACTGGGTTCTCTGCCGGCCGCCACCGGCGGCGCGGCAAACAAATCGACCTGCTGCTGGGCGTTGGCGCTCTGGGCTTCGAGCGCGGCCAGGGCGTGGCGGGCGTGGTTGACCACCGCACCGGGCACACCGGCCAGCTTGGCCACTTGCAGGCCGTAGCTGCGGCTGGCGGGGCCGGGCTCGATCTGGTGCAAAAACACAATGTCGTTGCCGTTTTCCGCCGCACTCACGTGCACGTTTTGCGCGGCGTGGTGGGTGGCGGGGAATTCGGTCAGCTCGAAGTAGTGGGTGGCAAACAGGGTGAGGGCCTGCACCTTGTCGTGCAGGTGTTTGGCAATGCTGCTGGCCAGGGCCAGGCCATCAAACGTGCTGGTGCCCCGGCCAATTTCGTCCATCAGCACCAGGCTGTGGGGGCTGGCGCTGTGCAGTATCTGCGCGGCCTCGGTCATTTCCAGCATGAAGGTGGACTGGGCGTTGGCCAGGTCGTCTGCCGCGCCAATGCGGGTGTGGATGGCGTCCAGCGGCCCCAGGCGGCAGCTTTGGGCGGGCACGTGGCTGCCCATGCTGGCCAGCAGGGCAATCACGGCCACCTGGCGCATGTAGGTGCTTTTGCCGCCCATGTTGGGGCCGGTGACGATGTGCATGCGGGCCTTGGGGCCCATCAGCGTGTCGTTGGGAATGAAGGCTCCGCTGCTGGTTTCGGCCAGCCGTGCCTCCACCACCGGGTGGCGGCCCGCGCGGATTTCAATGCCCGGTTGCGGCATGAACTCGGGCGCGCACCAGCCCAGAGTGAGCGAGCGCTCGGCCAGCGCGCACAGCGCGTCCAGCGCGGCCAGGCTGCGGGCCAGGGCACCCAGGGCGGGCACAAAGGCCTGCAGGCGGTCCAGCAGCTGTTCGTACAGCCATTTTTCGCGGGTCAGGGCGCGTTCCTGGGCGCTCAGGGCTTTGTCTTCAAAGGTTTTCAGCTCGGGTGTGATGAAGCGCTCGGCGTTTTTCAGCGTCTGGCGGCGGCGGTAGTCGTCGGGCACCTTGTCAATTTGGCCCTGCGTGACTTCGATGTAGAAGCCGTGCACCTTGTTGAACTGCACGCGCAAGTTGGCAATGCCGGTGCGGGCGCGTTCGCGGGTTTCCAGCTCCAGCAAAAAGCCGTCGCAGTTGGTCTGGATGGCGCGCAGCTCGTCCAACTCTGCGTCAAAGCCGTGGTGGATGACGCCGCCATCGCGCACCAGCGCGGCGGGTTCTGGCAGCAGGGCGGCGGTCAGCAGTTCGGCGCAACCCGGTGGCGGCAGCAGGTGTTGGCCAAGTTGCACCAGCAGCGGGGGCAGTGCCAATGAATTTGAAGCCAAATTGGCCTCTGGCGCTTGTTGGTATTCATTTGTTTGCTCTGCAAAAAATTGCCCTATTTGGGCCGATTGGTGCAGGGTTTGGGCCAGTGCCACCAGCTCGCGGGGGCGTACCTGGCGCAGCGCGGTGCGGGCGGCAATGCGTTCGGCGTCCGCGCAGTGTTTCAGGGCTTGGCGCAAGGCTGTCAGACCTTGTCCGCCTTGCCAGGGGCGCAACCAGGCCAGCGCGGCCAGGCGTTGCTGGGCGGTGTGGCGGTCGCGCTCGGGGTTCAACAGCCAGTGCTTCAGCGCCCGGCTGCCCATGCCGGTTTCGCAGGTGTCGAGCAGGCTGAACAGGGTGGGGGCGGTTTCGCCGCGCAGGGTGTGCGTCAGCTCCAGGTTGCGCCGGGTGCTGGGGGGCAGGTGCACCAGCGCCTGGGGGCGGGCCACCTGCAGCTGGGCGGCGCGGGCCAGGTTGTGGAAGGTGGGGCCCTGGGTGTGTTCGGCAAAGTCCAGCAGGGCGCTGGCGGCTGCGTGGGCCTGGGGCAAGCCCTCGGCGTCCCAGGCAGCCAGGCTGGCGGCTTGCAGCTGGGCCAGCAGCTTTTGGCGGCCCAGGCCGCTGTCGAATTGCCAGGCCGGGCGCGGCGTGAGGCTGAGCGTGCCACCGTTGCCCGCCACCAGCCGGGGCAGGGTCAACAGGCGGGCCTCGAACGCGGGCGACACGTCGGCCCCGTACAGCAGCTCGGTGGGGCTGAGCTGGGCCACCCAGGCGGGCAGTTCGTCGCTGGGGCATTCGGCCAGCTGGATCAGGCCCTGGGTCAGGCTCATCCAGGCCAGGCCGGTGGTGTGGCGGGGGCCGGGGTGCACGGCCAGCAGCAGGTTTTCGGCCTTGTCGCCCAGCAGCTCGGCATCGGTCACGGTGCCGGGGGTGACCACGCGCACCACCTTGCGCTCCACCGGGCCTTTGCCGGTGACTTCGCCCACCTGCTCGCAAATGGCCACCGACTCACCCAGCTTCAGCAGGCGGCCCAGGTAGGTTTCCAGGGCGTGAAACGGCACGCCGGCCATGACCACCGGTTTGCCCGCCGACTGGCCGCGCTGGGTGAGCGTGATGTCCAGCAGGCGGGCGGCTTTTTCGGCGTCACCCCAGAACAGCTCGTAAAAATCTCCCATGCGGTAGAACACCAGCGTGGTGGGGAACTGGGCTTTGGCCGCCAAATATTGGGCCATCATGGGCGTGTGGCCCTGGGCTTGCAGGTCGGCGGCGGTGGACGGAGAAGGCTGACTCATGGGGCAACGGTGGGAAGCGGGGGGTGAGGGGAGTGAGGGGGCGTGTTCTATCATGCCCGCCACAGCTTTTGGGGCAGCTTCGATGGTGGTCATTCTCAAAGTGGGCGGTCAGGTGGCGGCAGCGAATTGCATTCGCGCCGCCATGCACGGTGACGGCGCGGTGTGGCGCCTGGTGCACGTGGCCACGCTGGCCCAGGCCAAACTGGCGCTGGCCCGCGAGGCGGTGGACTTGCTGCTGGTGCACCACCCCCTGCCCGACGGGGCTGCCTTCGACGTGCCGCCCCTGGTGCCCCACACGCCGGTTATTTTGTCCATCGACCGGGGCAACGAACTGGCCGCCGCCCAAATGCTGGAGTTGGGGTTTGCAGACTACGTGTTTGAAGACACCAGCACCGGGTTTGCCAGCCTGATGCTGGCGCAAATCCGCTCCGCATTGCGCCACCGCCAAACCGCTCAGGCCCTGACCCGTCAGCACAAACTGGTGCAGGCCATCAGCCACATGCAGGCCAGCTTCATCGGCACGGCACACCACCGCGAGGCGTTTGACCGATTGCTGGTCGATTTGCTGGCGCTCACCGGCAGTGCCTACGGGTTTGTGGGCGAGGTGTTTTACGACGCACCCGAACGGCCCTGGCTCCACATTCACGCCCTCAGCGACATGGCGTGGGACGACGCCTCGCGGGCCGCCTGTGCCGCCAGTGCCACCACAGGTGTGGCATTTCGCAACCTCAACACGCTGTTTGGGGCCGCACTGGTCACGGGGGAGCCCGTCATTGCCAACCGGCCCGAGCCAGACCCACGCGCCCATGGCTTGCCCCAAGCTTGCCCGCCGTTGCGCCACTTTCTGGGGCTTCCCGTGGGGCCGCGCGGGGGGCTGTTGGCCATGGTGGGCCTGGCCAACCGGCCTGGGGGGTATTCACAGGCCGATGTGGATTTTTTGCAGCCCGTGCTCGACACCGTGGCCCAGCTGGTGAAGGCCCGGCGAACCGACCAGCGCAGCCGCCAGACCCTGAGCGCCCTGGAGACCACACTGGAGAGCATTGACCAGGGCATTTCCATGGTGGATGCCCAGGGCCGGCTGGTGCTGTTCAACCACAAAGCGGCCGAGATGCTGCAACTGGACCCAGCGTGGCTGGCGCAACGTCCGCATGAAGATGAGCTGGTGGCATTCATGCGTGAGCGCGGCGATTTTGGCCCTGATTTCGAACATATCGCTGACCCCGCCGTGCGCGAGTTCATGCGCCATCCCCAGCGCGATGCCGTGTTGCCCGCGAGTTACCAGCGCCGTGTTCCCGACGGCCGTTGGTTGCAACTGGGCAACCGCACCTTGCCCGATGGCACACGGGTGTGCACCTACACCGACATGACTGCCCATGTGCTGAGCCAGCAGGCCCTGCGCGACACCGGGAAACGGTTGGAGATGATTGTGGATGGCACCCGCGCGGGCACCTGGGAGTGGGACCTGGTGACCGACACCGTCACCCTCAATGAGCGTTTTGCCTCGTTGGTGGGGTACCGCCTGGACGAACTGCCCCGAGATGTGAAAGCCCTTTACGCCATGCTGCTGCACCCGGCTGACGAAGAGCAGCTGGCCGAGGCCAACCGGTCCCACATCAGCGGCGACGCCGATTTTTACGAATGCCAGTTCCGTTTCCGGCACAAAAAAGGCCATTGGATCTGGCTGCTGGAGCGGGGGCGGGTCAATGCGCTGGGGCCTGACGGGTTGCCCCGGGTCATGTCGGGCACCACCATCGACATCACCACCAGCAAACACGCGGAAGACGCGCTGCGCATCACCAGCGAACTGCTCAAAGAGCGCACCCGCTCGCTGGAGACCACGCTGCAAGCCATGTCCCAGGGGCTGATGGTGGTGGGGCCTGATGCCCGCATCCGCGTCTACAACCAGCAAACCTGTGCGTTGCTGGATGTGCCCGACCACTTCATGGCCAGCCTGCCCCTGATGTCAGAGCTGGTGCAGTTTCAAACCCAGCGGGGCGACTTTGGGCCGGGCCTGGCGCTGGTGGACGTGCAGGTGCGCGACTACATCGCGGCAGGTGCGGTGGTGGTGGACCACACCGTGCCGCGCAAATACCTGCGCCGCACGGCGCGCGGCCGGTTTCTGGAAATCAAGTCCGACCCCTTGCCCGGTGGCGGCTTTGTGCGCACGTTTGCCGACGTCACGTCTTACGTGGAAGCGGTGGACGCCGCGCGCGAAAACGGCGAAGAGGTGTACCGCTTGAACGAAACCCTGGAACAACGCGTGGCACAGCGCACCGCCGAGCTGGAGCGTTCCATGCATGACATCGAGGCCTTGTCGTATTCGATTGCACACGACTTGCGGGGCCCGCTGCGGGCCGTCAACGGGTTTGCCGCCCTCATTGCCGCCGAAGAGGCCGACCGACTTTCACCCGACGGGCAAGAGTTGTTTGCCCGCATCATCGAAGCCTCGCGCCGCATGGGCGTGATGATCACCGACTTGCTGGAACTGTTCAAAGTGGTGCGCGCTGACCTCACGCCCGTGCCCGTGGACATGGCCGCGCTGGCCCACGAGGCGGTGCGTTCGCTGGTGCCTTCGTTCCCGGGCACCGAGGTGGGCGTGGAGCCCATGCCAACCGCCCAAGGTGACACCACGCTGCTGCGCCATTTGATGTTCAACCTGCTGGACAACGCCTTGAAATATTCGGCCCGGGTGTCCCACCCCCGCATTGCCGTGGGCCATGCCCCCACCGGGCCGCAGGGCGACGCGGCCTGGTTTGTGCGCGACAACGGCGTGGGTTTTGACATGACCCGGGCCGACAAGCTGTTTGGCCTGTTTCAGCGCTTGCACTCGCCCACCGATTTCGGCGGTTCAGGTGTGGGCTTGGCGGTGGTGGCCCGCATTGTGGAACGCCACGGGGGTCGCATCTGGGCGGAGTCCAGCCCGGGCCAAGGGGCCACGTTCTGGTTCACGCTGGGGGCGGCGGCCCTGCCGCACTGAGCCCCGCGGACGGGACTCAGAAAGGTGCCTCAGAACGGCGCTGCGTTGCCTTCGGGTGTGTGGCTGGGTGTTTGCAGCGCAGCTGCCAACGCGTCTTCGGGGGTGAGCTGTGCAGCAGCGGCTGCCTCATCGGCGGTGGGCAGGCCCTGGCGCAAGGCGGCTTTGTCGCCCGCGCTGGCGAACTGGCTGTATTTGCCGATCACGCCCACCAGCTGGCCGTAAATTTTGGGGTTGGCGGCCAGGCATTCCCGGCGGTGCAAAAAGTCGGATTCACCCGTGAAGTTGCCCACCAGGCCACCGGCTTCGGTCACGAGCAAGGCGCCAGCAGCCATGTCCCAGGAGTGCAGGCCGGTTTCAAAGAAGCCGTCGGAAAAGCCGGCGGCCACGTAGGCCAGGTCCAACGCGGCCGAGCCAGGGCGGCGCACCCCCGCGCAGCGGGGCATGACGTCGCCCAGCATCGACAAATAAGGTTTCATGGCGTCGCCCGGGCGGAACGGGAAGCCGGTGCTCAACAGCGAGTCGCGCAGCGTGGTGCGTTTGGCCACGCGGATGCGGCGTTCGTTCAAGTAGGCCCCCCGGCCTTTGGTGGCGCAAAACAGGTCGTTGCGGGTAGGGTCGTAAATGACCGCTTGTTCCAGCTTGCCCTTCACGGCCAGCGCGATGCTCACGCAATACACGGGAAAGCCGTGGATGAAATTGGTGGTGCCGTCCAGCGGGTCGATGATCCACACGTGGTCTGCGCCACCGTGTTTGCCTGCGCGTTCACCCGATTCTTCGGCCAGGATGCCGTGGTCGGGGTAGGCGCCCAGCAGCGTGTCGATGATGGCCTGTTCGGCCGCCTGGTCCACTTCGGTCACGAAGTCGTTGGTTTGTTTGGCAGACACGCGCACCGACTCCACGTCAAGCGCGGCGCGGTTGATGAGGGTGCCAGCGGTGCGGGCGGCCTTGATGGCCACGTTGAGCATGGGGTGCAGGTTGGACGACATAACTTGTGTGAAGAACGGGTGTGGGCCGCAAGATTGCGACAATTGGGCGCTGATTTTACCCGTCCCACCCCAAAACCGAGCTTTTCATGAAAACCCGCTTCATTCTCATCCAGACCAGCCACGCGGGCAACGTGGGGGGTGCCGCCCGTGCCATGAAGACCATGGGTTTTGACGACCTGGTCCTGGTGGCCCCCCGTTGGGCCAACGTGCTGCGCCGCGAAGAAACCATCCAGCGTGCCAGCGGCGCCAACGATGTGCTGGCCAACGCCCGCATCGTGGACACATTGGACGAGGCGCTGGACGGCATCAGCCACCTGTGCGCCACGGCCATGACCCCGCGCGATTTCGGCCCCCCCACACGCAGCCCCCGTCAGCACTTCGATGGGCTCATAAAACAAGAGCAAACAAATGAATGCAGTAAAGCGATAGATGCTGAAAATGCTTCAAATTGTTCGCGCAAAGCCGTGCCAGAGGGCGTTGCCTTCCTGTTCGGCAGCGAACGCTTTGGCATGCGCAACGAAGACGTGTACCGCAGCCACGTGTGTCTGAGCATTCCCACCTTGCCCACCTTCGGTTCGCTCAACCTGGCGGCGGCCGTGCAGCTCATTGCCTACGAGTGGCGGCAGGCCTTGGGCGGGTTCGACTTGCCCCCCTCGGGCACCCCGGTGGCCCGCCAGGCCAGCGCGCAAGCGGTGCAGGGCATGCTGGCGCATTTGGAGCAGGCGCTGGTGGCCGTGGACTTTCTCGACCCCGCCGCCCCCAAAAAACTCATGCCCCGGCTGAACCAGCTGTTCAACCGCGCCCAGCTCACAGAAGAAGAAATCCACATCCTGCGTGGCGTGGCCAAGGCCATGTTGCAAGCCGCTGCCCGCCAGTCCGGCGTCGACCATGGCTGAGCAAGGGCTGATGCGCAGGCGCTAGACTGGCTTTTTTCTTCACCCCACACCGGACCCTTGCCCAGCATGTTCCAACGCCTGCGCGCCGACATCGATTGCATCCTCGAACGCGACCCCGCCGCCCGCACCCGTTTCGAGGTGCTGACCTGCTACCCCGGCTTGCACGCCCTCATCCTGCACCGGCGTGCGCACTGGTGCTGGACGCACGGGCTCAAGTGGCTGGGGCGTTTCATTTCCCATCTGTCGCGCTTCTTCACGGGCATTGAAATCCACCCCGGTGCGGTCATCGGCAGCCGGGTGTTTTTTGACCACGCCATGGGCACCGTGGTGGGCGAGACGGCCGAAATTGGCGACGGCTGCACCATCTACCAGGGCGTGACGCTGGGCA
>CAYFFJ010000054.1:14315-19762 GCA_964342395.1 uncultured Hydrogenophaga sp.
GGGCCAGAACGTGGTGGTCAGTGCCGGGGCCAAGGTGTTGGGCGGTTTTGTGGTGGGCGACGGCGCCAAGATCGGCAGCAACGCCGTGGTCATCAAACCCGTGCCGGCGGGCGCCACGGCGGTGGGCATACCGGCGCGCATCATCTCGTCCAAAGAAGGGGCCAGCGCCGATGCCACGCCCGAGCAAAAGTTTTCCGCGTATGGCGTGACGCAGGAAGACGACCCGGTGAGCCAGGCCCTGCGTGGCTTGATCAGCACCGCATCCGGGCAAGAGCACCAAATTGCCTTGTTGTGGCAAGCCATTGAAACCCTGTCGGCCACCCGGGCGCAGGCCGATTGCCCGCCCGACTGCGTGCCCCGGGACGCCCAACGCAAAGAGTGTTTCGAGGCTGAGCGCCTGAACCAGCTGGTGGGCAAGTGACACGCGATGGCAGCGCCCAGCGAGTTCATTGAACCCACCCTGCTGCCCGATGCGGTGCTTGGGGCGGTGGCCGATGCCGCCGCGCATCCCGAGCGCGCACTGAAGGTCGCAGACCTTTACAAGGCCGCCATCGGGCCTCGGCAACAGGCGTATTACCTCAAACAGTTTGCCCGCCAGGAGGCGGGGCATGGCATGCGGTTGAGCTGGCACTGGCCCGCTTTTTTCTCAGCCCTGAACTGGTGCATTTTTCGCAAAATGTGGGGGTGGGCCGGGCGGTATGCCGCGTTGCTGGCCGTGTTGGCCGTGGCCACCGTGCTGGGGGCCGATGCCTGGGGGCTGGAGCGGCGAGAGACCGTGGCCTTGGGCGCTGCCATGTGGGTCGGCGTGTCGGTGTTGGCCGGGGCGTGGGCCAATGCCCTGTACCACCGGCATTGCATGGCGTTGATTCACCGCGTGCTGGTGAATGGCGCTGACCGCGAGGTGGCAGCCGACGTGCTGGCCGAGCAGGCCAGCGGCAACCAGCGTTTCAGCGGGCAGGTGCTGGTGAACGTGGCCTTGCTGCTGTTTTTGCCCGCCCTGGCCACCTTTGCCCCTTGGAGCGGGCACCACGCATGGGCGTGGTTGACCGAAGCGCCCGTCGAGCAGGTGGCCCCCGAGCCCCTGACCCCTGCAGCGCCTGCCATTGGCGTGGCCGATGGTGAGCGCCGTGTGTGGCCCCCAGGCACCGCCACCCCCACGCTGAAAATCACGTCTGCTGAAACCCAGGCCTCCGCACCGGTGTCAGAGGCCTTGGCGTCGGCTCAGGCCGGTTGGGTGTTGCCGGGCGAGCCCGTGCCCGTTGCAAGGCCTGCGCCGCCCACCAGCGCCGGTGCATTTGGGGTGCAGGTGGGCATTTTTGCGCAGCCTGCCAACGTGGCCCATGTGCTGATCCGGCTCAAGGCCCAAGGCCTGCCGGTCTACACCGACGCCATCACCCTGGCCGGCCAACCCCGCACGCGAGTGCGGGTGGGGCCTTACACCGGCCACGCGGAGGCGCAGCGCGTGGCGGGGCGCATTGCCGATGTGGGTTTGCCCGCGGTGGTGGTGCCATTGCCCGCCCCTGGGGCCAACACACGGCGCCGTTGAGGTTCAGGCCGCTGGGGTGGGCCGGAGGGCGTTCTTGGGCCTGAAGGCCTTGCACACCGCGTCGTTGGTGTCCAGGTAGGGGCCACCGATCAGGTCGATGCAATACGGCACCGCCGCAAAAATGCCGTGCACCTGGGGGCCACCATCGGCCGCGCGAAGGCCCTCCAGCGTTTCCGCGATGGATTTGGGTTGCCCCGGCAGGTTGATGATCAGCGCTTGCCCACGCACCACCGCCACCTGGCGTGACAGGATGGCTGTGGGCACAAAGTTCAGGCTGATCTGGCGCATTTGTTCGCCAAAACCGGGCATTTCCTTGTGGGCCACGGCCAGGGTGGCTTCGGGTGTCACGTCGCGCAGGGCCGGGCCTGTGCCACCGGTGGTGAGCACCAGCGCACACCCGGCGGTGTCCACCAGCTCCACCAGCGTGGCGCTGATGGTGGCCTGGTCGTCGGGGATCAGCCGCGCTTCAAAGGTGAGGGGGTTTTTCAGGGCCCGCGACAGCCAGTCTTTCAGCGCGGGCAGGCCCTTGTCTTCGTACACGCCGCTGCTGGCGCGGTCGCTGATGCTGACGATGCCGATTTTGACGGGATCTTGGCTCATGGCATTCAGAAAAAAATCAGTCGTCGGCAACGGCCAGTGCCGCTTTCACCGCTTGGAAAATCTCACGGTAGGCCTTGCCGTGCCGGGCGGCTGCGCCCATGCTTTCGGGCGGTTGGGCCTGTTGGTCTTTGCGGGCCTGGCGGATGAGGGCGCGCAGGTGCTGCGGGTCGGATTCAATGCCCGCCTCGCGCTCCACGGTCAGCCATTCGGTCAGTGCATCGTCGTCGGCCAGCAGGCGGTCGCGCCATTGTTCGGCCAGGTGCAGGGCCAGCTTTTCTTCGGCACTGCCTTTGTGTTGCGTCTCCAGTGCGGCTTGTGCGGCGGCGATGGTGTCGGGCTCCAGCAGGCGCATCAGCTTGCCAATGAACTGCATCTGGCGGCGGCGGCCTTCGAAGTTGGTGATGCGTTTGGCCTCGGCCAGCGCGTCCAGCAGCTTTTCAGACAAATCGAGCCCGGCCAGCAGGTCGGCACGCAGGGTCAGCAGGTCTTCGCCCATGGCCTGCAGCTTGTCGCTTTCGCGTTTGAGGTCGGTCTTGCTGAGCTCGGTCGTGCCTTTCAGCTCGGCCTTCAGCTCCAGGTCAAGCTCGCTGCCCTCTTCGACGAAATGGCCTTTGACGTAATAGCCGCGTTTGATTTTTCTTGGCATGGAAATGGCCAAAGCCGGGGCTTGGCGAAAGCAGATTCAGGTGGGATGCCGGTGTGGCAGGGGCGTGAAAGTATCATAGCTTCCAGCATGAACACACCATCTTCGCGCCGCGCGCGCGCCACTTCGCCTTCCCCATCCACCGTTTCCACGCAGCCTGACAGTGGCTTTCAATACAGCCGCGGTCACTTTGAAGCGTTGGTGGATGCCGCTCTGACCCATGCCAAAAAACTGGGCGCCACCGACGCGGGGGCTGAAGCCTCCGAGGGCAGCGGGCTGAGCGTGTCGGTGCGCAAAGGCGAGCTGGAAAACGTGGAGCGCAACCGCGACAAATCGCTGGGCGTGACCGTGTACATCGGCACCCGCCGGGGCAATGCATCCACCTCCGACTTTTCGCCGACGGCCATTCAGCGAACCGTACAGGCCGCCTACGACATTGCCCGTTTCACCGCAGAAGACCCGGTGGCGGGCTTGCCCGATCCTGATGACGTGGCCACCGGGTGGTCAGACCTGGACCTGTTCCACCCTTGGGCCATCACGTCGGAGGGCGCCCTGGAACTGGCCCTGCGTTGCGAAGCGGCCGCGTTTGCCACCAGCAAAAAAATCAGCAACAGCGAAGGCGCGGGCGTGTCGGCCCAGCAATCGCACTTTTTCACCGCCCACATGCGCGGCGGCGAGCGGGGCAAGCCCGGCATTTTCAGCGGGGGCTACGCCACGTCGCGCCACAGCCTGTCGGTGGCCCCCATCGCAGGCAAGGGCGCCAAGATGCAGCGCGACCACTGGTACAGCTCCATGCGCGACGCGGCCGACCTGGCCAGCCCCGAGGTGGTGGGCCGCTATGCCGCTGAGCGCGCCCTGGCGCGTTTGAACGGCCGCAAGATTGGCACCACGGAATGCCCCGTGTTGTTCGAGTCGCCCCTGGCGGCCGGGCTGCTGGGTGGGTTTGTGCAGGCCATCAGCGGCGGTGCGTTGTACCGCAAAAGCAGTTTTTTGCTTGACAGCCTGGGCAAGCAGGTGTTCCCGCGCCACATCGACATTTGGGAAGACCCCCATGTCATCAAAGGCAAAGGCAGCTCACCGTTTGACGACGAAGGCGTGCGCACCCAAAAGCGCAAGGTGGTCAGCGCGGGCAAGGTGCAGGGCTACTTCCTGGGCAGCTACTCGGCCCGCAAGCTGGGCATGAAAACCACCGGCAATGCGGGGGGCTCGCACAACCTCACCCTCACCAGCCGCCAGACCCAGCCCGGCGACGACCTGCCCGAAATGCTGCGCAAACTGGGCACGGGCCTGTTTGTGACCGAACTCATGGGCCAGGGCGTGAACGGCGTGACGGGCGACTATTCGCGCGGCGCGTCGGGTTATTGGGTGGAAAACGGCGTGATTGCCTACCCGGTGGAAGAAATCACCATCGCGGGCAACCTGAAGGACATGCTCAAGGGCATCGAGGCGGTGGGTGCCGATGCCTACAACTACGGTGCCAAAACCGTGGGCTCTGTGTTGGTCAACCGCATGAAGATTGCGGGGAACTGAGCGTCATGCCGGACAAGATCAATTTGCAGGCAGCGGCAATCGGGTTGCCTCAGGCTTGGTGCTCCACCGTGTTGGGAACGGCGGCAGGCGCGCAGATCAAGGTGCTTCGCATGGACGGTGCCGAGTACCCGGACGAAGTTCACCCATTCAACGAGGCCCTGGTGGTGCTGGATGGCGTGATGAACCTGAAGCTGGGCGACCATGTGGTGCCAGTCAACGCTGGCGAGATGTTCGTTGTGCCCGCTGACACCCCGCACGGCGTGGCGGCTGGCAGCCACGGGACGCTGGTCATCGTGGATCAACCGCCGCCTGGTTGAACACACTGTCCACGGTGACTTTTTGGTCTGAATGTGGCGTTTCCGCTTGATTGATATGAATAGTTTGCTATTAAATTAATTTTATAGCAAACTGTTGTTTCAGGGTAAGCGGTGAGGCCATTTTTTCTTTTAAATGACAGGCTAGCCGCGTGCAACGGCTGGCTTCAACCTGCCAACGCGGCTTTGATGGCGGCAGACACCTGGCCCATGTCGGCCTTGCCTGCAAACTGGGCCTTGGCCGCACCCATCACTTTGCCCATGTCGGCGCCGGTCAGGGCGCGACCCAGTTCGGCGGCCAGGCCTTGCACCAGCGTGCCCACGGCAGCGGTGATTTCGTCGGCGCTGAGGCGGGCGGGCAGGTAGGCCTGCAGCACGGCCATTTCGGCGGTTTCTTTGTCGGCCAGGTCTTGGCGGTCGGCCTTGGTGAAGGCTTCGATGCTGTCCTTGCGCTGCTTGATCAGCTTGTCCACGATGACCACCACCATGGCATCGTCCAGCTCCACGCGCTCGTCCACCTCTTTTTGCTTCATGGCGGCGGTCAGCAGGCGGATGGTGCCCAGGCGCTCGGCGTCTTTGGCGCGCATGGCGGCCTTCATGTCTTCGGTGATCTGGGCTTTCAGGCTCATGGTGTGCTTCTTGAAAAATGCAAAGCGTCGATTGTCCCCCAGGTGCGAGGGGCAATGGCTGGTCGCGACGCTGAAGAACCCTTGAGCTGCCACGCGCATGGTCGCCACTCAGCCGCCAAAGGCCAATGAATCCAACGGGCTGACCGTGCCACCCGCCGCCACTTTGAGTACATGCGTGTAAATCA
>CAYFFJ010000055.1:0-6385 GCA_964342395.1 uncultured Hydrogenophaga sp.
ACATTGCCGAAGGCGCCGACATGGTGATGGTCAAACCCGGCATGCCCTACCTGGACGTGGTGCGCCGCGTGAAAGACCAGTTCCACGTGCCCACCTTCGCCTACCAGGTGTCGGGCGAATACGCCATGCTCAAGGCCGCCGCCCAGAACGGCTGGCTGGACCACGACGCGGTGATGATGGAGAGCCTGTTGGCGTTCAAACGCGCCGGGGCCGACGTCGTGCTGACCTACTTTCCGCGCGACGCAGCCCGTCTGCTGCGCGGCTGACCCGGCGAACACCCCCATGCGTGTGTTCACCATCGGCACGGGCAGTGTGCAAGAAACCGACGCGCTGCCCACCCGCCTGCCCGACACGGGGTATGTGTGGATCGCCTGCGCGCGGCGGGAATTTGAAGTGGTGCAGCACCAGGTGCAATCGGCGCTCACGGCCCTGTGCGGTGGCCCGCTGGTGGATTTGCACGTGTCAGACCTGCTGAACAACCAGCTGCCGTCTCACTACGACTACACCTCGCTGTACGACGTGTTGGTGTTCCGCCGCCTGGCCACCGGCCAGACCGACACCGACCTGGCCCGCCCCGGTGAACCTCTGCACGAGGCACGCGCCGGCGTGCCGCGCGCCCTCAAGCGCGTCAACACCAGCCCCGTGGGTTTTGCGGTGTTTGACCGCGTGTTGCTCAGCGTGCACCCCACCGAATGCAGTGTGCGCGACACCTACGCCGAGCGGCTGCTGAATGCCAATGCCACCGAGGCCCGCAACGCCGGCGCCCGCCTGCCGCCCGATCCTGCCGACATGATGCTGCGCATCGTCAACTCCATGGTGGACGGCTACCTCGACCTGCGCCGCCAACTCACCCGCGACCTGGACCGCTGGCAGGTGGAACTGCTCAAACCCCAGGGTCGCTTCACCAACTGGGCCTCGATGTTGGGCATGCGGCTGTCGCTGCACCAGCTGGACGAAATCTGCGAGGACCAGCGCGCGGCCGTGCAAGACTGGATCGAAGCGGTGAAAACCTGGGAAGACCCGAGCACACCCGAAGGCCGACGCGACCGCGAGCTGCTGATGGTGCGCAGCCGCGACGTGCTGGAGCACATCGAACGCGTGATCCACCACGTGGACCGGCTGGAGCGCAGTGCCGAAACCGCCGTGCAAATGCACTTCAGCGTGCAAGGCAACCGCACCAACGACACCATGAAAACGCTGACCGCGCTCACGGCCATCTTTTTGCCGTTGAACCTCGTCACCGGCTTTTTTGGCATGAACTTCGAGTTTCTGCCCCTTGTCCACCAGACCAACGGCCTGTGGTGGGCCATTGGCGTCATGGCCCTGGTGGGCGGGGCGTTGGGCTTGGTGTTCTGGCGCAAACGCTACCTGGCCAGCAACGCGCGCTGACGCCCAAGCGGTGGACAGCGTCAGCCCACGTGCTGCGCCAGAAACGCGGCCGTGCGCGCCCGGGCCAGAGCGGCGGCGGGTGCGTCCCAAGCGTCACGGTGGTCGCAATTGAACCCATGTTGGGCCGGGTACACATGCACCACCACGCCGGGCTGAGCAGCCTCGAACGCCCGCACACCCGCCATGGGGATGTGGGCGTCGTTGTCGGCGAAGTGCGCCAACACCGGGCATTGGGGCTGGCGGACGCACTCGCCCTCGGTGGTCATGCCCCCGCCGTAGTACGGCACCACGGCAGTCACACCGGTCAGCACACCCGCAGTGCGCCACGCCAGCAAACCACCCCAGCAGTAACCCACCACGCCCACCTTGCCCTGGCCCAGCCGGGCGGCCAGGTCCACGGCGCCCCGTATGTCGGGCATCACGCCAGGGCTGGGCAGGGCCTCTACCTGGGCCTTGAGCGCCACGCCCGCAGCCCGATCGCCAGGGCCGTAGCCCAGCTCTACGCCTGCCTTCACCCGCTGGAACAACGCCGGGGCCACGGCCACGTAACCGTCAGCCGCCCAGCCATCGGCCACCTGGCGGATGTGGGCGTTCACACCAAAAATTTCCTGCAACACCACCACACCCCCGCGTGGGGCGCCGGTGGGTGTGGCCACATAAGCGTCGAAAACGGTGCCATCGGCCGAGGTGAATGAAGTGAGGGGCATAGGAGACATCCAAAAATTATAAAAAAACAGCTCGTAGCGCTTTATGGTATTGGCATGTCCGCTATGGTTTGTGCCTCTGCCAACACCTCATCCAGCACCTCCACCCAGTGCCGCACCGGGATCGAGGTGCCGCTTTGCAGGTGGGTGATGCAGCCGATGTTGGCCGACACAATGGTGTCGGGCACCAACGCCCCCAGGTGGCCCAGCTTGCGGTCGCGCAGTTGGTAAGACAGCTCGGGGTTCAGCACCGAATAGGTGCCCGCAGAGCCGCAGCACAGGTGGGCCTCGCAAGCCGCCGTTTTCACCTGAAACCCCAGCGCGCCCAGGTGCTGTTCCACACCGCCTTTGAGCTGCTGGCCGTGCTGCAAGGTGCACGGCGGGTGGAAGGCCAGCTGGCCTGAAGTGACTTTGGGGTTGGCCGCCACACGGGACTTGAGCGCGAACACCAGGGCGGGCAGCAGCTCGCTCAGGTCCTGGGTCAGTTCGCTGATGCGGGCGGCCTTGGCGGCGTAGGCGGGGTCGTGGCGCAGGGTGTGGCCGTACTCCTTCACCGTGACACCGCAGCCCGAGGCGTTCATGACGATGGCCTCCACCGCCCCGCTTTCAATGTGGGGCCACCAGGCGTCGATGTTGGCGCGCATCTCGGCCTTGCCGCCATCGTGGTCGTTCAGGTGGAACTTCACTGCGCCGCAGCAGCCGGCTTTGGCCGCCACCACGGCTTCAATGCCCGCCGCGTCCAGCACACGGGCCGTGGCGGTGTTGATGTTGGGGCTCAGGGCCGGTTGCACGCACCCGGTGAGCATCAGCACCTTGCGGGCGTGGGTGCGGGTGGGCCAAGCGCCGGCGTTTTGTTTGGCGGGCACCTTGTTTTTCAAGGCGGTGGGCAGCAGGTGGCGCACCAGTTGGCCCATCTTCATGGCGGGGCCAAACAGCGGCGAAGGCAAGCCTTCTTTGAGGGCGGTGCGCACCACTTTCTCCATCAGCGGGCGGGGCACTTGCTCGTCCACCACCTTGCGGCCGATGTCGATCAGGTGGCCGTATTGCACGCCGCTGGGGCAGGTGCTCTCGCAGTTGCGGCAGGTCAGGCAGCGGTCCAGATGCGCTTGCGTTTTGCGCGTGGGCGTGGCGCCTTCAAACACTTGCTTGATGAGGTAAATGCGGCCCCGGGGCCCGTCCAGCTCGTCACCCAGCAGCTGGTAGGTGGGGCAGGTGGCGGTGCAAAAGCCGCAATGCACACAGTTGCGCAGGATGGCCTCGGCCTCCTGGCCTTCGGGCGTGTGCTGGTATTGGGGGGCGAGGTGGGTTTGCATGGCCGGTACCGGGGACTGGGGGACTGGGGGTCAGACGTCGGCGTACAGGCGGCCAGGGTTGAAGATGCCCGCTGGGTCAAACTCGGCCTTCAGGCGACGGTGGATGGCGGCCAGCGGCGCGCTCAGCGGGGTGAACACGCCCACGGCGCGGTCGGCCTCGGTCGCCGGGCGAAACAGGGTGGCGTGCCCCCCCACCGCTTGCGCAGCGGCGCGAATGGCCTGTGCCTGCGCCGCCGGGGCCCACACCCAGCGCAGCGCACCGTGCCACTCCACCAGCTGTTGCTCGGCAACCTGGCCACCCAGCGCCAGGGCGGGTGCGGTTTGGGGCAAAGACACGCGCCACAAGGCATCGCCCGGTGTGGGGGCCTGGGCCAAAAACGGCAGGGTTTGTTCGCGGCAGGCCGCCCAGTCGGGGGCAACGGTGGCGTTGTCCAGCCGCTGGCCGCCCATGCGGGTGCACGCGGCCTCCACGGCAGCCACCGCACCACGCAGGCGCACATACAACAGGCTGCGGCCCTGGTCTTGCACCCAACAACTGGCGTTCAGCGGCAAGGGCTGGCCACCCCAGCGGTGGAGCGCGGCCAGCGCGTCGGACTGGTCCATTTCAAAACACAGGGTGGCCTCGGTGGGCGCCACGGGCAGCACCTTCAGCGACACCTCCACCAGCACGCCCAGTGTGCCCATGGCTCCGGCCATGCTGCGGCTCACGTCGTAACCGGCCACGTTTTTCATGACCTGGCCACCAAACGTGAGCAGCTCGGCCCGACCGTTGAGCACCTGCGCGCCCAGCACAAAGTCGCGCACCGCGCCCGCGCTGGCGCGACCGGGGCCGTTCAGACCCGTGGCCACCGCACCGCCCACGGTGGCAGCGCTGGCACCCGATCGGGCGAAATGGGGGGGCTCAAAAGGCAAGTGCTGGCCCGCAGCCGCCAGCGTGGCCTCCAGCTCGGCCAGGGGGGTGCCACCACGCACGGTCACCACCAGCTCGGACGGCTCGTGCGCCACGATGCCGCTCAGCCCCCGGGTGTCCAACACCTCGGCCATGGCGTCGACGCGCTGGCCGTAAAAGTCCTTGCTGCCACCACCTCGAATGCACAACGGGCGCTTCGCCCGCGCGGCGTTGCGAACTTGGGTCGTGAGGGTGTGCAGGGCGTGGTCCATGGCTGGCGATGGTACCGAGCAGCCCTGGGTAAGGGCGTGAATTTTTTGAACAGCCAAGGCCCGGAAATTTGAGCGCCGCCGTCGGCGGCACCCCTCAGCTGGCGTGGCCCAGGCAGGCCCCGGCGTTGGGACGGCCTTTGCATTCACGGCGCAGACGTCTTTCACGCGTGCTGACCGCTTCGCCACTGGGCGTGCGGTCATAAGCGGGATGCGTTTCGTGGCGCTGAAGCACGCGTGCCGCTCTCTTCTCCGTTGCAGCTGAAACTGCCATGGGTGCCGTCACGGCAAACGCCAGTGCCATGATCAAAGCGGGTGACATGCGAGCGGTAATGGTGTGGCTCATGAAGAACTCCCTGAAAAATGGTGCGTGCCTGCAAACGACACCTGGAAGATTCTGCCCGCCCCCGCACACCCCTGCGACAACCGCACCAAAGAAATGGGCCCGTCGCCAAATGGCAACGGGCCCAGCATCCAGGCGGGTTGCCCCACACACGCGCGGTGTGAGGCTCGGCGGAAACGATCAGCGGTTGTAAGCGGTCTCGCCGTGGCTGGAAATGTCCAGGCCTTCGCGCTCTGCTTCTTCGGGCACGCGCAGACCGATGACCATGTCCACCAGTTTGAAGGCGATGAACGCCACCACACCAGACCACACGATGGTGATCAGCACGCCTTTGGTCTGGATCCAGACCTGGGCAGCAATGGAGTAGTCAGCAGCGGTCACCATGGTGGCGGTGACCCAGTCGGCCACGTAGCCAGGGCCACCCAGGCTGGGGCTGTTGAACACGCCGGTCAGCAGCGCACCCACGATACCGCCCACGCCGTGTACACCGAACACGTCCAACGAGTCGTCAGCGCCCAGCAGCTTCTTCAGGCCGTTCACGCCCCACAGGCAAGCGAAGCCGCCCACCAGGCCAATGATCAGGGCGCCGCCGATGCCGACGTTGCCCGCAGCGGGGGTGATGGCCACCAGACCGGCCACGGCACCCGAGGCAGCACCCAGCATGGAGGCTTTGCCACGCATCAGGGCCTCACCCACGCACCAGGCCAGCACAGCAGCGGCGGTAGCGGCAAAGGTGTTGATGAAGGCCAGAGCGGCAAAACCGTTGGCTTCCAGGGCAGAACCGGCGTTGAAACCGAACCAGCCCACCCACAGCAGGGAAGCCCCCACCATGGTCAGCGTCAGGCTGTGAGGGGCCATGGATTCTTTGCCGTAGCCCACGCGTTTGCCCACCATGTAAGCGCCCACCAGACCGGCCACCGCGGCGTTGATGTGCACCACGGTGCCGCCCGCGAAGTCCAGCGCGCCGTATTGCCAGATCAAGCCCGCTTTGCCCAGCATTTCGTCGGCCACAGCGGCAGAGGTATAAGCGTCAGGACCCATCCAGTACCACACCATGTGGGCAATCGGCAGGTAGCTGAAGGTGAACCAGATCACCATGAACATCAGCACGGCAGAGAACTTCATGCGCTCGGCGAAGGCACCGATGATCAGCGCGCAGGTGATGCCGGCAAACGTGGCCTGGAAAGCGGCAAACACGATTTCAGGGATGACCACACCTTTGCTGAAGGTGGCGGCGTTGGCAAAGGTGCCCGCTGCGTTGTCCCAGACGCCTTTCATGAACAGGCGGTCAAACCCGCCGATGTAGGCGCTGCCCTCGGTGAATGCCAGGCTGTAGCCGTAAATGAACCACAGCACCACGATCAGGCTGAACGTCACCATGACTTGCATCAGCACCGACAGCATGTTCTTGCTGCGCACCAGGCCGCCGTAGAACAGCGCGAGGCCAGGCACCGTCATCAGGATGACGAGCAACGTGA
>CAYFFJ010000055.1:6395-14144 GCA_964342395.1 uncultured Hydrogenophaga sp.
GGGGGCTGCGGCGGCTTCGGCCGGTGCGGCAGCCGCAGGTGCGGCGGCGGCTGGTGCCGCATCGGGTGCAGCGGCGGCAGGGGCGGTCACGGCAGGTGCATCGGCAGCGGGTGCGGCGGTTTGGGCATTAACCGCCAGGCCGCCAAACGCCAGGCCTACGCCCAGCAAGAGGGTTGCAAAGAGCTTTTTCATGGTGTGTGGTCTTTCTGTGGCCGGGACTGTGGGTCAGAGCGCTTCTTTGCCGGTTTCACCGGTGCGGATGCGCACAACCTGCTCCAGGCTGTAAACAAAAATCTTGCCATCGCCAATTTTTCCGGTGCGCGCGGCACCTTCAATGGCTTCGATCACGCGGTCCACCAGCTCGTCGGCCACGGCAGCTTCTACCTTGACTTTGGGCAGAAAGTCCACCACGTATTCGGCGCCGCGATACAGCTCGGTGTGGCCCTTTTGACGGCCAAAGCCTTTGACTTCGGTCACGGTAATGCCCTGCACGCCGATGTTCGACAGCGCTTCACGCACCTCGTCCAGCTTGAAGGGTTTGATGATGGCGGATACCAGTTTCATAGCATTCCTCTTGTTGGGGATGGATCCCGCTCAGGCCAAAAGCCCAACACGCGGGGTTGACACAGCGGTGAACGACGCAGAAACAAAGTGCTCGGATGTTGAAAATTTCACTTGAAACTCCTCTGGTACGAACGTCAGCAAACGTTAAGCATATAACGTGCCAAACACCTCTGCGCACGCCTTTCGCGCGCAGAGGCTCGGAGTCTGCGGCCATGTGGCACCATGGTCAACCACTTGCAGTGTGCATCGCGCAGCGAGATGGCATCCAAACAGTGCATAAGCAGGCACCAATAAAGTGCAAACGCCTTCACAAGAAAGGCGCATTCATTCAGGGAGTCGATAAATTGAGTCTGTCTTTGATCCAAAGCCGTGCATTGCTGGGGCTCAGCGCCCCGTCTGTGTGCGTGGAAGTGCATTTGGCCAACGGCCTTCCCAGCTTCACCTTGGTGGGTTTGGCCGATACCGAGGTGAAAGAGGCCCGCGAACGCGTGCGCTCGGCCCTGCAAAACAGCGGCCTGGAATTCCCCAGCAACAAGCGCATCACCGTCAACCTCGCGCCCGCCGACCTGCCCAAAGACAGCGGGCGGTTTGACTTGCCCATTGCCCTGGGCCTGCTGGCCGCCAGTGGCGTGATCGACGCCAGCGCCTTGAGCGGGCACGAATTCGCCGGAGAACTCAGCCTGGGCGGGGAACTGCGCCCGGTGCGCGGCGCGCTGGCCATGGCGCTGGCCCAGGCCAGCCAAGACACCGGTGCCACCACCACCTTGGTGCTGCCCCCCGGCAGCGCCGAAGAAGCCGCCCTGGTGCCCGCCACCCGCGTGGTGCGCGCGCGTCACCTGCTGGACGTGGTGCGCCAGTTTCGCCCCCTGGGCGCGGACAGCCTGGGGGCAGAAGACGCCCCCGACGACAGCGGCTGGGCCACCCTGGTGCCCGCCACGCCCAAGGCCGCCGCGGCGGGGCCCGACCTGAGCGATGTGAAAGGCCAGGCCGGTGCACGCCGCGCCCTGGAAATTGCCGCCGCCGGTGGCCACAGCCTGCTGATGAGTGGCCCACCCGGCGCGGGCAAAAGCATGCTGGCCCACCGCTTTGCAGGGCTGTTGCCGCCACTGGACACGCACCAAGCGCTGGAAACCGCTGCCATCGCCTCGCTGGCCGGTCGCTTTCACATGGAGCGCTGGGGCCAGCGTCCCACCGTGGCCCCGCACCACAGCGCCAGCCCCGTGGCCCTGGTGGGTGGCGGCTCGCCCCCGAAACCCGGCGAAATTTCGCTGGCCCACCACGGCGTGCTGTTTCTGGACGAGTTACCCGAATTCCCCCGCGCTGCCCTGGAAGCCTTGCGCGAACCGCTGGAAACCGGCCAGGTGCGCATTTCGCGCGCCGCGCAACACACCGAATTCCCGGCGCGCTTCCAGCTGATTGCCGCCATGAACCCCTGCCCCTGCGGCTACCTGGGCCACCCCACCGTCGCCTGCAAAGACACGCCCGACCAAATTGCCCGCTACCAAGGCAAGCTCAGCGGCCCGCTGCTGGACCGCATCGACCTGCACGTGGACGTGCCCGCCCTGCCCCCGCACGAGTTGCTGAGCCCCGCTTCGGCCACCGGGCAACCCGCGCCCGAAAGCACCACCACGGTGCGCGAGCGCGTGGCCCAGGCCCACCAGCGCGCCATCGCCCGCCAAGGCTGCGCCAACCAGGCCCTGCAAGGCGGCACGCTGGAACAACACACGGCGCTGGACGACGCGAGCCGCCACTTTCTGAACAAAGCCGCCGCCCGCCTGGGCTGGTCGGCCCGCAGCACGCACCGGGCGCTGAAAGTGGCCCGCACCATTGCCGACCTGGCCGCGTCAGACACCATCACCGTGGCCCACCTGGCCGAAGCGGTGCAATACCGGCGCGGGCTGCACGCCAAGGGCTGATTTTTGATTATTTTTGGCCTCTATCGCTTATGCAGTATTAATTATTAGCTATTTATTAATGAGCAGTCTCATCCTCCTCATCGCGGAGCTCGAACGACGGGAGATGGCAGGCTGGCCACCGCTGACTTGCTGAGCGGGCTGCTGGTGGATTTCCGGCCCGGCGGCGGCACCGATGCCATTGCCCGCGTGCTGGCCGACATGGGCCTGAGCGTGGGCTTTGCCACCGGCGCACAACTGGGCGAACGCGAAAAGACCTACCGCGCCAGCTGGACCCGCACCATCCACACCAGCGGCTTCAAGCCCTTGTGATCACACTTTGAAGACCGACACGGCCTGAACCAACTGCTGCGCTTGGGTGTTGAGCGAAACCGCTGCAGCGGCCGATGCTTCCACCAACGCGGCGTTTTGCTGGGTGCTCTGGTCCATCAGGTTGACGGCCTGGTCCACCTCAGCCACGCTGGTGCTTTGCGAGGCACTGGCCTGGCTGATATCTGCCATGATTTCGGTCACGCGCTGGATGGAGTGCACCACGTCGGTCATGGTGCTGCCCGCCTGGTCCACCAGGGCCGTGCCCTGTTGGACCCGCTCCACGCTGGCCTCGATCAGGCCTTTGATTTCTTTGGCCGCCTGGGCACTGCGCCCCGCCAGGCTGCGCACCTCTGACGCCACCACGGCAAAACCCCGGCCCGCCTCGCCCGCTCGGGCCGCCTCCACTGCGGCGTTCAGGGCCAGGATGTTGGTCTGGAAAGCAATGCCGTCGATCACACCAATGATGTCTGCAATTTTGCTGGACGACGCGTCAATGTCACGCATGGTGTGCACCACCTGCGCCACCACCTCACCGCCCTTGACCGCCACCTGAGACGCGTTGCCGGCCAGATCGTTGGCCTCGCGGGCGTGGTCGGCGTTTTGTTTCACGTGGCTGTTGAGTTGGTCCATGGCTGCAGCGGTTTCTTCCAGCGCACTGGCGGCTTGTTCGGTGCGGACAGACAGGTCGTTGTTGCCCCGGGCAATCTGGGCACTGGCGGTGGCCACACTTTCGGCATCGGCGCGCACGGCGCGCACCAACTGGCCCAGATGCTGTTGCATGCCGCTGAGCGCATCCATCAACTGTCCAATTTCGTTGGTGCCATGGGCGGGGCAGGGCTCGCTCAAGTTGCCTTGCGACACGGCCTTGGCCACGCGCACCGCGTCGTGGATGGGCACGGTGATGCTGTGCACAAACACAATGGCCAACCCGATGGCAGCGGCCAAGCCGCCCAATTGCAGACCCATGATCCAGTAAGCATGGCGCTGCTCAGCTTGCACCCGGGCGCGCAAGGCTTCGTCCAATGTGGCCATGGCCGTGGCGTTGAACTGGAACACCGCATCGATGGTGCGGGTGAAGTTGTCAAAGTATTCCGTGGCCGGGAAGCGGATGTCCGTGGCATTGATCAAGGTCTGGTCGGCCAGCCCCAGCGTGGCTTGCACACGTGTTTGCAAGGTGTTGGCCGCACTGCTGAGGGTTTGCCGAAAGCCTGCGTCGGCCTTGTCAGCGCGGCCCACATGGCCCAGAAATTCTTTTTGCAACTCGTTGGTGCGGTCTTTCAGGCCCATGAGGATGCCCCGCCCCAGGTCTGGCAACTCGCCTTTCGTGAGAAAGCCGCTGCCCATGGCACGCATGATGCCGAGCTTTTCCGTCAACCGGGGGGCGCTGACGAAGGTGCCTTGGATCAACTCGTGGGTGGCCACATCCGGGTCCAGCGACAGGCGAAATTCGTCCATGGCCACGTCGTTGAGCTGGAACAGCGTGGCAATGAACTCGGTGTGCGCCTGGGTGCTCTGCGAGGCGTCCAGATGCCCCCCGGCAACCGATTGCGACAACTCCGCCCACCGCTGCTTGCGCTGTCCCCACGCCGACACAAGTTCGCCCGAAGCCCGTGCCCCGGCCAAGGCACTGTCCACGGCGGCCATGGCTTTGTCGCCCCCTTCTTTCACGCCCGGGCGGCGCTCTTTCATGGCCGCGTTGCCCGACAGCGCACCGGCCGACAAACCTCGGTGCTGCTGCATCAGTTGAATGACTTTTTGCAAGGCGATCAGCGGAGGCATGCCGCGTGATTCCTGCTCCGCCGCACGCACATCGGCAAACGACTTGCCCAGATGCAGTCCCGTGGGAACAAGCACCATCATCAGAGCAATCAGCCCCAACAGGGTGAACTTCTGCCCCAAGCTCAAACGGCCCAACAGGCTCATGCGAATCTCCTCAAGGTGACGGAATCGGGCGGGTGCGAAACACACGCACGGGATTGGAGCATTTTCCGGGCCAGGGCCTGCACCAGCGGCGGGCTTGATGCCTGTCAGGCGGGCGCCATGCAAACGCGGTTGCCGCCCTGGGCTTGGGCGTGTGCCAAGGCCCGTTCGGCTTGCAAGGTCAACCCCTGCGGCTCGGAGTGATCCTGGTACACGGCCACGCCCAGGCTGAGCGTGATGGGCACGCGGGATGCGGGAAGGGTGCACGCGGCAGCGGCACGGATTTTTTCGGCCACAACCAGAGACTGGGCCGCATCCAGCTCCACCAGCACCAGCAAAAACAGGCTCGCACCATGGCGAAACACGAAATCACTGGCCCGCACCTGAGCGGTGAGCAGCCCTGCCACGAGTTGCAGCGCACGGTCGTCCGCCCCGTCGCCGTGGGTGTGCGGCAACCCAGTGAAGTCATCGATACCCGCCACCAACACCGAAAACGAGGTGCGTTTGCGCCGCGCCAGCTCCATTTCACGGCGCAAGATGCGCGTGAGCAAGGGCGGGCTGAACAGCGGAGCGGGGCCTTCAGGGTTGCTGTCAGCCTGGGCCAGGCGGTCAAACAACTGGTTGACCTGCTGGCGCACGTCCTCCAGCCCGGCCACCGCGTCGCGCAGCAGGGCACTGGGCACCGGCCCGCCCAACGCCCCGGTCACGGCCTCTTTCAAGCGGGGCAACACCGCGTCGTCCAAGTGAGCCACGGTGTGCGACATGCGGGCCAGCGCATCGGCCTCCGGGCCTTCGGCGAAAAGCAAGGGAGCCTTGTGGTGCAACCAAAGCCCCAGGGGCGACGCCCCCAAAGGGGGCAGCTCGGGGTTGAATGTGGCCACCGTGTTGAGCATGGACCGCAAGAAGCGGTCCTCCTCATCGCTCAGGGCCAGCAACTGGGCACGGCGTTCGGCCTCCAGGCCCCAGTCCGGCTCGATGGGCAAGGACTCCGGCGCGGTGCGGCGGGCCTCGCAACGGGCCTGGGCCACACGCATTTCGGCCTGGGCCAGTTCGGTCAGCCACCCGACATGGGTGGCGGCTTGCAAGACTTGCTCGCGGTCAAGCGGGGCTTGGACCAACAAGGCATGGAGCTCGCGCACAAACGCCCGAAACCCCTGGGCCACCAACTCTGCCGGGATGTGGGCACGGGCATGCATTTCGCCAACATGCCGCTGCAGGGCAATGGTGGGCAATGGGCCACTGGTGTTGACCGGGTCAAACAGAAACTGCATCCACCGCTGGACGGCGGGCAGCAATCGGGTGTGCAACACCTGCTGGGAGATAAGCGGCGCCACGCCGTCCTGCGCCAGCAAGGTGTTGTAAAACGCCACCGCCAACGAGGCCCTGTGCGTGTCCACCAACACCGCCACCGCCTGCGCCACCGCCGCAGGCACTGCCGCATAAGCGGCCGTCCATTCTTCAGCAGAGGGGTGGTGGCGTTGCATGGGGCGGTCAAGCAGAAGGTTCGGCACGCGGGCTCAAGTCAAAGGTTGGGGGCCAGCAAACGGCGCACATCGGCCTGCGCCACGCCACTGCGCTGGGCGAGGTCGGCCACCTGGTCGTCGCCCACCTTGCCCACGTTGAAGTACGTGGCCTCGGGATGACTCAGGTAAAAGCCGCTGACGCTGGCCGCCGGGGTCATGGCCAGGCTGTCAGTCAGGTCCATGCCAATATCGGCGCACCCCAGCCACTCGAACATCTTGCGCTTGACGCTGTGGTCAGGACAAGCGGGGTAACCCGGTGCGGGGCGAATGCCCTGGTATTTTTCGGCGATCAGCTCGTCCACCGACAAGGCCTCGTCGGGCGCATAGCCCCAGAAATCGGTGCGCACCTTCAGGTGCATCAGCTCGGCAAAGGCCTCGGCCAGACGGTCGGCCAGCGCTTTGAACAGAATGGACGAGTAATCGTCATGAGCGGCCAGAAACTGCGCATCTTTCTTGTCGGCCCCGATGCCTGTGGTGACGGCAAATGCGCCGACATGATCTGCATTTTTTATATCTTTTTGGCTTCTACCGATTGATGGTATTGAATTGTTTGCTATTTCAAAATCATCCCAACGGGGTGCCACGAAATCGGCCAGGCAACGGCTGGGGCGCAGGCGGGTTTGGCCATTTGCGTCCTCGAATGTCTGCTTTTCGGTCTGCTGGCGCAGGCCGTGCCAGGTCAGGGCCACCTGGCTGCGGGTGTCGTCGGTGTACAGCGCGATGTCGTCGTGGTTGACACGGTTGGCAGGCCAAATGCCCACCACGGCGTTGGCCGTGAGCCAGCGGCCCTCAACGATCTTTTTCAGCATGGCCTGCGCATCGGCCAGCACGCGGCGGGCTTCTTCGCCCACCACCTCGTCCTGAAGGATGGCGGGGTAAGGCCCGGCCAGGTCCCAGGTCTGGAAGAACGGTCCCCAGTCGATGCAGCGGGCAATTTCAGCCAGATCGTAATTCTTGAACACCCGCCGCCCAATGAATTTGGGCACCGGTGGCGTGTAGGTGCTGAAGTCAATGGGGGTGGCGTTGGCCCGGGCTTTGTCCAGTGGCCACAGCGGCACCTGCTTTTTGTTGGCGTGTTGCTGGCGCACGCGCTCGCAGTCGGCGGTCAGTTCGGCCACATACGCGTCGCGGCCATCACCCAGCAGGCCTTGCGCCACGCCCACGCTGCGGCTGGCATCGGGCACGTACACCACGGGGCCGCTGTAGTGCGGCGCAATTTTCACGGCGGTGTGCACCCGGCTGCAGGTGGCACCGCCGATCAGCAGCGGAATCTGGCGGCTGCGGAAGTGGTCGTCCTTCTCCATCTCGGCAGCGACGTATTGCATTTCTTCCAGGCTGGGAGTGATCAGTCCGCTCAGGCCCACGATATCGGCCCCCACGGCTTTGGCCTTGGCCAGGATGTCATGGCAAGGCACCATCACGCCCATGTTGACCACGTCAAAGTTGTTGCACTGCAGCACCACAGTCACGATGTTTTTGCCGATGTCGTGCACGTCGCCCTTGACCGTGGCAATCAC
>CAYFFJ010000055.1:14154-18453 GCA_964342395.1 uncultured Hydrogenophaga sp.
CTCGGCCTCGATGTAGGGCAGCAGGTGGGCCACGGCCTGCTTCATCACGCGGGCGCTTTTCACCACCTGGGGCAGGAACATCTTGCCCTGGCCAAACAGGTCGCCCACCACGTTCATGCCGTCCATCAGCGGGCCTTCGATGACGTGCAGCGGCCGGCCACCGGTGGCTTTGATTTCCTGCCACATCTCCTCGGTGTCCTGGGTGATGAACTCGTTCTGGCCACGCACCAGCGCGTGGCTCAGCCGCTCGCGGATAGGCAGCGCGCGCCACTCGTTTTTCTTGCTCTCGTCTTTGGCAGCGCCCTTGGCGTTTTCGGCCACCTCCACCAGGCGTTCGCCAGCGTCGGGCCGGCGGTTCAGCACCACGTCTTCCACGCGCTCGCGCAGGGTGGGCTCCAACTCGTCGTACACACCCACCATGCCAGCGTTGACGATGCCCATGTCCATGCCATTTGAAATGGCGTGGTACAGGAACACGGTGTGGATGGCCTCACGCACCGGGTCGTTGCCCCGGAAGCTGAAACTCACGTTGCTCACGCCACCGCTCACCTTGGCACCGGGCAGGTTCTGCTTGATCCAACGCGTGGCCTCGATGAAGTCCACCGCGTAGTTGTTGTGCTCCTCGATGCCGGTGGCAATGGCGAAGATGTTGGGGTCGAAAATGATGTCTTCGGGCGGGAAACCCACCTCGTCCACCAACACACGGTAGGCGCGCTCGCAAATCTCGATCTTGCGTTGGTAGGTATCGGCCTGGCCCTGTTCGTCAAAGGCCATCACCACAGCGGCGGCACCGTAGCGCTTGACCAGCGTGGCTTGGCGTTTGAACTCGGCCAGCCCTTCCTTCATGCTGATGGAGTTCACCACCGACTTGCCCTGCACGCAGCGCAGCCCGGCTTCAATGACGCTCCATTTGCTGCTGTCGATCATCACCGGCACGCGGGCAATGTCGGGCTCGGTGGCCATCAGGTTCAAAAACCGCACCATGGCGGCCAGGCTGTCCAGCATGGCCTCGTCCATGTTCACGTCCACGATCTGCGCGCCGTTTTCCACCTGTTGGCGGGCCACGGCCAGGGCGTCTTCGTACCGCCCTTCCAAAATCATGCGGGCAAAGGCCTTGGAGCCAGTGACGTTGGTGCGCTCGCCCACGTTCACAAACAGGCTGTCGTCGCCAATGCGCAGCGGCTCCAGGCCAGACAACAGCATGGGGGGCACGGAAGACGAAACGGGCGCGGTACCGGAATTGGAAGCAACTGTGGACATGGGGCTCACCTGGGGGAAAACGGATGCCCACGGCAAATGCTCGGGGCACACAGGTGAGCGCGGTTGACACGGCAGGCCCGCAGGCCTGCCCCAAGCCTGACGGTGCGTCGCCACCAACAAAAGTGGTCACGCGCCGCTGCAGCGCTCCTTGGAAGGGGGACGAATTTTATCGAATCGGCCCACAATGTGGCTTTTACCGTCGTCACGCACGCACCCTGCCATGCTGAAAACCCTGCTCGACCGCTTTCGCAACACCCCCCAGGCGGTGGACTCAACCCTCCCGCCCGACACGTTGCCCCCCGAACGCCCCTCCTCCAGCGCAGCCCAGGCGGCGGAAATGCTGCGCGCGCCCACCGCGCTGATGCGCCTCAGCCCCACCCAGGCACGCGCCGTGGTGGCCTACATGCGACCCCACGTTGTCCCCGAGGGCATGGTCATTTTGCAGGAAGGCGACACCGACAACACAGACCACATGCTGCTGGTCATCCGCGGCGAGGTCACGGTGGAAACCGTGGAGGCCAACCCCGACCGCCCCCGCACCCTGACCGTGCTGGGCCCGGGCAGTCTGATCGGCGAGCTGTCGCTGTTCGACGGCGAAGCCCGCTCAGCCACCTGCACCGCCACCACCCGCGTGCACGGCGCCATCCTCACCCGTCAGGACCTCGAAGACCTGACCGAACAAGACCCCGCCACCGCCGTGAGGTTGATGACGGCCATCGGACACCGTCTGGCCGAGCGGCTGCGCCAGAGCGACGAAAAAAACAAACTTTTCAGCCACCTGGTGCGCACGCTGCAACAGGAACTGAACGTGTCGCGCTGATACCCCCGCCCCCACCCCTACTCGATTCAGCGTGGTTTTTTGGTGGCGGGCAACGAAAACTGTGGATTTTTTACCACGTTGTCACCGATAATCCGAGGTTGCTTGCGAGCGATGCTCAAAACCCAAGGATGCGGCCATGGCCAAAGAAGAACTGATTGAAATGACCGGCAAGGTCGACGAGGTGTTGCCCGACACGCGCTTTCGCGTGACGCTGGACAACGGCCACCAATTGATTGCCTATTCCGCCGGCAAAATGAAGAAAAACCACATCCGCATCCTGGCGGGTGACCGCGTGTCGCTGGAACTGTCACCCTATGACCTGACCAAAGGCCGCATCAACTTCCGTTTCATCGAAAACCGTGGTGGCCCCTCCAGCCCTCCGCCGCCCCGCCGCCCACGCTGAAACACTGGCGTCAGCGAAAAAGCCGCATCACCGACAGGTGGCGCGGCTTTTTTCATGGCCGCCGTGCACCCAGGCCATGGGGCCAAATGTGTTGACGCCAACCCCTGCGCGGTGCAGGGCGACCACTTCCCCCTGACGGGCGAAACGCAGCCTTTTACGGGCTCAGTCATCGCCGTCAAAAGGCGGGGTAATACGTGGCTATGATGAGCGGCGAACTTGGCAGCCCTGTTCGCGCACTCATTCACCCTCATCCAATGAAACAACCCATTTCAATCATGCGATTGGTCATATACATGGCCGATTGGATTTCATTTGCTGCCGCTGGCGTTTTTGCATATTACTGGCGATTCAATTTCAGGGAAGGGCAAATTGATGCGGTGTATTTGCAGCTGATATTCGGCGCGGCATTTTTAATGGTCATCTCTTCGTCCCTGGTCTACAGATCTTGGCGAAGCAGTCAAATATTGGCCGTATTGGGGCGGGTTGGATTGAGCTGGGTCATCACCTGGGGCATTCTCATGACCTGGCTTGTTCTGACACAAACCGCCGACATATATTCCAGACTTTTACTGGCCTGCTGGGCAGGCGCTTCTTTGTTTTTGACGTGGTTCGCAAGGGCGTGCATATTTCTGGCAATGTCTGCACTCCGGGACATCGGCGTGAATCAATCCCGGGTGCTGTTGGTGGGTTCCAGCAACTCCATGTCATCCATTCGACGCAGGGTCAAAGCAGCCACTTGGTCAGGATTTAAGGTTGTTGGCGTTTGCAACACGGAAAACGCCAAACTTCTTTCCGACACCATTGAATCCTTGAGTCCTGATGAAATATGGATTTTCCAATCGCCAAGCGAAGCAAAAAAAATACTCAACATACTGGATTCATTGCGCTACAGCACGGCCAACATCAGATTGGTTCCAGATGTGGAAATGATGCAATTCATCAACCACGGCGTCACGGTTGTGCTCGGCATTCCGATGCTGAATATTTCCAGCACCCCAATGGGAGGGTTAAATCTGGTCATCAAATGGCTGGAGGACAAGATTTTTGCAACACTCATCATCATTCTGATATCTCCCGTGCTGGCAATCATTGCGATTCTTATAAAATCAACCTCTGACGGTCCGATACTGTTCATTCAGCAACGGCATGGATGGAATGGCGAAAGCATCGGCATATTCAAATTCCGGAGCATGTATGTTCAAAAACAGGATGCATCTGGCTTCGTCAAGCAGGCCACGAAGAATGACCCTCGAATAACCCCGCTGGGTCGTATATTGCGCTCTACCAGCTTGGATGAATTACCGCAATTTTTCAACGTTTTGCAAGGAAACATGAGCATTGTCGGCCCCAGGCCGCACGCAATCGCACACAACCTTGAGTACCGAGAACACATCCCCAGATACATGCTGCGCCACAAAGTAAAACCCGGCATAACTGGCTGGGCACAAATAAATGGTCTGCGCGGCGAGACCGATACGCTGGAAAAAATGGATTTACGCATCCAGGCCGATCTCTATTACATAGAAAACTGGTCGCTTTGGTTTGACATCAAAATTATTTTTCTGACTGTATTCAAAGGGTTTCTGGGGAAGAATGCGTATTAGATGCCGCATCCCGGATGATCACAGGGGCGTTTGATGCGCCCATCAGGGCATTCAACGCGCCCGCCGATGCCCAATGCCCACAAGCCGACACACATGAGGCCCGGCCCCCTGGAGGGGAACACCGCCATACAGACGTAAAAAAACCACTTAGGCTTTTAGACCTAAGTGGTTGTTTTATATGGTGCGGCTGGCAGGAATCGAACCCACGACCC
>CAYFFJ010000055.1:18463-18639 GCA_964342395.1 uncultured Hydrogenophaga sp.
CGCGGTTGGAACCTACGGCAGCGCATTTTAGAGCGTAAGTGATTGCATAGGATTCAAATCAGAAAGAATTTTTGCAAGAAAAAAGGGACTAGATTTTCATCTAGTCCCTTGAATCTGGTGCGGCTGGCAGGAATCGAACCCACGACCCCTTGGTTCGTAGCCAAGTACTCTATCCA
>CAYFFJ010000056.1:0-16440 GCA_964342395.1 uncultured Hydrogenophaga sp.
TTTGCACCTTGAGCAGGCGGCGCACGGTGGGGTCCATGGTGGTTTCCCACAGCTGCTCGGGGTTCATTTCGCCCAGGCCTTTGTAGCGCTGGCGGGCCGTGACGCGTTCGGCTTCGCTGATGAGCCACTTCATGGCCTGGCGGAAGTCGGTGACTTTTTCTTCCTTCTGCTTGTCGCCTTCACCGCGCATGACCTTGCTGCCGTCTGCCAGCAGGCCGCGGAAGGTCTGGGCGGCTTCGGCCAGGGCCGCGTAGTCTGCGCCGTGCACAAAGTCTTGCGTCAGCACGCTGCTTTTGATGTTGCCGTGGTGGCGGCGGCTGATGCGCAGCAGCGGTTTGTCGGTGCGCACATCGAACTCGGCGGCCACTTCAGCGGGCACGCCGGTGGTGTTGAGTTCGCGCAGCTTGGCTTGCAGGGCGGGGGCACAGGCGGTGGCGTCGTCCAGTGTGTCCAGGTTCAGGGCCACGCCGTCGGCAATCGCGCGCAGGGCTTCCGCGTCCATGAAGTTGCCCAGGCGGGCAATCACGGCTTCGGCCACCTGGTGTTTGCGCGCCAGGTCGGCCAGGGTGGGGCCGTCGAGCAGCTGGGGGGCATCGCCGCCGGTGCTGACGCTGGCGTCTTTCAGCGCAATGCGAAGCAAAAAGCCGTCCAGCGCAGGTGCGTCCTTGAGGTATTGCTCTTCTTTTCCTACCTTCACTTTGTACAGCGGTGGCTGCGCAATGTAGATGTGGCCGCGCTCCACCAAGTCGGGCATCTGGCGGTAGAAGAAGGTCAGCAGCAGGGTGCGGATGTGGGCGCCGTCCACGTCGGCATCGGTCATGATGATGATGCGGTGGTAGCGCAGCTTGTCCACGTTGAAGTCGTCAGACCCGCTTTTGCCGCTTTCAGCGCTGGCCTTGCCAATGCCGGTGCCCAGGGCGGTGATGAGGGTGATGATTTCGTTGCTGGTCAGCAGTTTTTCGTAACGCGCTTTTTCCACGTTCAAAATCTTGCCGCGCAGGGGCAGGATGGCCTGGAATTTGCGGTCACGCCCTTGTTTGGCGGAGCCCCCGGCGGAGTCGCCCTCCACCAGGTAAATTTCGCACAGGCTGGGGTCTTTTTCCTGGCAGTCGGCCAGTTTGCCGGGCAGGCCCATGCCGTCGAGCACGCCCTTGCGGCGGGTCATTTCGCGGGCTTTGCGGGCGGCTTCGCGGGCACGGGCGGCTTCCACGATCTTGCCGCACAAAATTTTGGCGTCGTTGGGGCGCTCTTCCAGGTATTCGGTCAGCGCTTTGGCCACGATGTCTTCCACCGGCGCACGCACTTCGCTGCTGACCAGTTTGTCTTTGGTCTGGCTGCTGAATTTGGGCTCGGGCACCTTGACCGACAGCACGCAGCACAGGCCTTCGCGCATGTCATCGCCGCTGACTTCCACCTTGGCTTTTTTGGCGAACTCGTTTTGCTCGATGTATTTGCCAATGACGCGGGTCATGGCCGCGCGCAGGCCGGTCAGGTGGGTGCCGCCGTCACGCTGGGGGATGTTGTTGGTGAAACACAGCACGTTTTCGTTGTAGCCGTCGTTCCACTGCATGGCCACTTCCACCCCAATGCTGGTGCCGGGAATGCCGCCATAACTGTCGGCCGGGCGCTCGCCCACGGCGTGGAAGGCGGTGGGGTGCAGCACCTTTTTGTTGGCGTTGACGTAGTCCACAAAGCCCTTCACGCCGCCAGCGCCGGAAAAGTCGTCTTCCTTGTTGGTGCGTTCGTCTTTCAGGCGGATGCGCACGCCGTTGTTCAGGAACGAGAGTTCGCGCAGGCGCTTGGCCAGGATTTCGTAATGGAAGTCGGTGTTTTGCGTGAAGATGTCGGTGTCGGGCAGGAAGTGCACCTCGGTGCCGCGCTTTTCGGTGGCGCCCATCACGCGCATGGGGCTCACTTCCACGCCATTCACGGTTTCCAGCAGGCGGTTTTGCACGAAGCCGCGCGCAAAGTCGATCTGGTGCATCTTGCCTTCACGGCGCACGGTCAGGCGCAGCCATTTGCTCAGTGCGTTCACGCAAGACACGCCCACGCCGTGCAAACCGCCCGACACCTTGTAGCTGTTCTGGTTGAATTTGCCGCCAGCGTGCAGCTCGGTCAGTGCAATTTCAGAGGCACTGCGCTTGGGCTCGTGTTTGTCGTCCATCTTCACGCCGGTGGGAATGCCACGGCCGTTGTCGGTCACGCTGATGGAGTTGTCGGCGTGGATGGTGACCACGATGTCGTCGCAATGGCCGGCCAGCGCTTCGTCGATGGAGTTGTCCACCACCTCGAACACCAGGTGGTGCAGGCCGGTGCCATCGGACGTGTCGCCGATGTACATGCCGGGGCGCTTGCGCACGGCTTCCAGCCCTTCCAGGATTTGAATGGCACCCTCGCCATAGCCTTCGGAGGCACCGGCCTGGTTGGCGTCGATGATGGGCTGCAGGCTGGAGGCGTCTGCGCTCACTCCGCTGGAGGCGTTGTCGCTTTGGGGTGTGCTGGGGGTGTCGCTCATGTCAAAAATCCTGTGGGCAAGGGCCCATTTCGGGGCCCCTTGCAAGCACCAAACCCGCTTTGGGCCGGTGGGCCCGCTGCGGGTTGGGAAAGAGGTTCAATGGGGTGGCCGGGTCAAATGCGCATGGGCATGACCACGTATTTGAAGTTTTCGTTTTCGGGGTTGGTCACCAGTGCAGAGCTGTTGCCGTCAGACAGCTCCAGCTTCACCATGTCCTGGCCCATGTTGGTGAGCGCGTCGATCAGGTAGGTGACGTTGAAGCCAATTTCAATGGCATCGCCGCCGTAATCCACGTCAAGCTCGTCCACCGCTTCTTCCTGTTCGGCGTTGTTGGACGCAACCCGCAGCAGGCCTGGCTCCAGGTTCAGGCGCACGCCTTTGAACTTGTCGCTGGTCATGATGGCGGTGCGCTGCAGCGTTTGCAGCAACGCGGTGCGGCCCAGCGTCAGGCTGTTCTGGTGGTTTTTGGGAATGACGCGGTTGTAGTCGGGGAATTTGCCTTCCACCAGCTTGGTGACGAACTCCATGCCGTCAAACACAAATTTGGCCTGGTTGTTGGCGAATTGCATGGCAATGTCGCCCTCTTTGTCGGACAGCAGGCGTTGCAGTTCCAGCACGGTTTTGCGCGGCAAAATCACCTCTTGCTTGGGCACTTCCACGTCCAGGCTGGCACTGGCAAACGCCAGGCGGTGGCCATCGGTGGACACCAGGCTGAGTTTCTGTCCTTCGGCCACGAACAGAATGCCGTTGAGGTAGTAGCGGATGTCGTGCACCGCCATGGCAAACGACACCTGGTTCAGCAGGTTTTTCAGGGTGCTTTGCGGCACGCTGAACACGGGGCCAAAACTGACGGACTCTTGCACCAGCGGGAAATCTTCAGCGGGCAGGCTTTGCAGCGTGAAGCGGCTTTTGCCGCCTTTCAGCACCAGCTTGCCGCCGGTGGCTTCCAGGCTGACGGTTTGGTCGCCGGGCATGGTGCGCAAAATGTCGATGAGTTTGCGCGCGCCCACGGTGATGGCAAAGCTTCCCTCGTCGCCTCCTAAGTCGGCGCAGGTCTGGATTTGAATTTCCAGGTCGCTGGTGGTCAGCCGCACTTCGGGGCCCACTTTGCGCAGCAGCACGTTGGCCAGAATGGGCAGCGTGTGGCGCCGCTCCACAATGCCCGCCACCGACTGCAGCGCGGCCAGAATTTGGTTTTGGGCGGATTTCAAAACAATCATGTCGTGCCTTGTGTGTGCGGGTCTGGGTAAGCCGTCATTTTCGCTGGTTTAAGGGCCGTTTCTGCCCTTAGCCCTTGAGGGTTTGTTCGAGCACATGGAGCTGCTGGTTCAGCTCGGACAACTGAGCGCGTTCGCCGCCGATTTTTCGCACCGCGTGCAGCACGGTGGTGTGGT
The DNA here is from genome assembly GCA_964342395.1 of uncultured Hydrogenophaga sp. Classification (GTDB taxonomy): domain Bacteria; phylum Pseudomonadota; class Gammaproteobacteria; order Burkholderiales; family Burkholderiaceae_C; genus UBA2334. Next base: position 3,910 of record CAYFFJ010000056.1, read on the forward strand.
CTCGGCCCCCGAACAGCTCACCAATTTCGGGCAGGCTTTTCTGGGTGAGCTCTTTGGCCAGGTACATGGCAATCTGGCGCGGGCGGGCAATGCTGGCCGGACGCTTTTTGCTGTACATGTCGGCCACTTTGATTTTGTAGTAGTCGGCCACTGTTTTCTGGATGTTTTCCACAGAAATTTGCCGGTTCTGGATCGACAGCAAGTCTTTCAGCGCGTCGCGGGCCAGCTGAATGGAAATGTCCTTCTGGTTGAAGCGCGAGTAAGCCAAAATTTTGCGCAGCGCACCTTCGAGCTCACGCACGTTGGAGCGCACGTTTTTGGCCACAAAAAACGCCACCTCTTCGGGCATGGCGGTGCCTTCCACCTCGGCCTTGTTGATCAGAATGGCCACGCGCATTTCAAGCTCGGGCGGCTCGATGGCCACGGTCAATCCCGAGTCGAAGCGCGACACCAGGCGCTCGTGGATGTCGGCCAGGCCCTTGGGGTAGGTGTCGCTGGTCATGACGATGTGGCTTTTTTTGGCCAGCAACGCTTCGAACGCGTTGAAGAACTCTTCCTGGGTGCGGTCTTTGTTGGCAAAAAACTGCACGTCGTCAATCAGCAGCAGGTCCAGCGAGTGGTAGCGCTCTTTGAACTCGTCAAAGGTTTTGCGTTGGTAGGCCTTCACCACGTCGGTCACGAACTGTTCGGCGTGGATGTACAGAATTTTGGCGTTGGGCTTGTCGCTCAGCAGCTGGTTGCCAATGGCGTGCACCAGGTGGGTTTTGCCCAGGCCCACGCCCCCGTAGATGAACAAGGGGTTGTACAGCTGCCCCAGGCTGCCCGCCACGTGCATGGCGGCGGCGCGTGCCATGCGGTTGGCCGTGCCTTCCACCAGGGTGGCAAAGGTCAGCGCGGGGTTCAGGCGGTTTTTCACGCCGTGGGCCATGGGGTCTTCGGGCGGGGGCACCTCGGGTGCTTCGGCCAGCACCTGTTCTTGCAAGGTGCGCAGCGCCGGGGTGGAGCGTGTGGGGCCTTCGCGCGGGGCCAGGGCCAGTTCGATGGCTACTTCGTTTTCTGCCAGCTCAGACAACACGGTGGCGATCTTGGCGCTGTATTGGGTGCGAATCCAATCCATTTTGAAGCGGTTGCCCACCAGGATGGTCACGCGGGTCAGGTCGTCGGCCACGCGGGCCGCGAGTGGGCGAATCCAGGTGTTGAACTGCTGCTCTGGCATCTCTTGTGCCAGGCGTTCCACGCAGGCCAGCCAAAGTTCGTGCTGGACGGTATCGGTCGTTGCCTGGGACATGGATGGTGCGAAAATTCGGGAGAGTTGTTCTTGTGGACAGCGGGCTTTGGGCCAGCGCGGATTGTAGGCTGCGCGGGCACTTATCCACAGTTTGGTGGTTGTGCGCCGGCGTGCAATGACCGGCGCCCGTCAGACGGCTCATGCCCGAGGCCGCTGCGAATTAAATTGCCAGCGTGCGCCGTTTTTGCGATAATCGCGGGCTTTGCCGCTTGCGGGCGTGCAAACTTCCACCCGTATTTTCTTTCGGACAGCACCATGAAACGCACTTACCAACCTTCCAAAACCCGTCGCGCTCGCACCCACGGCTTTTTGGTTCGCATGAAAACCCGTGGCGGTCGTGCCGTGATTGCTGCCCGCCGCGCCAAAGGCCGCAAGCGTCTGGGCCTGTGAGCCCCGCCGGTTGGGCACGGCATTTGAGTCGCCGCCTGACCTGCTTGCCTGAGCGCACCTGAGCCGCAAGACCTTACCCACGGAACACGTCTTGCAGCGCCTGAGGTCCAAAGCCCAGTTCCAAGCCGCCATGGCTGGCCCCCCTGTGGCCAAAACCCCGCACTTCGCCCTGCACCGCACGCCACTGGCTGTGCGGTCGGGCGATGTTTGCCTTTTCCCTGTGCCAGACACGTGGTTGGGGGTGCTCATTCCCAAACGCTGGGCACGCCGTGCCGTCACGCGCAACACCATCCGCCGTCAGATTTACGAGGTGGCGCGCCTGCACGCGTCCGGCTTGCCCCAGGCCGGACTGGTGGTGCGCTTGCGCTCGGAATTCAGCCGCAAGCAGTTTGTCAGCGCCACTTCCACGGTGCTGAAACAGGCCGTGCGCCAGGAATTGGTGGCGTTGCTGGGCCGTGTGGCGGTGCCCAAGCCGCCCGTGCCCGAGGTTGCCCATGGGGTTTGACTGGCCCCGCCAGGCTCTGGTGGCCGTGGTCAAAACCTACCGGTTGGTGCTCAGCCCCTGGTTGGGGGGGGGCTGCCGGTTTGAGCCCACCTGCTCGGTGTATGCCCTGCGCGCCCTGGAGTGCCACGGAGCTGCGGTAGGCTCTTACCTCGCTTTGAAGCGCATCGCGCGCTGCCAGCCGTGGTGCAAGGGCGGGTGTGACCCCGTGCCCGAGCGTGCGCCAGCCCTGTTTTCGCATTTGTTTTCCAAGTCTTCCGAGAAGAAACCGTCATGAATGACATACGCCGTTCCATCCTTTGGGTGATTTTTGGGTTTTCGATGGTCCTGATCTGGGACAAGTGGCAGCTGCACAACGGCAAACCCGCCACGTTTTTCCTGCAGGCCACCCCTGCGGTCAAGGCCAAGGTGGCGGCCGCCCCTGCCGATGTGCCCACGGCCAGTGCCTTGCCCGGCAGCGCCCCGGCCCAGTTGCCTGCCACGGCCGCACCGGCCACCCCGCGCGTGACACACACCGCCACCACCGACGTGTTGAGGCTCACGTTCGATTCGGAAGGGGGCACTTTGGTGGGCGCTGACATCTTGAAGCACAAGGAGGCCACGCTGTCCAGCAAAAACCAGGACATCAAACCCCTGACGCTGCTCACGCCTGGCCCCGACCACACCTACGTGGCCCAAAGTGGCCTGATCGCCGGTGCCCAGGGCGTGGCGGCCTTGCCCACGCACAAAACGCCCATGGCGTTGGTCACGGCTGACGCGGCACTGAAAGACGGCCAAGACAGCCTGACCGTGCGCTTTGAGTCCGCTGACCTGGGTGGCGTGAAGCTGGCCAAAACCTACACCGCGCGCAAAGGCGCTTATGACCTGTCGGTGAAACACGAAGTGGTGAACACCGGCACCGCCGCCGTGGCCCCCCAGCTTTACCTGCAACTGGTGCGCGACGGCAGCAAAGGCGCCAACGAGACCCCTTTCTATTCCACGTTCACCGGCCCCGCCGTGTACACGAACGAGAAGAAGTACCAGAAAGTTGAGTTTGCCGAGATCGACAAAAACAGCGCCACTTTCCTGAAAACCGCGCCTGACGGCTACGTGGCCATGGTGCAGCACTACTTCGCCAGCGCCTGGTTGCTGGGGGAAGGCATTGAGCGCGAACACTTCGCCCGCAAGATCGACAACAACCTGTACGCCGCCGGCCTGATCACCGCCGTGGGCACCGTCGAGCCCGGTGCCACCAAGGCCGTGGAATCGCGCCTGTTCGTGGGCCCCCAGGAAGAGAAAGTGCTGGAACAGGTCGCCCCTGGTCTGGAGCTGGTGAAAGACTATGGCTGGTTGACCATGCTGGCCAAGCCGTTGTATTGGCTGCTGGAAAAAATCCACTCCATGGTGGGCAACTGGGGCTGGGCCATTGTGTTGCTGGTGGTGCTGATCAAGGCCGCTTTCTATTGGCTCAACGCCACCGCGTACCGCAGCATGGCCAAGATGAAGGCGGTGAACCCCCGCATCATGGAAATGCGCGAGCGCCTGAAAGACAACCCGCAGCAAATGCAGATGGAGATGATGAAGATCTACCGCGAGGAAAAGGTCAACCCCATGGGTGGCTGCTTCCCCATCATGATCCAGATTCCGGTGTTCATCGCGCTGTACTGGGTGTTGCTTTCCAGCGTGGAAATGCGCAACGCACCGTGGACGCTGTGGATTGCCGATTTGTCGTCGCCCGATCCGTTCTACATCCTGCCGTTCATCATGGCCGTGACCACCATGATCCAGACCTCGCTCAACCCCCTGCCGCCCGACCCGCTGCAGGCCAAGATGATGTGGATCATGCCGCTGGTGTTCTCCGTCATGTTCTTTTTCTTCCCGTCTGGCTTGGTGCTGTACTGGATCACTAACAACGTGCTGACCATCGCGCAGCAGGCTTACATCAACCGCAGCATGGGCGTGCCGGTGAAGTTCAGCATGCCCAATTTCAAGTCCTGAGTTGCTGACACAGCGGCAAGACCCCATCGTGGCCATTGCCACCGCCCCCGGGCGTGGGGCGGTGGGCATTGTCCGTGTGTCCGGCCAAGGCCTGGGCCCGTTGGTGGAGGTTTTGGTGGGCCGGGCCCTGAGTCCGCGAGAGGCCACCTACCTGCCGTTCAAAGACGCTGCAGGCCAGGCCATTGACCACGGGTTGGCGCTGTTTTTCCCGGGGCCGCATTCCTTTACCGGGGAAGACGTGCTGGAGCTTCAAGCCCACGGCGGGCCGGTGGTGCTGCAAATGCTGCTGGCGCGTTGCCTGGAAGCGGCGGCCCAGCCCGCCGCAAATGGCGCTGCGCCGGTGTTGCCCCGCCTGCGGGTGGCCGCCCCGGGCGAGTTCAGCCAGCGGGCGTTTTTGAACGACAAGCTCGACCTGGCCCAGGCCGAGGCCATCGCCGACCTGATAGACGCCAGCACCGAGGCGGCCGTGAAAAGCGCCAACCGCTCGTTAGCGGGCGAGTTTTCGCGCGAAATCCACACCCTGCGCGACGCGCTGATTCACCTGCGCATGCTGGTGGAGGCCACGCTGGACTTCCCGGAAGAAGAAATCGACTTTCTGCAAAAAGCCGATGCCGCAGGCCAACTCACGCGTTTGCAAGCCAACCTCGCCCAGGTGCGCCAGCGCGCGCGCCAGGGTGCGCTGCTGCGCGAAGGCATCCGCGTGGTGATTGCGGGCCAGCCCAACGCGGGCAAAAGCTCGCTGCTCAACGCGCTGGCGGGGGCCGAGCTGGCCATCGTCACCCCCATTGCGGGCACCACCCGCGACAAGGTGGAGCAGGCCATTCAGATCGAAGGCGTGCCCTTGCACGTGGTGGATACCGCCGGGCTGCGCCACAGCACCGACGAGGTGGAGCGCATCGGCATCGAGCGCGCCTGGGGCGAAATCCACGCCGCCGATGCCGTGCTGTTTTTGCACGACCTGACACGCGCGGGAATTCCTGAATACATAGCTGAAGATGCAGGCATAGCAAGCGCCATGGCCGAAAATCTTCCAAAAATCCACGTCTGGAACAAGTGCGAGGCTTGCGCGCCTTCCGCCTTGGCGCTGGTGGGGCCTGACGGCTTGGCCATCTCCGCCAAGACCGGGCTGGGCCTGGACGCCTTGCGCCAACGTTTGCTGCAAACGGTGGGCTGGCAGGCCGCACCCGAAGGCGTTTACATGGCCCGCGAGCGCCACCTGCGCGCCCTGTCGGCCGTGGACGGGCACCTGGCCCACGCCACCGAGTGGCTGGGCCACCGGGCCGAACACCTGGACCTGCTGGCCGAAGAGCTGCGGTTGGCCCAGTCTGCACTGGCCGACATCACCGGCGAGTTTTCAGCCGACGACTTGCTGGGTGAAATCTTCAGCCGGTTTTGCATCGGCAAGTGATTTTCAAGCTTTTTTGGCATCTGGCGCTTGATGGTATTGGGTTTGTAGCTATGCATAAATGCTTGTGCAGCGGCGCACCACACACACCATGACCGATGCCTTTTGGGGCGTGGTGGCCGTGTGCGGGCAGGTGCCCGTTCAGCCTTTGGTGAGGGCATCTTCCGCACTGGCCAGGGCCACCGATGTGCCTGACAGCACCAGTGTGTCCCCTTCGTGCAGCACGGTTTGGGGCGTGCAAGGCCCTTGCTTGGCCCCGGTGCTGCGCAGGCTCAGCACCCGCGCGCCCAGTGCCTCCAGGTCCAGGTGCTCCAGCGTGCGGCCCAAGGCGTGGCTGTTGGCGTGCACGGTGAAGGTGGTCAGGCGTTCGTTGTCCAGGTCGTCGGCGGTGTTGTCGTCTTCACCGTGGAAATAGCCGCGCAGCAGGTTGTAGCGTGCCTCGCGTTGGTTTTGTACCAGGCGCAGCACTTTGCGCATGGGCACACCCACCAAGGCCAGCGCGTGGCTGGCCAACATCAGGCTGGCTTCTATGGCTTCGGGCACCACCTCGGTGGCGCCTGCTGCTTGCAGCTTGTCCAGGTGAACGTCGTCCAGCGTGCGAACGACCACGGGCACGTCGGGGGCCAGCTGGCGCAGCTGGGCCAGCACCTTCATGGCGCTGGCGTGGTCGATGTAGGTGATGGCCACCGCTTTGGCCCGCGTCACACCCGCTGCTACCAGGGCTTGTGCGCGGGCAGCGTCGCCATACACCACCGAATGGTCCGCCTTGGCGGCTTTTTGCACGCGGTCGGGGTCCAGGTCGAGTGCCATGTAGGCGATGTCGGCTTTTTCCAGCAGGCGTGCCAAGTTCTGGCCACAACGCCCGTAGCCGCAAATGACCACGTGGCCCGATTTGCCCATGGACTGGCGGGCAATGCGGGTCATCGCCACCGACTGCATCAGCCAGTCGCTGCCCACGAACTTCATGACCACCCAGTCGGCTTTCATGATGATGAACGGCGTGGCCAACATGGACAGCACCATCGACGCCAGAATGGGGTTGAACAGCGACGGCGGCACCAGCTGGTTTTGCCCCGCCAGCGTCAGCAGCACAAAACCGAATTCACCCGCTTGCGCCAAATACAGACCGGTGCGCACGGCGGTGCCCAGGCCCGCCCCCATCCCGCGCGCCAGCACGGCGATGACGGTCAGTTTGAACAGCACCGGCAGCGTCACCAACAACAGCACCAGAGGCCAGCGCTCCAGCACCAGACGCCAGTCCAGCATCATGCCGATGGTGATGAAAAACAGGCCCAGCAACACGTCGTGAAACGGGCGTATGTCGGTTTCCACCCGGTGCTTGTATTCGGTCTCCGAAATCAGCATGCCAGCCACAAAAGCCCCGAGTGCCAGTGACAGGCCCGCGTGTTCGGTGACCCAGGCCAGCCCCAGTGTGATGAGCAGCAGGTTGAGCATGAACAGCTCTTCGCTCTTGCGCATGGCCACCAGCTTGAGCCACCAGCGCAGCCATTTTTGACCCCAGGTCAGCAGCAAGCCCAGCAGCAGCACGGCTTTGATCAATGCCAAACCCAGCTCGGTGGCCAGTTTCTCAGGGGGCGAACCCAGCGCCGGGATGAGCACCAGCAGGGGCACCACGGCCAAATCCTGGAACAGCAGCACGCCCACCACGCGTTTGCCGTGTTCCGAATCCAGTTCCAGCCGCTCGGCCACCAGCTTGATGACAATGGCCGTGCTGCTCATGGCCATCACGCCACCCAGGGCCAGGGCCGTGCGCCAATCCATCTTCCACCAGTCGGGAAAAGCCCAGTCCAGCGCCAGTGAGCCCAGTGTGGCCAACACGATGGTGGCCCCCACTTGCGACAGCCCCAGCCCGAACACCAGCTTGCGCATGGCGCGCAGCTTGGGCAGGCTGAATTCCAGCCCGATCACAAACATCAGGAACACCACGCCAAATTCGGCCAAGTAGCGGATGCCCGCCGAGTTTTGGGCCAGCGCCAGTGTGTGCGGCCCGATCACCACGCCCACGAACAAATAGCCCAGCATGGGGGGCAGCTTCATTGAGCGGCACGCCACCACCCCCAGCACTGCGGCCAGCAGGTACAGCAGGGTGATGTCAAGCGCGTTCATCGCCACATGGTAACGGCACCGTCCCAGTGCGCGCGGGGGTGGGCTGGCCGATAATCCCGGGCATGAGTTCAGCCCTTGTGTTTTCAACCGATCGAGCCTTGGCCCTGGCGCAAGACACCTTGCACACCGAGGCCGATGCCCTGAGTGCCGCCGCCTTGCGCCTGGGGCCTGCCTTTGGCCAGGCGGTGGACCTGATCTTGCGCAGCCAGGGCCGTGTGGTGGTCATGGGCATGGGCAAAAGTGGGCACGTGGGCCGCAAAATTGCCGCCACCCTGGCCTCCACTGGCACCCCGGCCATGTTTGTGCACCCCGGTGAAGCCAGCCACGGCGACCTGGGCATGATCACCGCTGCCGACGTGGTGCTGGCCATCAGCAACAGTGGCGAAAGCGATGAACTCACGGTGCTGCTGCCGGTGTTGAAGCGCATGGCCGTGCCCCTGGTGGCCATGACTTCACGTCCTGACTCGTCTTTGGGTCGCCACGCGGACCATTTTTTGGACACCAGCGTGGCCAAAGAGGCCTGCCCGCTCAACCTCGCTCCCACGGCCAGCACCACGGTGCAGCTCGCCATGGGCGACGCGTTGGCGGTGGTGTTGCTGGATGCCCGAGGCTTTCGGGCCGAAGATTTCGCCCGCAGCCACCCCGGCGGTTCGCTAGGCCGCAAACTGCTGACGCACGTGCGCGACGTCATGCGCAGCGGCCCAGCCGTGCCCCAGGTGGACTGGGACGCCACCGCCATGGACCTCATGCGCGAAATGAGCGCCAAAGGCCTGGGCGCATCGGCTGTGTTGTCGGCCACAGGCCAGATTGCCGGCATCTTCACCGACGGCGATTTGCGCCGCCTGATCGAGGCGGGCACCGACATGCGTGCGGCGCTGGCCCGCGACGTGATGCGGCCCAACCCCCGCACCGTGTCAGTCGACGCGCTGGCCGTGGAGGCAGCCGATCTCATGGAAAACCACCGCATCTCCAGTGTGCTCGTGGTCAACGCCGAGGGCGCCCTGTGTGGCGCTCTCGGCACCCACGACCTCATGCGTGCCAAGGTGATTTGAATGAACCTGCCCGAACTCACCCCCCGGTTGAACTTTGACCCTGAGCTGTTGCTGCGCGCCCAAGGCGTGAAAGTGGTGTTTTTTGACGTGGACGGCGTGTTGACCGACGGTGGCCTGTATTTCACCGAATCGGGTGAAACGCTCAAGCGTTTCAACTCGCTCGATGGCCATGGCCTGAAGCTGCTGCAAAAAGCGGGCATCACCCCCGCCGTGGTCACCGGCCGCGATTCCGCCCCTTTGCGCACCCGTCTGGCCGCGTTGGGTGTGACCCACGTGCGCTACGGCACCGAAGACAAACGCCCTGCCGCCGAAGCCATCCTGGCCGAGTTGGGCCTGGATTGGTCGCAGGCTGCCGCCATGGGCGACGACTGGCCCGATGCCCCCGTGTTGCGCCGCGTCGCGCTGGCCTGTGCGCCCCGCACGGCCCAGGCCGAGGTGCTGGGCTTGGCCCACTACGTGCCCGACGCCGCAGCCGGGGACGGCGCAGCCCGCGCCCTGTGCGACCTGATCCTGGCGGCCACCGGGCATTACGCACGCCTGTGGCGCGAGCACTCGGCCTGAGCATGGCGTTTGCCATTGCGCGGTCTTGGCGCGCTGCCTTCGAGCGGCTCACCATTTATTTGCCCCTGTTGCTCATGGGCCTGCTGGCGCTGGCGTCGTACTGGCTGCTGCAAGCCACCCCTGGCGCCCCCGTACCAGGGCCTGAGCGCACCGAAGTGCACCAACCCCACCACGTGATGCAAGGCTTCCTGGTGCGCACCCACGGCCCGGGCGGTGTCCTCAATACCGAAGTGCTGGGCAGCGAAGCACGCCTGTTCCCTGACGACGGCAGCATGGAAGTGGACAACCCCCGCGTGCGCAGCTTCAGCCCCGACGGCGTGTTGACCACCCTGGCGGCCAACCAGGGCTGGTCCAACAAGGCCAATGACGAATTTGTGTTGCGCGGCGATGCCCGCGTGGTGCGCCAATCCGCCACCCTGGCCAACGGCCAGCGCCTGGCCCAGTTGGAATTCCAGGGCCAGCACATGCGGGTGTTCACCGCTCAGCACCGGGTGGTGTCCGACGAACCCGTGCTGTTGCTGCGTGGGGCCGACCGCATCACCGCCAACCGGTTGGTCTACAACGACGAACAGCGAGTGGCCGTGCTCACCGGGCGCGTGCGTGCCCAGCTGGTGGCCCGCCCTCAGCCATGAAGCGCGCCAAACCCCTTGTGTTCATCACCGGCGCTTCCAGCGGCATCGGACAAGCCCTGGCTTTGCATTACGCCCGTGCGGGGTGGCGGCTGGCCTTGGTGGTTCGCAAAGAAATTGAAACCAAAATATGGCTTGACGCTTGTGCAGTAAGCGAAGACAGCTATCGAATTTATGTGGCTGATGTGGGCCACTCCGAGGCCATCGTGGCCGCGGGCCTTGCCGCCATCGCGGCTCAGGGGTTGCCCGATGTGGTCATTGCCAACGCGGGCATCAGTGTGGGCGTGGACACCGCCATCCGCAGCGATTTGCAGGTGATGGCCGACACCTTTGCCACCAACAACACCGGTATGGCTGCCACGTTTCACCCCTTCGTGGGTGCCATGGCCCAGCGCGGGCATGGCACCTTGGTGGGCATGGCCAGTGTGGCAGGCATCCGTGGCCTGCCCGGCCACGGCGCGTATTGCGCCAGCAAAGCTGCCGCCATCAGTTATTGCGAAAGCCTGCGGGGCGAGTTGCGGGGCACCGGTGTGAAAGTGGTGACCTTGCTGCCGGGTTACGTGGACACGCCCCTCACCCGCATCAACCGTTACCCCATGCCGTTTCTCATGCAACCGAGCGACTTTGCCCGCCAAGCCGTCCAGGCCATTGAAGCCCAAACCAGTTACCGAGTCATTCCCTGGCAAATGGGGGTGGTGGCCAAGTTGTTGCGGCTTCTGCCCAATGCGTGGCTGGACAAAGCTTTTGCTGGCCGCCCGCGCAAACGCCGCCAGGGGGAGTGAGGCGCCCGCAGGGTGAGTCCCCATGAAAAAAGCCCCTGGTCGCAAAACCAGGGGCTTTTTTGTGAAGCTGTTGACCAGGGCTGGGTGTGTTCACCTGCCCTGGATCAGGGCTTAGTAGCCGCCGCGGCCACCGCCACCGAAGCCACCGCCACCACCTTCGCGACGGCCACCGCCGCCGTAGGGGCTGCGGAAGCCGCCATCGTTGCCGCCGCCGCCGCCGCCGAAGCCGCCGCCACCGCCTTCACGGCGGCCACCACCGAAGCCGCCACCGCCAGTGCGGGGAGGACGTGCTTCCATGGGACGTGCTTCGTTCACCACCAGGCTACGGCCGCCCAGGGACTGGCCGTTCATGCCAGCGATGGCTTGTTGGGCTTCAGCGTCGCTGCCCATTTCCACAAAACCGAAGCCTTTGGAGCGACCGGTGTCGCGTTCCATCATGACTTTGGCGCTGTTCACGTTGCCGAAAGCACCGAAGGACTGTTGCAGGTCTTCGTCGCGAACGGTGTAAGGCAGGTTGCCGACGTAAAGTTTGTTGCCCATTGCGGGACTCCTCAAGATACACAGAAAAAAAAGCGATGGAGCCCCGTTAGCACAATGAAACCTGTAGCACGCGAAACCAACCGATCACCTGTCAAACGGGTGTTTTTCCACCCGCGGGCAGATTATGCGCTGATTGCCCGAACCGTGGGATTCTTTCCCACGGTGCTGTCAACCCCCCTCGACACAGGTGGGGGGCTGATGCGTCAACGCAACAGTTCGGGGGGGCAAACCGGGCAGGCGCGTTCTGCCGGTGCGTTGCTATACTGATTTCAGCGCTGATTTGTCCCTGACTTGCGGGCGCTTTTTACAAATGCTGCTAAAGACGGAGGCGCCCTGCCCGGTGCTCGTTTTTGGCGAACCGGGTTTTTTTGTGCCATGACGTTGATTGCCACTGCCCTCACGCAACCCTTTGCGCAGCCCTTGCCGCTGCAAAGTGGTGCGGTGCTGCCGTCGTACTCACTGAGTTACGAGACCTACGGCAGTCTGAACGCAGACCGCTCCAATGCGGTGCTGATTTGCCACGCGCTCAATGCTTCGCACCACGTCGCGGGCGTCTATTTGAACGATGACGGCACCCCCAAGCTTCGCAGTGAGGGGTGGTGGGACACCATGATTGGCCCCGGCAAGCCAGTGGACACCAACCGCTTCTTTGTGATCGGGGTCAACAACCTGGGGTCGTGTTTTGGCTCCAGTGGCCCCACCCACACCAACCCTGCCACGGGCGAAGCCTGGGGGGCCGACTTCCCAGTGGTGACCGTAGAGGACTGGGTCAATGCACAGGCGCGGTTGCTGGATGTGTTGGGCATTCAACAGCTGGCCGCCGTGATGGGGGGCAGTCTGGGTGGCATGCAAACCCTGAGCTGGACGCTGCAATACCCTGAGCGCGTGCGCCATGCGGTGGTGGTGGCGAGTGCGCCCAACCTGACGGCGGAAAACATTGCCTTCAACGAAGTGGCACGCCGCGCCATCGTGACCGATCCCGACTTTCATGGGGGCCACTACCTGCGCCACGGCACCGTGCCCAAACGGGGTTTGCGCATTGCCCGCATGATTGGCCACATCACGTACCTGAGCGACGACGTGATGAATGACAAATTTGGCCGCCAGCTTCGCCCCCTGGTTGACCGGGTGAAACAGGCCGCGCGTGCCAATGACCAGCCTGCCCTGGAGCGGCTGGCCTACTGCCTGCGCCGCCGGGCCCAGCACGAGGCCGGGGTCTACTTCCCGTCGCTGTCGTGCCGCACCCTGGTCTACAAGGGGATGCTGACCACCGAGCAG
>CAYFFJ010000056.1:16450-18408 GCA_964342395.1 uncultured Hydrogenophaga sp.
TGGACCGGGTGAAACAAGCGGCCCATGCCGGTGACCAACCCACCCTGGAGCGGCTGGCCTACCAATACACCACGCAAGGGGTGGAGTTCGAAATCGAAAGCTATTTGCGCCACCAGGGTGACAAGTTCAGCGAATATTTCGACGCCAACACCTACCTGCTGATCACCCGCGCGCTGGACTACTTTGACCCGGCCCGCGTCCATGGGGGGGACCTGGCTTGCGCACTGGCCGCCGCCAAAGCTTCTTTTCTGCTGGTGAGTTTCACCACCGACTGGCGTTTTTCCCCTGCCCGCAGCCGGGAAATGGTGCGGGCCCTGCTGAAGAACCGGTGCGATGTGAGCTATGCCGAAATTGATGCCCCACATGGGCACGACGCCTTTTTGCTGGAAGACCCGCGCTACCTGGCGGCTGTGCGGGCGTACTTTGACCACCGTGTGGGCACGGCCCCCGCAGGGGGCTTGTCATCATGAGCGAAAACACCTTGATCCATTCCATTGCGCGGCTCGTGCCCCCAGGCTCTCGTGTGCTTGACCTGGGTTGTGGCAGCGGCGAGTTGTTGGCCCATTTGATGCGTCACCGGGGTTGCACGGGCTATGGCGTGGAAATTGACGACGCGAAAGTGCACGCCTGTCTGGTGCGCGGCGTGAATGTGCTGCAACTCAACTTGGAAGGCGGGCTGAGCGCGTTCGAAGACCAGAGTTTTGACGTGGTGCTGCAAATCGACACTTTGCAACACTTGCGCAACGCCCAGACCATGCTGCAAGAAACCGCGCGCGTGGGCCGTCTGGGGGTGGTGGCCTTTCCCAATTTCGCCCATTGGCCCAACCGCCTGAGCGTGTTGCAAGGGCGCATGCCCGTGACCAAGCGCCTGCCGTACCAGTGGTACGACACGCCCAACATCCGCGTGGGCACCTATGCCGATTTCGAGGTGCTGGCCCGGCGGAACGGTTTGCAGATCCAAGACGCTTTTGGTTTGCACGAGGGCCAGGAGGTGCGGGCTTTCCCCAATCTGCGCGCCAGCACGGCCGTTTTTCGTTTGTCACGTTGAGGTTTGGTTCCATACTCAGTACACCCCAAAAATGGAGATGGCATGAACCTCAATCACCTCAAAATCCGCACGCGAATGGCCATTGGTTTTGGGGCCATGTTCATGTTGCTGGCGATCACCGCAGGCCTTGCCACCGCCCACCTGCGGCAAAGTGAACGCGATGCGCAGCAATTGCTGGATCAAGAGCGTCAGGCGGCCTTGGCCGATCAATGGGTAGGCCACACCCAACTCAACGTGAACCGTGTTTTGGCCCTCGCCAAGTCAGGCGCCCACCCGGCGGTAGAGGCTTACTTCAAGCCCTTGATTGAACAGACCACCCAAGACATCAATGCGTTGCAAAAGCAGTTGGAAGAGAATGTCTCGTCCCACGAGGGCAAGGCTTTGCTTGCCACCATTGGCCAGTTGCGCAAGGGCTATATCGAGGTGCGCAGCACGTACTTCAATACCTTGAAGGCCGGGGACACCGCGCAGGCCGAAACCCAGTTGAACAACGCGGTGTTGCCCGCCGCCCAGGCCTATGTGGCCAAAATGCGGGAGTTGGCCAAGTTGCAACACGGTGCCGTGATCGTCGAGACTGCACGGCGCCTGACGGAGCAAAGCAACCGTATGTGGTGGTTGAATGCCTTGGTTGCCGCTGCCGTGTTGGCTGGGGTGGTGGTGGCCTGGGCCATCACACGGTCGGTGACGCAGCCGCTTGCAAAATCCGTTGAATTTGCCCGGGGCATTGCCGCCGGGCGGTTGGATCAGGTGATTGCCGTGAACCGCAGCGATGAAGTGGGTGCCTTGCTCCAGGCGTTTGCCGACATGAACCATTCGCTGTCAAACCTGGTGAGGCAAGTGCAAGAGGCATCGGGGAACATAGAGGTGTCGAGCAGCGAAGTGGCGGTGGGGACCCAAGACCTGGCAGCGC
>CAYFFJ010000057.1:0-18238 GCA_964342395.1 uncultured Hydrogenophaga sp.
TGATGTTTGCATCTGCTGACCTTACGGGGTTTGCAGGTGTTGCACTTCACTTTTGCATCCGCCCCTCTTGAGTCCGGTGCAAAGGGCGGGGATGGAGAGTTTAAGAGAGCGGTGACAAATTTTTAAATACCAAGAGAGTACCCAATGGAATCCATAGATGAAGAGAAATTCAAATACTACCAACAACAGGCAAGCTCAATGTCAATAAAATTCTTCCTTGTAGGAATAATTGTATTTTTATTTGTGATTGCATTCATATTTTTTTATCTCAAGGAGTCGCCAATCAGTAAATTCACAACCACCAGTACATATGTTTTGCTAATGCTTGCGCCAGTTATTTTTGCACCGACTGCAAGGTCAACAAATGCCGCTATCAAAGCAAAAATTCTCAAGGAATTCAACAAACAGCCAAGCGAATTCAAGTATATGTACGCATACGGAATGTCAAGCAATCAAGAGGAAACAAGATCACTTGCAAAAAAACACTACAGACAACAAGTAGCCCTGTCTGCAATAACTGGGTATTTTTTATTTGACACAATATTAATTGTGCTGCACCTATCACTCGGAAAACAACCATGAATACCATCAATGCAAATCAAGTATCAGATATTGTATCCACCGGAAGCCTTCTTTCGGGTGCGGCGCAATCTTTAATTGATTATTAAAAAAATCCATCTGGAATAGACTCTTTAGCGTTATACAGCAATATATATGGCATTGTAGTCGGAACAGTTCAAACTTCACTATCACCTTTTGCCCAAGCACTTGGAACCGCTTTTGGCGTTCCATTCGCCACATTAAGCGTGGCAACCAGCGTTATTCAACTTAATACGGCTTGGGATAATTTTCAAAACAATATTCATTCCAGCGACCCCAATGTTCGCAATGCAGTCACCCAAGAATTGGGTGACAAGCTTGCCGGAATCATTGCTGCAATTGGTGGCACAATGGCTGCTATTCCCCTGCCTGCAGTTCAACAAGCTGGACTAGGCATCTGGCTTGGTGGTACAGCAGCCCAGCAAATTCTAAACGGAAATGCTCAACAAACCCTGGACATTCTAGGCTCCGGCATCACGGATATCATTGCTGATTTGATTGGCAGTCCGCACGCAACAATTTCCCAATACAACTTCAATGGATTGGAAATAATATCAACATCCACAAGCGATATATATGGAATCGCTCGAGGAATATATACAAACATACCCGATATAGGCATATCACACGTCATAGTCAATGAACACAGATACACAGGAGCCTATGACAAGACAACAGGCGAAGATCTACCTATATTTTTCGACCAAAATGCAAGTCTTCTATCCCAAAAAACCATCAGTATCTCAGAGCAAACTCTTCGAAACGCATCCACTTATGGCGAAGCGGCAGCCACTGGCATCGAAGTCGGCAATACAGTTGATTTTTCTGCCGACTTACTCGACATGGACTATGGTGACTTCTCCAATCTTTTGGCACCAGGAAGTGCATCACATGAGTATGCATCAATAATAGATTGGTTCAGCAATCCAATTGAATTTTTCCAAAACATCTTCGACATGGGTGGAGACGCAGATCAAGAAGCAGATGCTCGCTTTGCAAAATTAAGCCACTTGATAGCATCCAGCTTTGGAGAATCTCATCATTTCGGCGAAATTGGGAACCGTGTTTCCAGTGGCCTAGCATCTCCCATCGCCATTGACCTGAATGGCGATGGCGTGCGCACCGTCAACATGATCGATGCCAACATTCAATTCGACCTACTAGGGGACAACACCAAAAAGCGCGTGGGTTGGTTGTCTGGCGAAGATGCATTCCTTGCCATGGATCGCAATAACAACGGAAATATTGATGATGTGTCCGAGTTGTTCGGCAGCACCATTCGCGGGGAAGGCTACGCGGAACTGGCGCTGCTAGACGACAACCACGACGACCTCATTGACCCCCTGGACGCGGCCTATACAAGTCTCAAAACCTGGCAGGACAGCAACCTGAATGGACTCACCGATCAAGGTGAACTTCAAACACTGACCAGCATGGGAATCACAAAACTGAATCTATCGTACAAAAGCCAAGAGATTCTGGATAATGGGAATTTGATCGGCGAGGTGTCCAGCGCCGATGTAAATGGCAATATTCGCGAAATGGCAGATGTGTACTTTCGATACAAAGATGCGACCAACCAAGCATTTGGATCGCGCAACGGGGCCATCAATTCACTGGAGCTTGCGCCATCAGGTTCCACGCTTGATAGTCAAGGCCAGAATTTGCTAGATGCGATGGCCGGATTCGATGCACCGGCTGGGTACGCAGGTGCGGCAACTCCATCCAGTCAATGGACAGACGACGTGCGGCTGGCAGCTGCCGCCTGATTTGCCAATGCCGCCTTGGATTGCATCAAAATGTCAGGCGGTAAACGTCCCCATTTACACCGAGCAGGCGCTACCCCACAAACTGCACCAGCCAAAGTGGCACGATGGGGAAAAACAGGAACAGCAGGGTGCGCAGCACGTCGCTGATGAGAAACGGCATCACACCCCTGTAGCTTTCGGCCATGGGCACATCGCGGGCCAGGCCGTTGACGATGTACACGTTCAGCCCCACTGGCGGGGCCACCAGGCCAAAGCCCACCGTCATCAGCACCATGATGCCGAACCAGATGGCGGTCAGGTCTTTGGGCATGCCAAAGTCCAGCGCCATGACCATGGGGAAGAAGATGGGAATGGTCAGCAGCAGCATGGACATTTCGTCCATCACCGCGCCCAGCAGCACGTAGAACAACAAGATGCCGGTGACCACCAGCAGCGGCGACAGGCCCCAGCTGCCCACCAGCGATGCCATCTGGTTGGGCACCTGGGTCATGGCCAGCGCGGCGTTCATCAGGTCGGCACCCATGAAAATCAGGAAAATCAATGCCGCGCTGGTGGCCGTGCCCAGGAAACATTCCTGGAATTTGCGCCAGGTCATTTCGCGTTTCGCCACACCGGTGATCAAGGTCAGCGCGGCGCCCACGGCTGCCCCTTCGGTGGGGGTGAAGAAGCCGCCGTAAATGCCGCCGAACACCGCCGTGAAAATGACCAGGATGGGCAACACGCCGATCAGCTTCGCCAGCGTCATGGGTTCAGGCGCATCGTCGTGCTCGGGGGCTTGGCCGGGCACCACCCGCACGTAAATGGCGACCGCCAGCATGTAGCCCACCATGGCGATCAAGCCCGGGATGACGGCTGCGGTGAACAGCTTGGAGATGTTCTGCTCGGTCAAGATGGCATAAATCACCAGCACCACCGATGGCGGCAGCTGAATGCCCAGCGTGCCCCCGGCGGCCAGCACACCCGTGGCCAAACGGCCCGAGTAGCCGTGGCGCTTCATTTCAGGCAAGGCCACGCCGGTGATGGTGGCGGCCGTGGCCACCGATGAACCGCTGATGGCGCCGAACGAGGCACAAGCCAGGATCGATGCCATGGCCAAGCCGCCCTTGAAGCGCCCCATCACGCTGGCGGCAAACGAAAACAGCGAGCGGCTGATGCCCCCGTGGGTGGCAAAGTTGCCCATCAAAATGAACAGCGGAATGACCGAGAGGTCGTAGCTGGCGAACCGCGCAAACGACTGCGCGTTGACAAAGTTGGCAAACGGGGGCCAGCCCGCCTGGTAGATGTAGCCGAATGCACCGGCCAAAAACATGCTGATGGCAATGGGAAACCGCACGGCCATGAACAGCAGCATGCTGCCGAAAATCAGTCCAGTGAGAGCAAGGGGTGACATTCAGTGACTTTCTTTCACGGCTTCAAAACCAAAAACAGCCTGGGTCAGGCCGATGACGCAAGCCAGCGCAAAGGGCGGCACCATGGCGGCGTACACGATCCACTCGGGAATTTCCATCAACATGGTGAGTGAGTGGGCGTTGTAGGCGCTCAGCCCGCCCAGTGAGGTGCGCCAGGCCAGCAACGCAAACACGGCGGCCAGCACAAAGGCGCCCACGCGGTCCATGAAGGCGGTGGTGGACTCGCTGCAACCGGAGGTGAAAAAATCCACAATGATGTTGCCCTGCCGAACCTGGCAAAGCGGCATGAACAACGCAATGGCGGCCCCCGAGGCCACGGCGGTCAACTCGAAAGCACCGGCCATGGCGTCACCCGTGGTGTTGCGCAAAATGAGGTTGCCACAGGTGATCAAGGTGATGATGGTCATCAGCAGACCGGCCAGGACGGCGCAGATCCGGGCCAGCGTGGGTAGGAATTTCAAAGGGTGCCTCCAAAAAGATTGAGACAAAAAAGGGGAGAAGGCTGCCCTCCTCCCCCGGGTTTCAGCGGTAACCGCAGATTACTTGGAATATTTCTGAATCAAGGTTTGCGCGTCTTTGTACAACGCTGCGCCATCCAGGCCTTTTTTGCCCATTTCGGCGATCCATTCATCGTCAATACTGGCAGACGCCTTTTTCCAATTTTCAAGCTCGGCTTTTTCGATCACGGTGATCGTGTGGCCGCCCTTGATCATTTTTTCTTTGCCGGGCACGTCGTTGCCGCCCTGGGTTTTGCCCAGGAAGGCAGAAAACTCACGACCCGAGTTCTTGTCGATGACCGCCTTCAGGTCAGCGGGCAGCGACTCGTACTTGGCCTTGTTCATGGGCACGACGAACAGGGCTGTGTACAGCGCGTGGTCGTTGCGGTCGGGTTCGGCGGTGAACTTGGCCAGCTCGTCGATCTTGATGGATGGGCCCACTTCGTAGGGAATCACCGCACCGTCGATGGTGCCCTTGGACAAGGCATCGGGCACCTGTGGCACGGGCATGCCCACGGGGGTGGCACCCAATTTGGCCAGCAGCTTGGTGGTCTGGCGGGTGGGGCCGCGCAACTTCAGGCCTTTGATGTCGGCCATGGTTTTGACTTGTTTCTTGGCGGTGAAGATGTTGCCAGGACCGTGCACGTGCACGGCCAACATCTTCACGTCTTTGAATTCGTCTTGGGCGTGTTTCTCAAAGTAGTCCCAGGACGCACGGCTGGTGGCCTCGGCGTTGGTCATCATGAAGGGCAACTCGAACACTTCCATCTTGGGGAAACGGCCGGCGGTGTAGCCAGGCAGCGTCCACACCACGTCGGCCACGCCGTCGCGGGCCTGGTCGTACAGCTGGGCGGGGGTACCGCCCAGCTGCATGGAGGGGTAAATCTGGCAGTTCAGGCGGTTGTTGGAGTCTTTGGCGATGTTGTCGCACCAAGTCTTCAGCATGGTGGTGTGCTGAATGGTTTGTGCGTTCAGAAAGTGGTGCACTTTCAGCGTCACGGTCTGGGCTTGGGCAGCCCAGGCGGTGCACATCAGGCCTGCGGCCAGAGCGGTGTGTTTGAGCAATCGGTTCATCAAAGGTCTCCTGGGTTGGAATCGAGAAACATGCACTATGTTACCTATTTAAACCCCGAATATTGCCGGGGTTTACCCTGTGCCGGTCCAGCGCCGCACAACAAGATGAATTATTCTGCCGCTCGTGCGCACCCCTCCCAAGCCTGCGCAGTGTGCAGGCTTGGATCAGAGTCGGCAATGCCGCCAGGCTGACTAGCTGTTATGCCCGGTTGGCATGGCGGGCAGAAGGGTGGCCCGGCATTCGCCAAAGCCAATGCGGGCCGCGCCTGGCGCCTCGCACCAGCCGCGCATGAGCACTTCGTCGCCGTCTTGCAAAAAGGTCCGCTGGCTGGCGTCGGGCAAGTTGACCGGCACCTGGCCGCCCTGGGTCAGCTCAATCAGCGCACCCGCCTGGCTCAGGTCAGGGCCAGACAGGGTGCCGGACCCCAACAAATCGCCCGGCTGCAGGTTGCACCCGTTGACGGTGTGGTGGGCCACCATTTGGGCCACGGTCCAGTAGGCATGCCGGTAGCTGGTCTGGCTGACCCGGTGGACGGGTTGCCCTTGCTGGCGCATGGTTTCGCTGGCAATGCCAATGCTGAGTTGGATGTCAAAAGCGCCTTGCTGGCGATTGGCATCGCTGCTGAGGTAGGGCAAGTCGTCCCACTTGCCATCGGGCCGCTCCATGGCCACGCGGTAAGGGGCCAGGGCCTCCAGGGTCACCACCCAGGGCGACAGGGTGGTGCCGAAGTTTTTGGACAGGAAAGGCCCCAGCGGCTGGTATTCCCAGGCCTGGATGTCGCGGGCCGACCAGTCGTTGAGCAGGCAGATACCGAACACGTGCTGCTCGGCCTGGTCCAGCGCCACGGGCTCGCCCAGGGCATTGCCGGTGCCGACGAACACGCCCAGCTCCACCTCCCAGTCCAGCCGTTTGCAGGGGCCGAACACGGGGGCCGATGCGCCAGGCGGCAGGGTTTGGCCGTTGGGCCGGCGCACGTCGTTGCCCGACACCTGCAGGCTGGAGCAACGCCCGTGGTAGCCAATGGGCACCCAGGTGTAGTTGGGCAACAACGGGTTGTCGGGGCGGAAGAGCTTGCCGATGTGGGTGGCGTGGTGGATGGAGGTGTAGAAGTCGGTGTAGTCGCCCACGCGGGCGGGCAGCGCCATCTCAACAGCGGCCTGCGGGTGCAGGCAGGCGCGCACCGCAGCCTGGGTGGCGTCGGCGGCATCGGCGGACAACACGTCGAACAGCGCGTGGCGCAACGCCTGCCAGGCGGCAGGGCCCAGGGCCATCAGCGCGTTCAGGCTGTCTTGGCTGGCGGCTTGGGCGGCTTGCAGGGCCAGGCCGGTGAGCACGCCCGAGGCGGCCAACGCGCGCAAATCGCACACTTCGCTTCCAATAGCTACAGATCCACGCCAGTCAAGCGATGCAGCCTGTTTTTCTTTAAAAATGCCAAACGGCAGGTTCTGAATGGGGAAGTCGCAGCCTGGCGATTGGGCGCTGGCCACCCAGCTGGTGGCTGCCGGGTTGTGGGTGTGGTTGAGCAAGGCGTGGGCGGTCATGCGGGGGCTCCCAAAGTGTTGTGGCGGGCCAGGGCGATGGCTTCGCTGAGCACGGCGCGGTCGCCGATGTGGTTGGCCAGTATCAGGGCCAGTTTGGCCAGCAGGGTGTCGGCCTGGTCGTCAGACAGGTCGCGCTGAGCGCCAATCAGCTCTTCGTAAAAGCCATCGGGCTGCGGGATGTTGGGTTGGTGGTTCAGGGCCATGTGGAGAGCCTGGGTGGGGTGGGCGGGTTGTCAGTGAAGGGCCAAGGCGCGGCGCAGCGCGGCGGTGGCCAGCGCGGCATCGAAGTGGCGCCAGCGGGCGGCCACGTATTGGTCGGGGCGGATCAGGTACACGGTGCCGGGCTGGGCGCCGTAGCGCTGGGCCAGCACGCCCGCTTCGTCCTGAATGTCGCGGCCCACTTCCAGCACGCGGGCCACCACGTCGCCCACTTGCACAGGCTGGGCGGGGCCAAAGCTGAGCAGCACAAAGCCCTGGCCCAGGTGGTTGAGCAACCAGCCGGGTTGGCCTTGGGCCAACACGGGGGCGTCGGCGCAGGGGGTGCCGGGGGCCATCAGCCCGGGGAAGGCGGCGGTGTCGGGCGTGTTCAGCGGCGAGGCCACGTAGGGCGTGGGTGTGGACAGCCGCCCGCTGTTGACCAGTGGCCGGGCAAAGGGCTCGGTGCGCGCCAACTCCAGCACGGCATTGCGCAGGCGCAGCGAGGCGCGGCTTTTGGGCGTGATGAAGTCGGTGGAGCGGGTGCTGTTGAGCAGGTTGTCGTCGGCGGCAAAGGCGCGCTCATCGTGGTAGCTGTCCAGCAAGGCCTCGGGGGCCTGGCCGCTGAGCACGGCTTGCAGCTTCCAGGCCAGGTTGTCGCAGTCTTGCACGCCGGTGTTGGCCCCCCGTGCGCCAAAGGGCGAGACCTGGTGGGCCGCGTCACCGATGAACAGCACACGCCCGTGGCGGAAGTTGTCGACCCGGCGGCACGCAAACTGGTAGACCGACACCCACTCCAGCTCAAACGCCACATCGGGCCCCAGCATGGCCTGTATGCGGGGAATGACGTTTTCGGGTTTTTTCTCTTCCACGGGGTCGGCATCCCAGCCCAACTGGAAGTCGATGCGCCAGACGTTGTCGCATTCTTTGTGCAGCAGCACGCTTTGGCCTCGGTGAAAAGGCGGGTCGAACCAAAACCAGCGCTCGGTCGGAAACGCGGTTTGGCTGATCACCACGTCGGCAATCAGAAAGCGGTCTTGGAAAAAGTGGCCGGTGAAGTCGGCCCCGGTCATGCGGCGGGTGTCGCTGTTGGCCCCGTCGGCGGCCACCACCCAGTCGGCCTGCAGCTTGAACACGCCGTCGGGGGTTTCCACGCTGAGGGTGGCCGGGCCATCGACTTGGGTTTGGTCCAGGCTCAGCAGCTTGTGTTTCCAGCGCAGGTCCACCAGGGGGCTGGCGTCGCAGGCGTGCACCAGCGCCTCTTCCAGGTGGTACTGCTGCAGGTTGATCATGGCGGGCATTTTGTGGTGTGCCTCGGGCAGCAGGTCGAACTGGTAGGCCAGCTCGTCCTGGAAAAACACCTTGCCCACTTTCCACTGAATGCCCCGCTCGGCAAAGCCCTGCCCCACCCCCAGGCGGTCCCACACCTCCAGCGAGCGTTTGGCGTAACACACGGCGCGCGAGCCCACGCTGACGGTGTTGTTGTCGTCCAGCACCACCACGGGCTGGCCCCGGTGGGCGCAGTCCAGTGCCAGCGTCAGGCCCACGGGGCCAGCGCCCACGATGACCACGGGGTGCCGCTTGAGCTCACCGGCCTGCTGCTCAGGGCTTTGAACGTAGGCGTACTCGGGGTAGGAATAGGTGTTGAGCATGGCGGGGACACTCAGGCAGCGGTGGTGGCTGCGGGGTTGAACTCTCGGCCGTGCATCCAGGCGGCGTGCTGCGGGGCTTTTTTGGTCTGGGCCCATTCGTTGAGCATGTCCCACTTCACTTCGTCGAGCTTTTGGTACATCTCGGGGGTGCCCACATCGGCACACAACTCCAGCCGGTGGCCGTTGGGGTCGAAGAAGTAAATGCTTTTGAAAATGGTGTGGTCGGTGGGGCCGATCACCTCCACACCCGCCGCTTGCAGGCTGGCCTGGGTGGCTTCCAGCGTGGCCAGGCTGTCCACCTTGAAGGCGATGTGCTGCACCCAGGCGGGGGTGTTTTCGTCACGGCCCATGTCGGGCGCGGCGGGCAGCTCGAAAAACGCCAGCACGTTGCCCTGCCCTGCGTCCAGGAACACGTGCATGTACGGGTCGGGCGCTTTGGTCGAGGGCACCTGGTTTTCAGCGATGGCCAGCACAAAGTCCATGTTCAGGTGCTTGACGTACCACTCCACGGTTTGTTTGGCGTCTTTGCAGCGGTAGGCCACGTGGTGGATGCGGTCGATTTTCATGGTGTGTCTCCGGGGGGGGTTGTGTTCAGCCTTCCAGCGCCTGCCACATGGCCACGTCGCGCTCGGCGGTCCAGATGCGAGGGTCGGGGTACTGCGTGGCTTCGTCGTAGGCGCGGGTCACGTCAAACGGCATGCAGTGGTTGAAGATGACCCAGTTGCCGTATTTGGGTTGCATGGCGGCAAAGGTGCGCTCGTACACCTTGCGCAGGTCTTCGCCCTGCTCTGCCCCGGCCTGCACGTTGCGGTACAGGTCGGAAATGAAGGCGCGGGTGCCGGCCAGGCCTGCCTGCACTTGCTCAGGCGTTTGCAGCGCGGCACCACGGCCGGGCACCAGCTTGTTCGGCTGCAGCGCGGCGATGTGATCCAGCGTTTGGGGCCAGTCTTTGAAGTAAGCGTCGCCCGCGTAGGGGGTGGCGTCGAATTCCACCAGGTCGCCGCTGAACAGGATTTTTTCCTGCGGCAGCCACACCACGGTGTCGCCCTTGGTGTGGCCGCGGCCCAGTTGCAGGATTTGCACTTCCAGCTTGCCCAGCCACAGGGTCATCTTGCCGGTGAAGGTCAGGGTGGGCCAGGTCAGGCCGGCGGGCACGCTTTCCACGTTCTGGAACAGGCGGGGAAAACGGCCGATTTCGCTGGCCTTGTCGAACTCGCCGCGCTCCACGATCAGGTCGTAGGTGTCCTGGCTGGCAATGATGTGTTCGGGGTTGTAAGCGCTGGCACCCAGCACGCGCACGGCGTGGTAGTGGCTGAGCAGCACGTATTGGATGGGCTTGTCGGTCACCTCGCGGATGCGGCGGATCACGTCTTGCGCCATCACGGGCGTCGCCTGCGTGTCGATCACCATGACCGCGTCGTCGCCAATGACGATGCCGGTGTTGGGGTCGCCCTCGGCCGTGTAGGCGTAGGCGTGCTCCGACAGCTTGTCGAAGCTCACCTTTTTCACTTCAAGGTCGGCGGCGGAGGCAAAGGTTTTGGTGCTGCTCATGTGGGCCCTTAAATTTGTTTATGACGAACGCGTTCTATTGAAGTCAAGCAATTGTGGGGATGAAATTCGTTTTAGTCAAATCAATTTGTTCAGGGTAAACCCTAAAGACAACCCCATCACAACCGCTGGCGGCTTTAAAATTGCACCATCTTTTGTACAACTGAGGCATGGGCCGCGACATCCGGTTCGTGCCCGATGCTTGGGATACTTACGTGTGGTGGCAAAGCCAAGACCCAATAGCTCTCAAACGCCACACGCTCAAACGCATCAACACCCTGATCGAAGCGGCGGCTCGCGAGCCCTTCGCCGGGCTGGGCAAACCCGAACCGCTACTGGGCAACCTGGCGGGCTACTGGTCCCGTCGCATCGACGGCGCGCACCGACTGGTGTACCGCGCCACCGATGCCGAACTGGTGATCATTGCCTGCCGGTTTCATTGCGACGATTGACAACACAAAACCTGAGCTGACACGGACCCATGTGTCCGCAATGACGCTTGGCACCGGTACGATGCTTTGCGACCAACTGAACTTGGAGTGTTCATGAAACCTTCTGAAGCGCTGCAAAGCCACCGCGCCGCCATCGTGGCGGCCACGGTGCGCTTTCGCACCACCAACCCCCGGGTGTTTGGTTCTGTGCTGCACGGACAAGACACCGACAACAGCGACCTGGATTTGCTGGTGGACCCGTTGCCTGGCACCACGCTGTTCGATTTGGGCGGTTTGCAGGTAGCGCTGGAGGACATGCTGGGGCTGCGGGTCGATCTGCTCACCCCTGGTGAGCTGCCGATCAAGTTCCGGCAGACCGTGCTTCAGCAAGCCCAGCCGCTGTGACGTTCAACCGTTTACCCGACCACTTGGAGCGCATGCTCGAAGCTGCGCAACAGGCATTGGCATACGTCGAGGGCCACGAAAAGCCTGATTTCTTGGAAGACAAACGCACCCAACAAGCAGTGGTGCTGAACTTGATTTTGATAGGGGAAGAAGCCACAAAGGTACTCACGACCTTCCCAGAGTTCGCCGAAACACACCAAGCCATACCTTGGCGCAGCATGAAAGGCATGCGCAACCCCATTGCGCACGGCTATTACGAAATCAACAGGGACACGGTGTGGGACACCGTGCAACAAGCGCTGCCCACTTTGGTGGTTCAGCTGCAGGCCGTGACAACAACCAACCCATGACTTCCGATTACCCAACCACAGACGAGAGTTCTTCGACAGAAGCCCCCGGCCGCACCTCGCGCGGCATCCAAAGCGTGGAAGTGGGCGGCCAGTTGCTGAAGGCCCTGGCCCGTTCGGGCCGACGCATGGCCCTGAAAGACCTGGCCCGCGACGCCGACATGACCCCCGCCAAAGCCCACCCCTACCTGGTGAGCTTTGGCAAGCTGGGCCTGATCGAGCAAGACCCCACCAGCGGCCACTACGGCCTGGGGCAACTGGCGGTGCAACTGGGCCTGATCAGCCTGCAGCAGGTGGACCCCGTGCGCCTGGCCATTGCCGAGCTGCCCGCCTTGGCCCAGGCCATGGACTGCACCGTGTCGGCGGCGGTGTGGGGCAGCGTCGGACCCATCATCGTGCGGGTGGAAGAAGGCCCCAGGGCGGTGAACATCAGCATGCGCCACGGCATTCCCGCGTCGCTGCGGCACACGGGCACGGGCAAGGTGTTTGCCGCCTACCTGCCCGCCGCACAAATCAAAGAAGCCCTGGTGGCCCAGGGCGAGCCCGACGCCTGGGGCGACCCCCAGTTCGAAGCCGAGTTGGCCCGCATACGCGAGCTGGGTCTGAGCCAGGTGAACCAGGAGCTGATTTCAGGCATCAGCGCCATGGCCGTGCCCGTGTTCGACGGGTTTGGCCGCCTGGTGCTGGCGGTGGCGGCCATGGCCCCCACCGCCTTGCTCAACCTGGACCCGCAAGGGCCACAGGCGCAAGCACTGAAAGAGCTGGCGCAGCGCCTGTCTCAGAGGCTGGGTGCCCCGGCAGGGTGATGCACCACCTGCCCCGCCGCGCACCAGGCGGAAAAGCCACCCGCCAAAGACAAGGCGTCCACCCCCATGGCACGCAAAGTGGCGGCCAGGCCCTGGCTGATTTCGTGGCCGTGTGCGCAGTACAACAGCACACGCGGGGTGGTCAAAAATTCGTCCTTCCAATCCAGCCAAAGCGCGGGATTGCGCCACACAGCCCCAGGAATTTCCAGCCCGGACGCAGCGCGGGCCTGTTCGCGCCGCACATCCAGCAGCACCACAGGGTGGGCGCCTTGCAGCTCAGCGGCCAAATTTTCGATTGAAATGAAGGTCATGGAACGTCCTTAAAAAACCAGAGAAGCCAACAAGCCCAGCACCGCACTGGCCGCCAGCACTTGCACCACGCTGCGTTTGTGGCGAATGAGCGCCACCGCAGCCGCCACGGCCAGCAGCGCAGCCACCGCGTCAAACCGGCCCTCAAAACCCTGCGGCCACCAGACGTGGTACGCAAAAAACAGCGCCAGGTTGGCAATGACCCCCACCACCGCCGCCGTGATGGCGGTCAGCGGCGCGGTAAAACTCACGTTGCCGTGGGTGGACTCCACCAGCGGCCCGCCCGCCAGAATGAAAATGAACGACGGCAAAAACGTGAACCACGTGACCAGCGTGGCCGCCAGTGCACCGGCCCCAAACAGCGCATCTGGCCCCAGCAGGGCTTGGGTGTGGCCGCCCACGTAGCCCACAAAGGCCACCACCATGATGAGTGGGCCGGGCGTGGTTTCGCCCAGGGCCAGGCCGTCGATCATTTGCGTGGCCGTCAGCCAGCCAAACTGCTCCACAGCGCCCTGGTACACGTAAGGCAGCACGGCATAGGCCCCGCCAAAGGTCAGCAGTGCGGCCTTCGAGAAAAACCAGCCCATCTGCGTGAACGCGTGCGCCCAGCCCACCGTGGCCACCAGCACCCCCATGGGCACCCCCCACAGCAGGGCACCGGCCACCAGCACCCGGCCCAAGCGCGGCCACCGAAAACGCGCGTGCTCGGGCGTGGGGGTGTGGTCGTCAATCAGCGCGGGCCCCAGGCGTTTGCCTGACGCCGCATGCCCACCCCCCGCCTTGAACGCGCCCGGTACCCAGCGCCCCCACAGGTAGCCCACCAAGGCCGCCACCGCCACAATGGCCGGAAACGGCGCTTTGAACACGCCAATGGCCACCAGCGAGGCCACCGCCAGCGCCCACAGGCCCCGGTTTTTCAAGGCCCGTGAGCCGATGCGGTGCGCCGCCTGCAGCACGATGGCCGTGACCGCAGGCTTGATGCCGTAAAACAACCCGGCCACCAGCGGCAGGTCGCCAAAGGCCACATACACCCACGACAGCCCCACCAGAATGAACAGCGAGGGCAACACAAACAGCACCCCCGCCACCACGCCGCCCCAGGTGCGGTGCATCAGCCAGCCGATGTAGGTGGCCAGTTGCTGCGCCTCGGGGCCGGGCAGCAGCATGCAGTAGTTCAGGGCGTGCAAAAAGCGCTGCTCCGATATCCAGCGCCGGTTGTCCACCAGCTCCTGGTGCATGAGCGCAATTTGCCCCGCTGGCCCGCCAAAACTGACGAAGCCCAGCTTGAGCCAGAACACAAACGCCTGCCAGAAAGTGACGGGCACGGGTGCCAATGGTTGGGGGATGGGCGGGTTCATGCCATCTGCTCCTGTGGGCTGAAGGTGGTCAGCAAACCATCGAACACGCTGCAGGCGCTGGCCAGCAAGGCATCGTCATTCAGCTGCGAATCGCGCAACCCGGCCAACACGGCCTCCACACCGGCGGCCTCGGGGGGTTGCACCCCGCCTGCATCCAGGTAATGCACCAGCTGGCCCAGGCGGGCCAGGGGGCTCAGCGGGCCTGGGCTCAGGCCAAAACTTGCCACCATCACCTCGAACGACACCCACCCCGCCGTGTGGCTGAAGGTGGCGCCGTCGAAGTCAAAGCCCAGTGCGTGCGGCGGGCAATCGGCCACGTGGTCCAGCCACAGCAACTGGGCTTGCGGGTCGATGAAGCGGCGAACCAGCCACGCGCAAGCCAACCGGTCCACCCAGGGGCGCCGCCGTGTGGCCCACACACGGCCCACGAAGTCAGCCGGGTGGCGGGGAGTGATGTCCCCGGCCCCATCGCTGGCCTCATGGGGCTCGTCGGGCGACAGGGTGCGGGCCAGTGCCAGCTCCAGGCGCTGCAACGCGGCCTGGGTTTGGCGCTGGGCTTCGCCCGGGAAAAAATCAATGTCCACCAGCGCCGCAAACGCCTTGCGCAGCTTGCGGGCCAGTTTGGTGGTGTCGGCCAGGTTGCTGACTTGCAGCGCGGCGTGGGCCCGCACCACCTCGGCCAGCAGGCTGGCGTGGTCGCTGCTGCGGTCAAACAGGGCCACCGGGTCCAGGCCATCGGGCGCTTCCATGCGCATCACCCAGGCGGTGCCGCCGCCTTCGCGCACCTCAGTGGCCACGGCATCCAGGGCCGTGCGGCAGGTGTCACGCTCGGGCATCAGGTACACGCCATCGCGCAACACCGCAGCGCCCGCCGCTTTCAATGCCCGCCAAGCCCGTTGGCGCACGGCGGCGTTTTCGGTGGGGAGGCTGGTGACCAGGGATAAACAATAAATCATGGTTGATATTCTACAGAATTGTTGAATATCAATCAATATTTAAATGGCTTCACTGGCAGGCGGCACGGCATCCTCATCAATGCACCCCATTCACCATCTGCCGGATAGGCTTTGCGGTCATGCACGCCCAGTGCCGTGGGCAGCACACCCGGCGTGTGGTCATACGTTCCAAACAACTGATCCCAGAACGTCACCACCGCCGCATAGTTCTTGCCTTCTGCCGGGTCTGCGCTGTGGTGGCAGCGGTGCAACTCCGTTCCCATGAACACGCGGTTCAGCCAGCCGGCACGGATGTCCACATTGAAATGAGACATCAGCCCCTGGAATCCGGTCAGCACGGCAGCCGCAAAGATGCCTTCTTCCGAAAAGCCCAGCGCGATCGGTGGCAACATCAGAATCACCCGCACGTAGGCACCGTTGAAAGGGTGCCCGACCGCATGCATGAAAACATAGACCTGCTCAGGCAGATGGTGCAAGACATGCGTTTTCCACAGCCATTGACCCACTCGCCCCTGGCTCTCGTGGCTGTGCCGATGCACCCAATACCACATGAAGTCCGAGATCAGGATCGCAGCCAGGGCCTCTGCCCACCAAGGAAGCCAATGGGCTGCCTTGACAGGCCCCGCGCCTGCGGCATGCGCCCATGCCGTCACGAGGTGGGTGGTGGCGGCGATGGTTGCGCCGTTGACCACCAGCATGGGCAGGTCTCTGCGCAAGAAGCTGTGCCATGTCATTGCCCATTCGGGCCGCACCGGCAACGCCCATTCCAACAAAGCCATGGTGGCAATCATGAGCCCCAGGTAGGCAGGGTAGGCTTTTCCAAGGGGTCCGAGCAAACCCTGCGTTTCAACGCAAATGAAGAGAAGGGTCGATGCCAGCGCCAACGGGTAGAACCCATATGCGACAACGCTGGCCAAACGCTGCTTCGTTGCGCGCGGCCCTGCTGGGGTGGCTGCAAAATGGGTATTGGGTTTCATGGAGATCGTCTGCAATTGGACACATGTCTATGATTGCTGGGCGCTTGGATGGGGAGAAGAACACCCAGCCTCGTCGTGACCGTTTTGGGACGTTTGTCCCCTTTGTGTTCAGGAAGCCTTGCGTGACCGACAAACCCGTGGCTGATCGCCGAATTGCCAAAACCCGGCTCGCTTTGCGGGACGCGATGCTGTTTTTGCTACCCGAGCGGGGGTGGGATGAACTCAGCATCCAGGAGATTTGCGACCAAGCCAATGTGGGGCGGTCAACGTTCTACGTCCATTACCGTGGCAAGGACGACTTGCTGGTCGAGAGCCTGAATGACCTGCGCAATGCCCTCAGTACCGCTGCGCCGGGTGGCCCATTGAACCGGCCGCTGGCCTTCATGAATGGGCTGCTCGCGCACATGGTGGAGCAACGGCAGGTATTCAAAACGGTCATCGGGCGGCGCAGTGGCCACGGCATAGAGCGCCGGTTCCGTGAAATGGTCTTCCAGTTGATCGAGCAAGATCTCGCCAGGCTCGGTCTGCCGCACGTGCAGCACCAGATGGTGGCGCGGTACGTCACCGGTGGCATCGTGGATCTCATGACGTGGTGGGTCGATGCGCCAGAGGCCCCGGCAGTTGAAGTTTTGGAGCAGTCGATACGGGAGCTTGCAGCACCTTTTCACAGCACCGCCATTCGCTGGCAAATAGCGGCAACTTCATTGCAGCCAATTTCACCGGGAAATAAGCCATGAAAAACACAGGGTTGTTGAATCCCGTGGTGAAAGGCGGTTTGCTGGCTTTGCTGGCGGCCGCCTTGTTCGGCCTGAGCACGCCTTTTGTCCAGACCTGGGGCAAAGACGTGGGGCCGTTCACCACGGCAGCGCTTTTGTACGGCGGCGCGGCGCTGGTTGCGGCCTTCATGCGCCAACCGCAAGAGCGGGAAGCACGGCTGCAACGCACCGATGCCAGGCGGCTGCTGGCCATGGCGTTTTTCGGTGCGGTCATCGGCCCCGTGGCCTTGGCCTGGGGCTTGCAACGCACCAGCGGGGTGTCTGCCTCGCTGATGCTGACGCTGGAAGCGGTGTTCACCGCCATGCTGGCCTGGCGCTTGTACGGTGAAACGGTGGACAAACGGGTGGTGCTGGCCATGGGCACCTTGCTGGCCGGTGGCGTGATCCTGGCGCTGGAGCAGGGGTTTGAAGGCGGCGTCCAGCTTTTGGGCCTGCTGGCGGTGATGGCGGCCACCGTGGCCTGGGGCATTGACAACAGCTTGTCGCGCGGCGTTGCCGACCGCGACCCCGGGCAGGTGGTGCTGGCCAAATCGGTGCTGGGGTGGGTGGCCACGGGCACTGTGGCGTGGCTGAACGCAGAGCCCGTGCCTGCATGGGTACCGTGCGCCGTGTTGCTGGCCATTGGCGCCAGTGGCTACGGGCTGAGCTTGCGCTTTTACCTGCTGGCCCAGCGCACATTTGGCGCGGCACGCACGGGGTCGGTGTTTGCGTTTGCGCCCTTCATCGGTGCGGTGGCGGCGTTTGCCCTGGGAGAGCGGGCGGTGTCACCCTACCTGGCCTTGGGCGGTGTGCTGATGCTGGCGGGCGTGGTGTTGCACCTGGCCGAATCCCACGGACACGAACACACGCACGAGGCCCTGGAGCACGAACATGCCCACCGCCACGACGATGGGCACCACAACCACCGCCACGAAGCCATGCCAGTTGGGCCACACAGCCACAGGCATGGGCACACACCGCTCACGCATGGGCATGCCCACGTGCCCGATTTGCACCACACCCACCGGCATTGATCACCCCCCTGCGCCGTCTGAACCCAAACGCTCGGCTTCGTGGTGCGCCTGCACCAGCCGCGTCAGCATGCCCATGAACAGAGGCTTTTCGGCCTCGGCAAGCGGCGCCAGCATGCGTGCCTGAGCGGCATCGACCTGCGGCTGCATGTCGGCCAGCAGGGCTTGCCCCTCTGGCGTGATGCCCAGCCGCCTCACCCGCCGGTCGGTGGGTGAGGCGCTGCGGCGCAGCAGGCCACGGGCCTCCAGGCGGTCCACCACCCCGGCGGTGGTGGAGGTGTCCAGCCCCATCAGATGGGCCAGGCTGCGCTGGTCCAGGTCCGGCTGCTGCTGCACCGTCAGCAAGGCCCCGTATTGCACGGGCGTGATGCCGAAACCCTGGGTTTCCTGCAAAAAAACGGCCACGGCCATTTGCTGCAGACGGCGGATGTGGTGACCAGGCAAAACGTCGAGGGGCATGGAGAGGCGGCCAGGGCGGGTTTGTCCCTGGCTTGATAAAAACCAAATAATACTTATACTAATCGTCAGCATACTGATGATCAGTACAAAAACCAGGAGACTGCACATGACCCCTCCC